>NZ_JAHXYK010000009.1:0-234107 GCF_019970005.1 Lysobacter sp. ESA13C | reverse complement strand
GCGGTGCGCCGCCGGGACGGGGCGCGCCACCCGGACGGGCATTGCCGCCGGGACGCGGGCCGGCACCGGGGCGGGCGCCCGGACCGGGCTTGCCGCCGGCCGGACGCGCATTGCTGCGCGGACGTTCGCCGCCGTAAGGATTGAAGCTGCCGGGGTTGGCGTGGTCGGACGGGAAGCTCGGCGCATTGCCGGGGTGACCGTAGGGACGCGGAGCGCGCTGGCCCTGACCTTGGCCTTGACCCTGGCCGCCGCCGCTGCGGCGCTCGCCGCCGTAGGGCGTATTGCCGTTGCGCTCGCCGCCGAAGCCGCCGCCACCGAGGCCGCCGCCGTGCGGACGACCGCGACCGGCGCCTGCACCGGCACCCGCGCCGGGACCGCGTGCGCCGCCCGGCTTGCCGGCGTAGGGCTTACGGCCCTGGCCGTCGGGATTGCGGTGGCCGCTCGGGCCGGTCTCGACGCCATCGGGCACGTACCAGGTACGGAACGCGGCCGGATTGCCGTCGGGCAAGGGCTTGGGACCCTTTTCCTTGCGCTGCTTGAACGGCTTGTGCGACTGGTTGGCCGCGGCTTCGCCGCTGACCGTCAGGCCACCGTGCTTGCGCGGACCGCCGCGGCCGCGACCGCCGCGGTCTTCGCGGACATGGTCGAAGCGGCGCAGCTCGCGGCCTTCGTCGGCGGTGTTGTGGCCGCCGACGTAGCCGTGCGAACGCTCGCCGGACAGGTGCACGGTCGACTTGGCGGCCTTGCGCTGGCCGATCACCGGCTGCAGGGTCAGCGCCGAAGGCGTGCCGTCTTCCAGGCCGAGGTCGCCGCGCAGGGCGTCGACCTTGTCGCCGACCAGCTCCTGCGAGTGGCCGCGCAGCAGTTCGCGCGGCAACGACACGGTGCCGTAGCGGATGCGCTTGAGGCGGCTGACCTGGCAGCCCTGCGATTCCCACAAACGGCGCACTTCGCGGTTGCGGCCTTCCTTGACCACGACGCGGAACCAGTCGTGCGAATCGCTGCCGCCGATGCGTTCGATCTCGTCGAACTTGGCCGGGCCGTCCTCGAGAGCGACGCCGCGGGCGAGGCGGTCGACGAGATTATCGGGAACCTGCTCCTGGCCTTCCGGTGCGCGCACGCGGCAGACGTACTCGCGCTCGACCTCGAAGGAGGGATGCATCAGCGCGTTGGCGAGTTCGCCGTCGGTGGTCAGCAGCAGCAGACCGGTGGTGTTGATGTCGAGGCGGCCGATCGCGATCCAGCGCGCGCCCTTCAGAGCGGGCAGGGAGTCGAAAATGGTCGGACGGCCTTCGGGGTCTTCGCGCGTGGTCACTTCGCCTTCGGGCTTGTTGTACATCAGCACGCGAGAGGGCTCGGTCAGGGCGCTGGCGATGAAGCTGCGGCCGTCGAGTTCGATCTTGTCGCCGCCCTTGATGCTCATGCCGACCTGTGCAGTCTCGCCGTTGACCTTGACCAGGCCGTCGGCGATGCGCTGCTCGAGCGCGCGGCGCGAGCCCAGGCCCGCTTGCGCGAGGACCTTGTGCAGGCGTTCTTCCAGACGCGGCGCCTCGGCGGTGGCGCCGGCATCGCTGCCGCGCTTCAGTGAGAGCTTGCGGCGGTTTTCTTCAGTCATTTCTGTTGCTCCGGCCGGTCGTCTTCGGACTCGGCCTCAAATTCCGGAACGGTCGTCGTCTCGACGGCGTGTTGGTCTTGCTCGTGATCGTTCGCGTCCGCCGCGCGCTCGCCCGGCGCGGCTTCGGGGTCGTCCGAAAGGACGGTTGTATCGGTGTGGGTATCGGTGTCGCTATCGGTATCGCTGTCGCCGTCGACGCTGTCGTCGGCGCCGTCGTTCGAGTCGCCCGATTCGGTGGACCCGGCGACCGAGTCGCCGTCGTCCTCGCCGGCTTCGGCATCGTTGCTGGCTTGATCGAGGCTGGTTTGATCGAGGCCGGTCTCGTCGTCGTGGCCGGTGGCGATGCCGCCGGCGGCGATCGCTTCGCCGTCGAGCGGCAACTGCGGTTCGAGCTCGCCGATGTCCTTGAGTTCCGACAGCGGCGGCAGTTCGTCCAGGCGCTTGAGGCCGAAGTAATCGAGGAAGGTCTTGGTGGTGCCGAACAGAGCCGGCTTGCCGGGGACGTCGCGGTGGCCGACGACGCGGATCCACTCGCGCTCTTCCAGGGCCTTGATGATGTTGCTGCTGACCGCGACGCCGCGGACCTGTTCGATCTCGCCGCGGGTGATCGGCTGGCGGTAGGCGATCAGCGCCAGGGTCTCGAGGGTGGCGCGGGTGTAGCGGGTCTGGCGTTCGGTCCACAGGCGCGCGACCCAGGCATGGACGTCGGCCTGGACCTGGAAGCGGAAGCCCGAGGCCAGCTCGACCAGTTCCACGCCGCGCTCGGCGCAGCCCTCGCGCAGGGTCTCCAGCGCGGTCTCGACGCTGTCGGCCGGAGCCGGCTGGTCCTCGGGGAACAGGGCATGCAGCTGCGCCAGCGTGAGCGGCTGGTTGGCCGCGAGCAAGGCGGCTTCGACGATGCGGGTGACGAGGAGTTGGTCCATGGAATGCGTCTGAATCGTTGCGTTGGCGATCGGCCCTGGAGCCTGTGGGAATCGGTGCCTGGGTCGGTGGTCGGCCGGTTGGCGGCCGATCTAGCTATAGCGGAAGCGGGCGAGGCGGGAGCTGCGTGTCCGGGCCATCACGGCCGCGTTCGCGGAATCCGGAGGCTGAAGTGCAGGAACGTTCGGGCGAGGCGGACCCGGCCCCTGCCGGGATCGAGTCCGTTCCGATCGAATCCGTCCCGATCAAGTCCGTCCCGATCGAATCCGCCCCGGCGAGGCGGAACGACGGCAGCAGCCGAGTCACGACAGCCAAGTCACGAAGCCCGGTCATCGTTGGCGGCGTCGTCGAACTCGCTGCTGAGTTCGATCTCGTCGGGATCCTTCATGAGCGCCAACGACTTGACGTAGATCGGCGCCGGCGGGCGGCCCTCTTCGGGCTGCTCCTGGACGATCTCGATCAACTGTTCCTTGGCCAGGGTCAGCAGGCCCAGGAACGTTACCACTATGCCGAGCCGGCCTTCTTCGACCGTGAACAGCGATTCGAAACGATGGAACACGCCATCGGACATGCGGGTCAGCAGTTCGCCCATGCGCTGGCGGACGCTCAAGGCATCGCGCTTGATCGCGTGCTGGGTGTACAGCTCGGCACGCTTGAACACGTCGTGCAGGGCCAGCAGCATCTCGCGCAGATCGACCGGCGGCGGCAGTTTGACCGAAGCCCGGTCCGGCACGTACGCCTGCGCCGGGCTGGTATCGCGGTCCTGGCGGGGCAGGGTGTCGATGTCCTCGGCCGCCTTCTTGAAGCGCTCGTACTCCTGCAGGCGGCGGACCAACTCGGCGCGCGGGTCTTCTTCGATCCCTTCCTCGTTGGCCGAGCGCGGCAGCAGCATGCGCGACTTGATCTCGGCCAGGATCGCGGCCATCACCAGGTATTCGGCGGCCAGCTCGAAACGCATCTCGTGCATGGCCTGGATATAAGTCACGTACTGCCGGGTGATCTCGGCGACCGGGATGTCGAGAATCTCCAGGTTCTGACGGCGGATCAGGTACAGCAGCAGGTCGAGCGGGCCTTCGAACGCGTCCAGGATGACTTCGAGCGCGTCCGGCGGGATGTAGAGATCCTGCGGAATCTGCAGCACCGGCTGGCCGTGGACCATCGCCAGCGGCATTTCCTGCTGCTGAGGCGTCGTCGGGGCTGGGCTGGATTCGGTCGCGACGGGCGCGGGTTCGTTGCTCATTCGAAACCGGCCCCTCCGGGCCGTCGGCACTGCAGTTACGACGATGCTTGCGGCGCATGACCGCATCGAGAGCCGCGCCAGGTCGTGCAAGGACCGGGATCGAGCTTCCCTGCGGGTGCTACGGACCACTCTATAAAGGCGTGTGCTTTAGGCCCGAACGGCCCCGGCCTGCGCGTCACGACAAGGCGTGGCGGCTGAGACGAAGGGGGTTGCGGGCGTGAGCCGGTGGTCTGCAGCTGTGCACTGGCGTACTGGCGCACCGATGATGTGCGGGGAAGTACGGGTGCTGACGTGGCGACGGCTTGGGTCCTGTCGCGACGGGCCGCTGCATCCGGCCTCGGGCAATTGACAGTTAGGGTAAGGGCTGGGGCGGGCAGTGTCCAGCGCCGGCATGAACGCCGGCCGGGTCGGGGAGCGGTACCGGCCGGCCGGCTCCGGGCCGCCCGGGGTCGCGGGCGCGACGGCGCTCGGGTTTGCCGATCGCCGCGGCGGCCTGTGCGGGGCCTGTCGCCGGGCCGTACAGCTATTTAGACTGGGCAGGCACAACTAATGGACTGGGGAATCGCAATGAACCAAGCAAGGACCGTCGCCGCCGCTCTGGTGTTGGCGTTGGCGGGCTGCAACGCGCCCGCGCCGGAGGCCGGCAAGGCCAATACGGCCGATCCGGCCGCGGCCGCGACTCCGGCTTCTGCCGAGCCCGCAGCCACCGAGCCTGCAACTGCCCAGCCGGCGCCGGCCGAGGCGACGCCTTCGGCCCCCGCCAGCGCGGCGGTGCAGTTGCCGGCCGAGGCCTGCGTGAAGAGCGAAGACGGCTTCGCCTCGTTCTTCGAGCAATTCGTCTACCAGGCGAACGTACGCTCCGCCTATTCCGCGCCGAAGATCGAGATCCGCGACCTCAAGGACCCGGGCAAGCTGCTGGAGTCGCAGACGCCGCAGCAGGCCGGGCCGTTCAAGATCGCACTGGTCGACAATCAGTGGTCGTACGACGAGCCCGGCAAGCAGGCCGGCCAACTCGACCGGGTCAAGATCGAGCGGACCCTGAGCGGCGACCGCATGCGGGTCGACTTCGTCAAGGCCGAGTTCTCGCCCGACGAGGAGGTGGTCAAGACCTTCGGCAAGCCGGAAGCGTATGTGTTCGAGTTCAAGCAAGGGTGCTGGCAGCTGACTCAACAGCTGCGTTGAACCCCGGCCTCTCCCGCGAGCGGGGGCGGCCGTCCGGATAAACCATCGACAAGGAGAAGTACGATGCCCAAGTATTCGATCGTCGAATCGGTCGGTCGTGGCGTACAGCACGTCCACGATTACGAAGACCTCGAGCGCCACCATCCCACCCGCGGCAACGAGCGCGGCCGCGTCTACGGCACCGTCAACGGCGAGCGCGAAGAACTGCTCGGCAACTACGCCGGCACGCCGACCGTCTCGCGCGACGGCGACCACTACGTTTCCAAGGACTTCGTGCTGCAGGCCGGCGGCTCCAGCGCCGTGGCCGTGCCCGCGGTCGCCAACGGCTACATCGGCCGGGTCGACCCGCGCGACGGCATCGTCCAGATCTACGACCGCCCGGCCAACGATCCCAGCCGCGAGATGATCGCGCAGTACCGGCACATGGACCTGCGCAACACCGAGTTGAAGGTCGGCGACCGCGTCGAGTACGGCCAGCCGCTCGGCATCCAGGGCGGTTTCAACAAAGGCGATCCGAACGCCTTCGGCAAGCACGTCCACGTCGACATCAACACCGGCTACCTGCCGCAGATGGAGCGTTACGTACGCGACATCGACAGCGGCGCGATCAGCACCGATCGCCGGCCGCCGCATTCGGACAACCTGACCGGCCCGGCGCAAGTGAGCAACGTCTCCGGCAACGGTCGCGCCGTGCACACGCCCGGCGGCCCCGGTTCGACCACCCAGGCCGCGGCGATGGCCGACGGCGTGCTGCGCAAGGACGAGCGCGGTCCCGAGGTCAAGGCGATGCAGGAGCAGTTGGCCAAGCTCGGCTATAAGGACGCGCAGGGCCATGCGATCGTGCCGGACGGCAAGTTCGGCCAGCACACCAAGGAAGCGGTCGAGGCGTTCCAGCGCGATCACCACCTCAAGGTCGACGGCATCGCCGGTCCGCGCACGCTGGAGGCCTTGAAGAAGGCCGAGCCGGCGCAGGCCCACGACGGGCACAGCCATGCGCGTACCGCCGACCCGGCGCGTGCGCCCTTGCTGTCGGATGCGGCGCACCCGAACAACGCGATGTTCCGGCAGGCGGTCGACGGCTTGGAGAAGCTCGGCCCGCAGGCCGGTTTCAAGAATCGCCAGGAAGTCGAGAACGCCGCGGCCACGCTGACCTACGAGGCCCGCGTCAGCGGCCTGACCAAGATCGACCACGTCGCGCTCAACGCCAACGGCAATGGCTTGTTCGCGGTGCAGGGCGGTCTCAACGACCCGACCCACCACCGCGCTTACGCCGACAAGGCGATCGCGGCGAACCAGCCGGTCGAGCAATCGAGCCAGCGCCTGCAGCAGGATGTGCCGCAAGCGGCGCAGCAGGGCCCGCAGACGACGCAGCAGCAACAGCAGCAACCGGCGCGGCCGATGGTGGCGTGACCGCCAATGGCCCGCGTCTGCCGACGCGGGCCGCTTCGTCGGCGCAAGGCCGGCACGCCGATGCGTTTGCGCGCGCGCCGCATGCGAATACAGCCGACCGGGTGCGCGCAAGCCGGCCCGGAGCCTGCGAGAATGCAGCCTCGCGCGGCGTGCGCGTCCCTCACGAGGTCGAAGTCCAGGCATGTGGTATCTGATCGAAGGTTATGACGTCGCCGATTCCTTGCCCGCGCGCGGCGCGGCGCGTCCCGCGCATGTGGCGCGCCTGACCGCATTGCGCGACCAGGGCCGCTTGTTGCTGGCCGGGCCATGCCCGGCGATCGATGCCGAAGACCCGGGTCCGGCCGGTTTCAGCGGCAGCCTGATCGTCGCCGAGTTCGAATCGCTCGAGGCCGCGCGCGCCTGGGCCGATGCCGATCCCTATGTCGATGCCGGCGTGTACGCGCGGGTCGAGGTGCGTCCGTTCCGCAAGGTGCTGCCGTAATGGCGCTGCCGCGCGAACAGCGCGTCGAGGCGATCCGCCATGCGATCGAGACCGCGCTGGCGCCGGCCTCGCTGGAGGTCGAGGACGAAAGCCATCGCCACGTCGGCCATGCTGGCGCCCAGGACGGGCGCGGGCATTTCCGTGTCGCCGTGGTCAGCGCTGCCTTCGTCGGTTTGAACCCGATCGCGCGTCATCGCGCGGTCTATGCCGCGGTCGGCGATCTGATGAACACTGACATCCATGCGCTCTCGATCAGTGCGCGCACGCCGGACGAAGGCGCCGGCTGAACACGGCGGTCGAAGCGGGGCGCTGATCGCACAGCGCATGTCGCGCTGCAGCATGCGCGCCTGTGCAGGAAGCCGTTAAACGCTTTTCATAACAAGCGCTTTACACTTGTTCTTGAAAACGTTTACAGTCGGGCCACTTTCCAGCCGCGAGGGGCGGTCCAGGAACGTGATGAGCGTGACGATCAAAGATGTCGCCCGTGCGGCGCAGGTGTCGGTTGCGACGGTGTCGCGGACCTTGAACGGCCATGGCAACGTGGCCGAGGAGGTCAGGCGCCGCGTGCTCGCGGTGGCCCAGGACCTGCGCTATACGCCGCACGCCGCCGCGCGCAGCCTCAGCAGCCGGCGCACCCACACCTTGGGCGTGGTCCTGCCCGACCTGCACGGCGAATTCTTCTCCGAACTGGTGCGCGGCGTCGACCAGGTCGCGCGCGAACATCGCCTGCACCTGTTGGTGTCGAGCTATCACGGCCGGCCGGAAGAGCAGGCCGCGGCCTTGCGCGCGATGCGCGGCCGCGTCGACGGTTTGCTGGTGATGTCGCCCTATGTCGCGGCGCAGGCGCCGATCGTCGACGAACTCGATGCCGCCATGCCGATCGTGTTGATCAACACCCAGAGCGCCGTGCCGGGCCTGTTGTCGCTGAGCGTCGACAATTACGGCGGCGCCCAGGCCATGGTCGAGCACCTGGTCGATTGCGGTCATCGCCGCATCGCCTTCATCGCCGGCCCGGAAGACAATTTCGATGCCCACGAACGCCTGCGCGGCTATCGCGAAGCGCTTGCGCGGCTGTTGCCCGATGCAAGCGAATGGGTGCTGCCGGGCCAGTTCGACGAGGCCTCCGGGCATCGCGCCGGCCAGGCCTTGCTTGCCGCGCCACAGCGCCCCGATGCGGTGTTCGCGGCCAACGACATGATGGCGCTGGGCTGTTTGTTTTCGTTCGTGCAGGCGGGCCTCAAGGTGCCCGACGACATCGCGGTGGCGGGGTTCGACGACATCCCGCTTGCACGCTATGTCCACCCGACGCTCACGACCATGCGGGTCAATATCGCCGAGCTCGGTGCCCGGGCGGCGCGTCTGCTGTTGACGCAACTGGGTACCGATGCCGCTGCGCAGGAGCAACAACCATCCATGGACGAGCCGCGGCAGAGCGAACCGCTGCGGCCGGAACTGATCGTGCGCGAGTCCGGGGTACGCCGAGGGGGCGGTGGCTGATCGCGTCGAAAAAAATTTGGACGAACGTGTAAGCGATTACAGAGCAGAGATTGCTCCACCGTTGCAACCTTGCAGTACGTGCTCCTTGGAGGGAGGAAAGCATATGAACCCACACCACTCGCGTCGCTCCAGCAATAAATCCGACAGTAAATCCGGCCATTCCAGGCCCAGCCGCAGCCTGCTGGCCTGCGCGCTCGCCAGCTGCCTGGCGATGGCCGCGCCGATCGCCTTCGCCCAGGGCACCGCCGCGACGATCCGCGGCGTGGTCAGCGGCAATGCCGGCCCGGCCGCGAACGCCAGCGTCACCGCGACCAATCTCGCCAACGGCCTGACCCGCAAGGTGCAGACCGGCGCCGACGGCAACTACACCCTGGCCGGCCTGCCTCCGGGCACCTACCGCATCGACGTCAGCGCCGATGGACAGAGCAACACCCGCAATGTGACCGTCGCCGTCGGCCAGGCCGCGACGCTCAACGTATCGACCGGCGGCGTCGCCGAGGCCGCGCCGAGCGGCGAGGCGACCGACCTCGACAAGGTCACCGTGACCTCGACCGCATTGGTCGAGACCCGCACCTCGGAAATCGCCACCTACGTCAGCAACAAGCAGATCGCCGCGCTGCCGCAGGCCTCGCGCAACTTCCTGGCGTTCGCCGACATCGTTCCCGGCGTGCAGTTCAAGACCGGCACCGAAGGCTCGACCTCGCTGCGCAGCGGCGCCCAGCTCAGCAACGGCATCAACGTCTACGTCGACGGCGTCGGCCAGAAGGACTACGTGCTCAAGGGCGGCATCACCGGCCAGGACTCCAGCCGCGGCAATCCGTTCCCGCAGCTCGGCATCGCCGAGTACAAGGTCATCACTTCCAACTACAAGGCCGAGTACGACCAGCTCAGCAGCGCCGCGATCACCGCGGTGACCAAGTCCGGCGGCAACGAATTCCACGGCAGTTTCTTCTGGGACCACACCTCGGACCAATGGAACGCCAAGACCGTGCGCGAAGAAAAGGGCGAAGTGCCCAAGGCGCAATCGAAGGAAGAGCAGTACGGCGCCTCGTTCAGCGGCCCGCTGATCCAGGACCGGATGCACTTCTTCGTCACCTACGAGGCCAAGGAATACAACTCGCCGCGGGCGATCACCCCGGGCCGCAATTTCCGCATCGACCAGTTGCCGGCGCCGTTCCAGGAGATGGCGCGGCAATCGATCAGCGCACCGTTCAAGGAAGACCTGTACTTCGGCAAGATCGATTGGGCGCCGGGCGATGCCCACCTGATCGAGCTGACCACCAAGTACCGCAAGGAAGACGAGCTGACCAACATCGGCGGCGCCCGGCTGGCCGAATACGGCACCCTCAAGGCCGGCGAGGAAACCCGCGTCGACCTGCGCTATCAGTACAGCGCCGCCGACTGGATCAACGACGCCCACCTCACCTATGAGGACGTGACCTTCGGGCCGCGCCCGGCGACGCTGAGCAACGGTTTCAACCTGCGCGTGCCGCGCCAGGGCCAGGAAACGCGCAACAACCCGGAGATGGAGGAAGTCCTCAACTTCGGCGGCGGCGGCGACTTCCAGAACAAGGGCCAGAAGGGCTATGCCTTCCAGAACGATTTCACCTGGAACGGCTGGGACGGCCACACCGTCAAGGCCGGCCTCAAGTACAAGACCATCGACATCACCGCGATGGAGAAGCAGCCGTACACGCCGCAGTACCGTTACGACATCCGCAATTTCGCCACGCCTTATGAAGTGCGGTTCTCCGGTTCGGCGACCGGCTTCCCGCCGGCGGTGAAGTCCAAGAACAAGCAGTTCGGCATCTATCTGCAGGACGACTGGGAGGTCAACGAGCATCTGACCTTGAATCTGGGCCTGCGCTGGGATTACGAGACCACGCCGAGCTACGAGGATTTCGTGACCCCGGCCAACCTGGTCGCGGCCTTGAATGCCTACCCGAACATCCATAACGCCACCGTCGATTACGACATCAACGATTACATCAGCACCGGCAGCAACCGTAAGGCGTTCAAGGACGGCTGGCAGCCGCGTCTGGGCTTCTCCTACGATCTCAACGGCGACGAGCGCCATGTGATCTTCGGCGGCGCCGGGCGTTCGTATAACCGCAACCAGTTCGACTACCTGTCGTTCGAGCGCTATCGCCTGGCGTTCCAGCAGATCACCTACCAATTCAATTCGCCGAACCACACCTGCACGGTCACGCCGACCGGCAACTGCTTCAACTTCGATCCGAGCTTCAACGATCCGGCCACCTTGGCGGCGTTGGCTTTGCAGCGCCCGAACGCCGGCAACGAGGTGTTCCTGCTCAACAACGACCTGAAGACGCCGTATTCCGATCAGTTCAGCCTCGGCATGCGCAACGCCTTCGCGATGTTCGGCCACGACTGGAATTCCTCGGCGACCCTGCTGCATATCCGCAGCCACGACGGCATCTTGTTCACTCTCGGCAACCGCCGCCCGGACGGCAACTTCTATCCGCCGGGGGTGAGCTTCGGCAGCCCGCCGTTCGGCCAGAACCTGCCCGGTTTCGGTAACTTCTTCATCGGCAACAACGCGGTCGAGACGCGCTTGAATTCCTTGCTGCTGTCGCTGGACAAGCCCTTCACCGAGGAATCGGGCTGGGGCGTCAGCCTGGCCTATACCTACAGCGACGCCAAGGAGAACCGCAACAACTCCGACATCTTCGCGTTCGATTATCCGAACCTGGACGATGTCGGCTTCACCCGCGCGCTCGGTATCTCCAAGCACCGCCTGGTCGCCACCGGCATCATGGATTTTTACGGCATGACCCTGTCGGGCAAGCTGACCCTGGCCAGCCCGGAAGCGGAGGAATCGCTGAACTGCATCACCAACGGGCCGAACCACTGCTATTTCCAGCCCTACACCCCGGGCGACACGATCGGCTTCAAGCAGTTCGACCTGGCCTTGCAGAAGGAGTGGGACACCGGCACCGACTTCAAGTTCTGGGTCCGCGGCGACGTGCTGAACGTCTTCAACTGGCGCAACTACATCGACTACGACACCTTCCGTGGCGTGGTAGGCAACCCGAACGAGCGCCTCGGCGAGCGTCGCGACAACATCGCGCTGCCGACCCGCAGCTTCAAGCTGTCGATGGGCTTCAACTGGTAAACGACAGGCGCCGGCCGTCTGCGGACGGCTGGCGCCTGGTTCTGCGTTCGCTGGCCGGCATACATGTTTGCGGCAACGAACTTTTCTTCATTGCATCGATCTAAATCTCAACACGAAGACACAGGGGTCTTTCGTTTCATGCACCACCTCAAGTCGACAACACGTGCGGTCTCCATCGCTGTCCTGGGCGCGCTGCTGCTCGTCTTGTCCGCCTGCAAGAAAACCGAGACCGGCTCGCAGACCCAGCCGATCGTGAGCGCCGAGCCGGTGGTGATCGAGCCGCTCAAGCAGGAGCGGCTGGAGCTGCCGCCGCTGTTTCGCGATATCGAGAAGCGCACCTTCCAGTTTTTCTGGGACACCACCAACGAACAGAACGGCCTGACCCCCGACCGGTATCCGTCGCGCCCGTTCGCGAGCATCGCCTCGGTCGGCTTTTCGCTGACCGCGTATCCGATCGGCATCGAGAAAGGCTGGGTCAGCCGTACCCAGGCGGTCGACCGCACCTTGTTGACCCTGAAGTTCCTGCGCGACCTGCCGAGCGGCCCGCAGGCCAGCGGCAAGGGCAGTTACAAAGGTTTTTACTATCACTTCCTCGACATGCAGAAGGGACAGCGCTACGACAGCTGGGTCGAGCTGTCGAGCGTGGACACCGGCTTGCTGATGATGGGCGTGTTGTTCGCCCAGTCGTATTACGACCGCGACGATCCGCGTGAGAAAGAGATCCGCGAGGTCGCCGACACCCTGTACAAACGCGTCGACTGGACCTGGCTGCAGCAGAACAAGCCGCTGATCTCGATGGGCTGGTTCCCCGAGAGCGGTTTCATCAAGCACGACTGGGTCGGCTACAACGAGGCGATGCTGCTGTACGTGTTGGCGCTGGGCTCACCCTCGCATCCGGTCGGCCCGGAAGCCTGGACGGTGTGGACGCGCACCTACAACGACGTCTGGGGCGTATACCAGGGCGAAGAATTCCTGGCCTTCGGCCCCTTGTTCGGCCATCAGTACAGCCACGTCTGGATCGATTTCCGCGGTATCCAGGACGACTACATGCGCGAGCGCGGCATCGATTATTTCGAGAACAGCCGTCGCGCCGCCTACGCCCAGCGCGCCTACGCCATCGCCAACCCGATGAAGTGGGAGGAGTACGGCCCGGAAGTGTGGGGCCTGACCGCGAGCGACGGCCCGCAACAGACCTTGCAGGAATACCGCGGCGAGCAGCGCCAGTTCCGCCATTACTCGGCGCGCGGCGCCGGCCTGCGCGAGAACTTCGACGACGGCACCATCGCGCCGACCGCGGCGATCGCCTCGCTGCCGTTCGCGCCGGAGATCGTGATCCCGACCACGGTGACCATGCACGAGCGCTACGGCGAGTACATCTATTCGAGTTACGGTTTCCTGGACTCGTTCAATCCGAGCTTCAAGTACGACATCCCGCTCAAGACAGGGCGCCTGGTGCCGGACCAGGGCTGGGTGTCCAGCGACTACATCGGCATCGACCAGGGGCCGATCCTGACCATGATCAGCAACTATCGCAACGAGTTCGTCTGGAACGTGATGAAGCGCAATCCCTACATCCGCGCCGGACTCGAACGCGCCGGGTTCAAGGGCGGGTGGCTGGCTCCGGCGGATGCCAAGGGCGCCGACGCGAAGGGCAAGGACGGCGAACCGGCGAAGGCCGGCGCCGCCGCAGCGGCCGCACCGGCGAAACCGGCCGGCGCCATGGACCCGGCGACCGCACGCGCGCTCGGCGAGGCCGAGTCGCGCGCCGGGCGCAGCAATGCGCCGTCCAAGCAGACCCCGCCGAAGCCGGAATGAGCGCTTGAACGGTCCATCGACGACCATCGACACTTCGCCAGCCGCCGTACGTGTCGGTGGATGGGGCAGGGCGCTGCGAGGCCTGGTCGCGCTGTGCGCGCTGGTCCTGCTCGGCAGTTGCAGCCATCGAGACGACGGCCGCGAAGTGGTGCGGTTCTGGGCCATGGGCTTCGAGGGCGAGGTCGTCACCCAACTTATTCCCGAATTCGAGCGCCGCCACCCCGGCATCCGCGTTGAAGTGCAGCAACTGCCGATCACCGCCGCGCACGAGAAGCTGCTGACCGCGTTCGCCGGCGACGCCTTGCCCGACGTGTGCGCGATCGGCAACACCTGGATCTCCGAATTCGCCTTGCTCGATGCCTTGACGCCGCTCGACCCGCGCCTGGCGCGGACGCCGTCCGTGCAGGCGCGCGATTATTTTGCCGGCGCCTGGGACACCGGGGTGATCGACGGCCATGCCTATGCGGTGCCGTGGTACGTGGAAACGCGCTTGCCGTTCTATCGACAGGACCTGCTCAAGCAAGTCGGTATCGCACGGCCGCCGGCGACCTGGGCGGAATGGAAATCGGCGATGGCGGCGATCAAGAGGGAGGTCGGCCCGGATCGTTACGCCGTGCTGTTTCCGCTCAACGAGCCGGAACCGTTGCTCAACCTCGGCATCCAGTCGCCCGACCCGTTGCTGCGCGAGGACGGCCGTTACGGCAATTTCCGCAGCCCCGGTTTCAAGCGCGCCCTGAGCTTCTATCGCGAAGTCTTCGACCGGCGCTGGGCGCCGCTGGCGAGCAATACCCAGATCGCCAACGTCTGGAACGAATTCGGCCGCGGCTATTTCAGTTTCTACGTCAACGGCCCCTGGAACATCGCCGAATTCAAGCGGCGCCTGCCGGCCGATCTGCAGTCGACCTGGATGACCATGCCCCTGCCGGGTGAGAACGGGCCCGGCGCCTCGGTCGCCGGCGGTGCGAGCTTCGTCTTGTTCCGCAGTTCGCAACACCAGGACGCGGCCTGGAAATTGATCGCCTATTTGTCCGAGCCTGAGGTGCAGGTGCGCTTCCATGGCCTCAGCGGCAATCTGCCGCCGCGCCGTGCGGCCTGGGATGCGCCGGTGCTGGCCAACGACGTCTATGCACGCGCGTTCCGCGATCAGCTCGAGCGCGCGCGGCCGACGCCGAAGGTGCCGGAATGGGAGCGCATCGCCATGGAGATCAAGCTGGTCGGCGAGCAACTCGCCAACGGCCGCCTCAGCGTGGACGAAGCCGCGGCGGAACTGGATAGGCGCGCCGACCGTATTCTGGAGAAGCGACGCTGGATGCTCGATCAGCAGGCCGCGGCCCGGATGCCCGCGGCCGGAGCGTCGCGGTGAAGCCCGCCACCGCCGGCTGGGTATTCGCCGCGCCCGCGCTGAGCGTGATCGGGCTGTTCTTCGGCTTGCCGGTGCTGGCCGCTCTGGCGCTGAGCCTGACCGATTTCGATATCTATTCATTGGCGCATATCGACAACCTGCGCTTCGTGGCTTTCGACAACTACCTCAATTTGCTGCGCAACCCGCTGTTCTGGAGCGCGCTCGGCAACACCTTGTACTTCGTCGCGGTCGGCGTGCCGCTGTCGATCGCGGTTTCGCTAGGCGCGGCGATGTTGCTGCATTCCAAGCTCGGCCTGTTCAAACCGTTCTTCCGCACCGCGTTCTTCGCCCCGGTGGTGACCACGGTGGTGGCGGTGGCGGTGATCTGGCGCTACCTGTTCCATACCCGTTACGGCCTGGTGAACTGGGTGCTGTCGTGGGTCGGCATCGACCCGGTCGACTGGCTCGGCGACCCGCATTGGGCGATGCCGACCATCATCTTGTTCGCGGTGTGGAAGAACTTCGGCTACAACATGATCATCTTCCTGGCCGGCTTGCAGGCGATTCCGGAAGACTTGTACGAGGCCGCGCGCATCGACGGCGCCAGCCCCGCGCGCCAGTTCCGCCACATCACCTTGCCGATCCTGGGGCCGGTGCTGCTGATGGTCGGCATCCTGACCTTGGCCGGTTATTTCCAGTTGTTCGCCGAGCCCTACGTCATCACCCAGGGCGGCCCGTTGCAGAGCACGGTCAGCGTCCTGTATCTGATGTACGAAGAAGGCTTCAAGTGGTGGAACCTCGGCAACGCTTCGGCGGTGGCCTTCCTGTTGTTCGTGCTGATGACGGCGGTGACCAGCGGCCTGATGTGGGTCGCGCGCCGCAAGGGGGTCGAATGAACGACTCCGGCATGAGTCCGCGCCTGGCGAAGGCGATCGTCAACGGCCTGTTGATCGGCCTGGCGGTGTTGAGCCTGGCGCCGCTGTTGTGGATGTTCGCGGTGTCGCTGATGCAACCCGGCGAAGCCAGCGCGTTTCCGCCGCCGTTGTGGTCCTCGTCGCCGAGCCTGCACAACTACCATGAGCTGTTCTCGCGCATGGGCATGGGCCGGTATCTGTTCAACAGCTTCCTGGTCTCGACCCTGGTCGCCGTGATCGCGGTGTTGCTCAACACCCTGGCCGGTTATGCCTTCGCCAAGCTCGCCTTTCCCGGGCGCGAACGGATATTCCGGCTGTTGCTGGCGGCGCTGGTGATCCCGGCCCAAGTCTCGATGATGCCGCTGTTCCTGATGCTCAAGCAGCTCGGCCTGATCAACAGCTACGCCGGCGCGGTGGTGCCGGGCATGGCCGGTATCTTCGGCATCTTCCTGGTGCGCCAATACGCGCGCTCGATTCCCGACGAACTGCTGGAAGCGCCGCGCATCGACGGCGCCGGCGAGCTGCGGATCTTCTTCCAGATCGTCCTGCCGGCCCTGCGCCCGATCCTGGTGACCTTGGCGATCTTCAGTTTCCTCGGCGCCTGGAACGATTTCATGTGGCCGCTGATCGTGCTCAGCAATGAGAACCTGCAGACCCTGCCGGTCGCATTGGCGTCGCTGTCGCGCGAGCACGTGCAGGACAACGAGATGATGATGGCCGGCTCGGTCGTGACCGTGGTGCCGGTGCTGTTGCTGTTCCTGGTGTTGCAGCGTTACTACCTGCAAGGCCTGCTGGTCGGCAGCGTCAAAGGTTAGAACCGTTCCGCCGCGCGCCTGCGCGGCGCCAAGAGGTGGATCGAATGTCGGAACCCAAGCAAGCCGTCGCGTCGCGTGGGCGTTTGTACCTTACCCGCGCCCATAAAACGGTCGCGAACGCGTTCGCTCTGTGCCTGGCCCTGATCTCGGTTCCGTTGATCGCCCAGGAAAAGCCGCGCTTGCTCGATGGCTTCGAGTCAGCCGCACCATGGACCGTAGTTACCTCCAACCAAGTTAGTGCGAGCCTGCGTCCGGTAGCGGGCGCGAAGGGCCGGGGCCTGTGCCTGGATTACGACTTCAACGGCGTGTCCGGTTACGCCGGCCTGCAGCGCGAACTGCCGCTGGAGTATCCGGACGACTATCGCTTTGCGTTCCAGTTGCGTGGCGATTCGCCGCACAACGACCTGCAGTTCAAGCTGGTCGACGCCAGCGGCGACAACGTCTGGTGGGTCAACAAGCCCAAGTATGTTTATCCGAAGCAATGGACGCCGGTGGTCTACAAGCAGCGCCATATCGGCCGCGCCTGGGGCCCGGCGGCCGATCCGACCCTGCGCAAGAGTGCCAAACTCGAGTTCACCGTCTACAACAGCGTCGGCGGCAAGGGTTCGGTCTGCTTCGATGAGCTGAGTTTCCAGGCCCTGCCGAAGGACCCCGGCGGTCCGCTGACCGGCACGCTCGTCGCCACTTCCAATGGCGAAGGCAGCCGCGCCGAGTACGCGGGCGATGGCGATCCCGCCACCGCATGGCGGGCCGGTTTCGAGAAGGGCACGGCGCCGAGCCTGACCCTCGACCTGGGCCGCGTGCGCGAATTCGGCGGCGCGATCCTGCAATGGGCCCCGGACGAATACGCCTCGCGCTACCGCATCGAGCTGTCCAAGGACGGTAAGCACTGGGACAAGCTCAGGTTGATCGAGCATGGCGACGGCGGCAGCGATTTCGTACCGCTGCCCGAGGCCGAGGCGCGCTATCTGCGGCTATTGCCGGATCGCGGACCGAGCCCGGGCTTCGGCCTGGCCGAACTGAGCGTGCAGCCGTTGGCCTTCGCCGCGACGCCGAACGATTTCATCAAGGAGCTCGCGCAACGCGCGCCGCGCGGCGACTATCCGCGCGGCTTCAGCGGCGAGCAGCCGTACTGGACCGTGCTCGGCACCGACGGTGGCACCTCGCACGGCCTGATCGGTGAAGACGGCGCGGTCGAAGCCTACAAAGGCGGTTACAGCATCGAGCCTTTGTTGTTGACCGATCGGGGCGGCTCGCCGAACGCGGCCTTGAAGACCTGGGCCGACGTCGAGATCGGCCAGAGCCTGCAGGACGGCTATCTGCCGATCCCGAGCGTGAGCTGGCAGGCCGGCGATCTGCAACTCAGCGTCACCGCGTTCGCGCCGTTGCTCGAACAGCGCGACCTGATCGTCGCCCGTTACCGGCTCAGCAATACTTCCAAACAGCCGCGCGATGCCACCCTGGCCTTGGCGATTCGACCCTTCCAGGTCAACCCGCCGACCCAGTTCCTCAGCACCACCGGCGGCGTCAGCGCCATCCACCGCATCGAGATCGACGCGAAGGCCGGCACGGTGAAACTCGACGGCCGTCCCAGCGTGCGCTCGCTGACACCGGTGGATTCGGCCTTCGCCGTGCCGTTCCAGGACGGCGACGTGGTGCGCCATCTGCGCGCCTCGGCGACGCGCTCGGGCGAGAGTGAAGTGTTCGACCTCAACGGGCTGGCGTCGGCGGCTTTGTTGTACCCGATGCGACTGGCGCCGGGCGAAAGCCGTGAAGTGGCCTTGTACCTGCCGCAGGATGGGGCGGAGGATCCGCTGTCGGTCGATCCGGCGCAGGCGGCGCGATGGCAGGACGAAACCGCGGCGCAATGGCGCGACAAGCTCGACCGGGTCAAATTGCGCGTGCCGGCGCAGGGCCAGCATATCGTCGATACCTTGCGCACCGGCCTGGCGCACATGCTGATCAGCCGGGTCGGCCCGCGCCTGCAACCGGGCACCCGTTCGTATGCGCGGGCCTGGATCCGCGACGGCGCGATGATCGGCGAGGGCTTGCTGCGCATGGGGCGCGAGGACGTCGCCGAGGAATTCCTGCGCTGGTATGCGCCGTATCAGTTCGACAACGGCAAGGTGCCGTGCTGCGTCGACGACCGCGGCAGCGACCCGGTGCCGGAGAACGATAGTCACGGCGAGTTGATCTTCACCGTCGCCGAGGTCTATCGCTACACCCGCGACAAAGCCTTGCTCGAATCGATGTGGCCGCACGTGGAAAAAGCGGTCGCGTACATGGACGAGCTGCGCCTGAGCGAACGCACGCCGGCCAATCGCGCGCTGAACCCGGCCTTCTACGGGATGATGCCGGCCTCGATCAGCCACGAGGGCTATTCGGCCAAGCCGATGCATTCGTACTGGGATAATTTCTGGGCCCTGCGCGGCTATAAGGACGCGGTCGAGATCGCGCAATGGCTCGGCCGTAACGGCGAAGCGGAAGCCTTCGCCGCATCGCGCGACCAGTTCCGCGAGGATCTTTATCGTTCGCTGGAAGCGGCGACCCGCGCGCACAAGATCGATTACCTGCCAGGTGCCGCCGAGCTCGGCGACTTCGACGCCACCTCGACCACCATCGCCCTGGCGCCCGGCGGCGAACAAGGGCTGTTGCCCGAAGCGCTGTTGCACAACACCTTCGAGCGTTACTGGAAGGAATTCGTCGATCGCCGCGACGGCCGCCGCGAATGGAAGGACTACACGCCCTACGAGTTGCGCACCATCGGCAGCTTCGTGCGTCTGGGTTGGCGCGAGCGCGCCCACGAGGCGCTGGAGTTCTTCTTCAAGGACCAGCAACCGCGCGCCTGGAACCAGTGGGCGGAAGTGGTCTCGCGCACGCCGCGCAAACCGTTCTTCGTCGGCGACCTGCCGCACGCCTGGGTCGAGTCGGACTATGTACGCTCGGCGCTGGATCTGTTCGCCCACACCCGCGACATCGATCAGGCGCTGGTGATCGCGGCCGGCATTCCCGCGGGTTGGCTGCAGGGCGAAGGCGTGAGCGTGGACGGCCTGCGCACGCCCTACGGCGCCCTCGGTTATCGCTTCAAGCGCGAAGGCCGGCAGGCGAAGCTGGAGATCGCCGCGGGCATCGAAGTGCCGCCGGGCGGGCTGATCCTGCGTTGGCCGTTCGCCGGTGCGCCAGGCAAGACCGTGGTGGATGGACAAGTGAAGGCTTGGCGGCAAGGCGAGCTGAAGATCGAGCGCGTGCCGGCGACGGTGAGCGTCGCGATCGAGGAGTAGGAGCGGCGTCCCAAAGGGATTTTCTCTGGTCAGGAGTCGCGACCGCGAACCTGCGTCGAGCTGCGCGGCCAACATGAAACCCCGCGGTCGCGGCTTGCGTCGCTCCTACCCGAGAGGCTACGGGTACCAGTGCACTTCGAGCGGGGTCGCGCCTTCCAGCCCGATCAGCACCGGCCAGCGCTGCACGTCGCCGCTGGCGAGCGCCTGTTGGAAGGCCTCGCGCTTGGCCTTGCCCTGGATCAGCAGGAAGCGCGATTGCGCCTGGGCCAGGCCGCTCGGGGTCAGGCTGATGCGTTTGCTCCACTGGCGCGCGCCGGGGCAGCCTTCGGCATCGACCACGACATAGGCCAGGCGCGAGGCCAGGCGCGAGGCCAGGCTGCGCTGCAGGTCGGGCATGTCGGGAAACAGCGAGGCGGTATGGCCGTCCTCGCCCATGCCGAGCACCGCCGCGGTGGCCGGTTGCAAGGCGTGGGCGTTGGCGAAAGCGGCCGACTCCTGGATGCTGCGGCCGGGCCGGGTCAGCGCTTCGAAACGCGCCGCGGCGGCGTTGTCGCGCAGCAGATGCTGGCGGACCAGCCAGGCATTGCTGTCGGGGTCCTCGGGTTGCAGCCAGCGCTCGTCGACCAGGGCGACATCGACCCGGCTCCAGTCCAGCGGGGCGCGGGCAAGGGCGCGGTACACCGGCGCCGGCGTGGTGCCGCCGGACAGCAGCAGGCGCACGCGCGGGCGCCGCGACAGATCGCGGCGCAACTCGGCGGCGATCGCCACCGCGCAGGACCAGGTCCAGGTATCGAAGCTGCGATGCTCGTGCCACCGGTAGGGCACAGTGTCCGGTTCGGCAGGGTCGTGCGGGACGGGCGAGGGAGCGTCGAGCATGTCGACGATTCTGGCACGGCCGACTTCAAGACGGCGTGCTCGTCGAGGCGGCTGGGCGACGGGCGCCACGGTAAGGGCGGCATCCCATAGCGATGCCGCTGCGGTCGCAAGCCGCGATCCGGGCTGGCGGGGCGCCGCGCAGCCACGTGTGCGATCGCGGTCGCGGCTTGCGCCGCTCCTACCCTCAAGCGGCGTTCAGTGCGACGGGGCGAGGTCCACGGCCGGGGCGAACTGCGCGGCGAGCGCCGCGGCGCCGAGCAGGCCCGGCTGCGGATGGGTCACCGCCAGGGTCGGCACCCGCGCCATGGTCGGCGAGAACCGGCCCTTGTGCTCGAAGCGCTGGCGGAAGCCGGAATGGGCCAGCCACGGCATCAGTTTCGGCACCAGGCCGCCGGGCAGGAACACCCCGTCCCAGGCGCCGAGGGTCAGCACCAGGTCGCCGGCGGCGGCGCCGAACACCGCGCAGAACACGTCGATGGCGCGCAGGCAGCGGGCGTCGCCTTCGCGCGCCATCGCGGTGATGTCGGCCGGCTGCAGCGGGCCCGGGTCTTCGCCGGCGATCTGGCTGAGGGCGCGGTGCAGATTGACCAGGCCGCTGCCGCTGAGCAGGCGTTCGTTGGAGACGCGGCCGAACTCGCCCGACAGGCGCTGCAGCACTTCGATCTCTTCCGGCGTGCCGGGGGCGAAACTGACGTGGCCGCCTTCGGTCTGCAGCGGGTAGTAGCGGCCGTCGCGGCGCAGCAGCGCGCCGACGCCGAGGCCGGTGCCGGCGCCGATGATGGCGTAGGTGCGGTCGCCGGGTTCGTTCCAGCCGCGCCAGGCGACGCCGCCGATCGGCACCACGTCGGCCGGCTGCAGCAGCGACACCGCCATCGCCTGGGCGGCGAAGTCGTTGACCAGGTCGATGCGTTGCAGGCCCAGGGCGATGCGGGTGCGTTCGGCCGAGATCACCCAGGGGTGGTTGGTGATGCGCGCCTCGTCGCCGTCGACGCGCCCGGCCACGGCGAACACGCCATGGCTCGGGGTGGCGCCGGTGCGGTCGAGGTAATGCCGCGCGGCATCGGCCAGCGAGGGGAAATCGGCGACCGCGAAGACCTGCACGCTGTCGGGCAGCAGCTGCGGCGCGGCGCGGTCGGGTTGGGCGAGGGCGAAGCGGGCGTTGGTGCCGCCGATATCCGCGAGCAGGGCGCCGCTCATGCCTGGCCTCCACGATGACCGTTGACTGGAGGCAGGAAGGCCTCGGCTTCGGCCGGCCCCCAGGAGCCGGCCGGGTATTCGACGATGGGTTGCGCGGTCTGGGTCCAGGCGCGCTCGATGCTGTCGATCCACTGCCAGGCCGCTTCGACTTCGTCGTCGCGCACGAACAGGGTCTGGTTGCCGCGCAGGGCGTCGACGAGCAGGCGCTCGTAAGCGATGCGCCGCTGCGGCGAGGACGACGCCGACAGGTCCAGCGACATCGGCCGCAGTTCCAGCGCGCCCCATTCCGGCGCGGCCAGACTGCCCATCAGGCCCAGCTCGATGGTTTCGTCGGGCTGCAGGCGCATGCGCAGGTGATTGGGGCGCTCGCGGCCGCGGCGCGGGCGCTCGAACAGCCAATGCGCGACCGGCCGGAACGTGATCACCACTTCGGTCGCGCGTTCGGCCAGGCGCTTGCCGGTGACCAGGCGGAACGGCACGCCGGCCCAGCGCCAGTTGTCGATCCAGGTCTGCACCGCGACGAAGGTTTCGACCGGCGCATCGTGGACGAAGCCCTTGACCGCGCGGCCCTCGACCACGCCGGCGCCGTAGCGGCCGCGCACGGTGTTCGCGGCGACATCGGCCTCGGTCATCGGCCTCAATGCGCGCAGCACCTTGCGCTTTTCGTCGCGGATGCTGTCGGCGTCGAGCGCCGACGGCGGCTCCATCGCGATCAGCGCCAGCAGCTGCAGCATGTGGTTCTGGACCATGTCGCGCAGCGCGCCGTAATTGGCGTAATAGCCTTCGCGGCCGTCGACGCCGGCGGTCTCGCCGACGAAGATGTCGACCGATTCGATCCAGCGGTGTTGCCACACCGCTTCCAGCAAGGTGTTGCCGAAGCGCAGCGCCAGCAGGTTCTGCACCGCGGCCTTGCCGAGGTAATGGTCGATGCGGAAGATCCGGCTTTCGTCGAGGCAGGCGCGCAGCGCGACGTTGATCGCGCGCGCCGAGGCCAGGTCGCGGCCGATCGGTTTTTCCAGCACCAGGCGCGACTCGCCTTCGAGCAGGTCGGCCGCTTTCAATCCCTGGGCCACGGGAACGAACAAGTCCGGCGGCGTCGCCAGATAGCTCACGCTCGGGCGGTCGGCGTAGCCGGCCAGGGCCGCGGCGATCGCGGCCTCGTCGCGCAGATCGACCGAGACGTAGGCGATCCGGCCCAGCAGTTCCTCGACCACCGCAGGGTCGTCGGCGACCTCGTTGGCCATGCGTTCGCGCAACCAGGCGCGGAACTCGTCGTCGCTCAGGGCCTGGCGGCCGACCGCGACGATGCGGAATCCGGGCGACAGCAGGCGGTCGCGCCACAGGTGGACCAGCGAGGGAAACAGATAGCGCTGGGAGAGATCGCCGGTGGCGCCGAACAGCAGCAGGGTGTCGTGCATGGAACCCGCAAACCAAGATTGAGGGGGAGGTCGAGCGAACGCCGCCGGGCGTCCTTTACGCCGCCGGGATCGTCGATCCCGGCCGGGGTCCAAGCATATCGCCGCTTGAGCGCCCGGCGGCAACATTCGACGCCGCAGGGTGACGGTGCTGCGCGCGGCGCATGGAAACATCGCGCCGCGCTTGCTTGCATTGCCGTCCCGGCCGCGGCGAGAACGACGCAGCGGGCGTTACGCCGACCGCAATCGGGCCGCGGCGTGCGGCCGGTCTCAGTACGGCAGGGGTTCGGCGAGGTGGGTGCCGTTGCTCGCGATCACCTTCGAATACCAGCGTGCGCTGTCCTTGGGCGTGCGCTCCTGGGTGCCGTAGTTGACGTGGACCACGCCGAAACGCTTGGAATAGCCCAGCGACCATTCCAGGTTGTCGAGCAGCGACCACACCATGTAGCCGCGGATGTCGCAGCCGGCCTGGATGGCGTCGTGGATCGCGCCGATGTGTTTTTGCAGATAGTCCATGCGCAGCGGGTCGCGCACCCGGCGCTCGCCGCTGGCATCGGGCTCGGCCACCGGCGGATCGAAGAAGGCCGCGCCGTTCTCGGTGATGTACATCGGGATGTCGCCGTAGCGCTGCTTGACCCAGGTCAGGGTGTCGGTGAGCCCCTGCGGGAACACTTCCCAGCCGGTCTCAGTGTAGGTGCCGAGCGGCTGGCGCACCACGCCGGTGTTGAGCGGGTAGCTCTCGGCGGCCTTGGTGACGCTGCGGGTGTAGTAGTTGACGCCGATGAAGTCGAGCTTCTGCTGGATCAGCTCGAAATCCGCCTGCGGCCATTCCGGCCAGGCTTCGCCGAAGATTTCGCGCAGTTCCGGCGGGTAGCTGCCGAGCAGGGCCGGGTCGAGGTATTGCTCGTTCATGTAGGCATGGGCGCGCTCGACCGCGGCGGCGTCTTCGGCCGAATCGGTGGCGGCGTACTTGGGCTCGATGTTCACCACCAGGCCGATCTCGTGCTTGCCTTCGGCGCGATAGGCCTGGACCGCGGCGCCGTGCGCGCGCATCAGGTTGTGCGAGGCGATCGGCGCTTCGAAGCGGCTGCGATGGCCCGGTGCGAGCGCGCCGTGCAGATAACCGCCGTCGGTGATCACCCAGGGTTCGTTGAGGGTGACCCACTTCTTGACCCGGCCGTCGAGGGCGCGGTACATGACCTGGCCGTACTCGGCGAACCAGTCGGCGCAGTCGCGGTTGAGCCAGCCGCCGCGGTCGTCGAGCGCGGCCGGCATGTCCCAGTGGTACAAAGTCAGCAGCGGTTCGATGCCGTTGGCGAGCAGCTCATCGACCAGGCGCGAGTAGAAGTCGAGCCCGGCCTGGTTCACCCGGCCGGTGCCCTCGGGCAGGATGCGCGACCAGGACACGCTGAAACGGTAGGCCTGCAGGCCCAGTTCGCGCATCAGCTTCACGTCGTCCTTCCAGCGCCGGTAGTGGTCGCAGGCCACGTCGCCGGTGTCGCCGTTGAGGGTCATGCCGGGGGTGTGGGCGAAGCGGGTCCAGATGCTGGGACCGGCGCCGTCGGCCATCGGCGAGCCTTCGATCTGGTGGGCGGCGGTGGCGGCGCCCCACAGGAAACCTTCGGGAAAGCGACGCTCGGACGTGGGGCGAACAGCAGCAGGGCGGGGATCGGTCATTCGTCGTGGCCTCCGGAGCCAATCGGACGTGCATGAAAACGGTTACATGGCAGAATAGCCCAGGGCGAGGACAAATGCATCGCTCCAGTCGCATTGTCGGGAGAATTCATGGCGAAGGTCACGTTGGATCGTCTGCGCAAGGTCTATCCGAACGGTTACGTCGGCGTCGCCGATGCCAGCTTCGAGATCGAGGACGGTGAATTGTTGGTGCTGGTCGGCCCCTCGGGCTGCGGCAAGTCGACCCTGTTGCGGATGGTCGCGGGGCTGGAGACGATCAGCTCGGGCGAGCTGAGCATCGGCGAGCGTCGGGTCAACGACATGCCGCCGAAAGACCGCGACATCGCCATGGTGTTCCAGAGTTATGCGCTGTACCCGCACATGACCGTGGCCGACAACCTCGGCTTCGGGCTCAAGCTGCGCGGCATGGGCAAGGCCGAGATCGCCGAGCGCGTCGGCGCGGCCGCGGCGATGCTGGAGCTGGAGCCGTTGCTGCAGCGCAAACCGGCGGCGCTGTCGGGCGGGCAACGCCAGCGCGTCGCATTGGGCCGCGCCCTGGTGCGGCAACCGCAGGTGTTCCTGCTCGACGAGCCGCTGTCGAATCTCGACGCCAAGCTGCGCATGGGCATGCGCGTGGAAATCGCGCGCCTGCACCGCCAGCTCGGCACCACCATGATCTACGTCACCCACGACCAGATCGAGGCGATGACCCTGGGCCAACGCATCGTGGTGATGAAGGACGGCAAGATCCAACAGATCGACACGCCGATGGCGTTGTACAACCGGCCGATCAATCTGTTCGTCGCGACCTTCCTCGGCAGCCCCAAGATGAACATCCTGTGGGGCCAGGTGGACGAGCGCGACGGCGAGCTGTTCCTGCGCATCGGCGAGGGCCTCGCGCTGAATCTGCGCCCCGATGCCGAGACCCGCGAAAAGGTGCGCGCCTACGTCGGGCGCGAACTGACGATCGGCCTGCGCCCGGAAGACATGCACCTGGCCGAGGCCGGTCCCGACACCCTGGCGGCCCAGGTCGAAGTGGTCGAGCCGGTCGGCAACGAGGCCTTCCTCAATCTCGGTTGCGGCGGTTGCGACCTGGTCGTGCGCCTGCCGCCGTACAACTTGCCGCGCGCCGGCGACACCGTGCATCTGTCGTACGCCGCCGAGCGCATGCATTTCTTCGATCGCGAAAGCGAACTTCGCCTGTAGCCTATGCCGCAGGGCCTGCATGCAGGCGCGGCGCCTGCGTTCCAGGTGCCCGCGCCGCGCCGCACTTGAGTCCAGCGATGCAGTGAGGGCACACTGCATCGCTGCGCCGGGGGACACGGCGACGGGTCGCGTGCGATCCGTACGGTGGGCGCAGATCGCAGCGAGTGCTAACGTGGCCGGGCCCGAGGGGCGCCGGTCGCAATGCCGCATCGCATTCGCCGCTGCACGATCCAAGCGCCATTCCAGGTTCGCAGCCTGGCGTCGTTCGGCCTCGCGTCGGCCGAAGCCTCGCTGCGTTTCGCGCGCCGTCTGCGGCGCGTTCCGTTTCGCTACTCGACCCTCATGACCGACGAAAACGATATCGACCGCACCTTCGCCCGGCTGGTCGAAGCGGCCAGGCACCAGGACGGCGCCGCCTTCAAGGCAGCGACCCAGGAGTATGCCCAATCCGCCGACGGCCAGGCCTGGTTGCAAAGCGGTCACGACCGCTACCAACAGATCAAGGCGGAACTCCAGGCGCGGGCGCAAGCTCCGCAGTCGCCGCCGGGCGGCCCGAGCTCCAGCCCGAATTCGGGCCCGTAACCTCTCTTAGGGAGAACCATCGTGCAGGACGCGCAAGACCTGAAACGACTCGCCGCCGATCTGGCGGTATTTGCCCAACATCTGCAAGACCAGAGCGAGCGCGCGGTGCAGCACGTGGACCGCAGCGCCGAAGAACTGCATCGCGCCGCCCAGGGCGTGGGCGCCGGTGCGCAGGAACTCGCGCAACAGATCGTGCAAGCGGTGCAGGCGCAGGCCCAGGACGCGGTCGGTCGCGGCGCCGAGCTGGCCTTCGGTTCGATCGGCATGCAACTGCGAGACAGCGCCGATACCGCCACGCGCGCGGCGCAGGGGCTGGAAGAGCAACGCAAGAAGCTCGAGCGCGCGCAGCAGAACCTGATCTACAAGAGCGCCGTGGCGCTGCTGATCGGCTCGCTGTTGGCGGTCGGCGGCAGTTGGTATTTCGCACGCAAGTCGCTGCGCCTGATCGAACGCGCCGAGTTCGGCGCCGAGATTCTCGATGCGACCAAGGCCGGCACTCTGACCCGTTGCGACGGCAAGCTGTGCGCGCGCGCCGGCAAGCGCTTCGGCGCCAAGGGCGAGTACGTGCTGATCGAATGACCGGCGAACCGCGCGTGTGGCTTGACGGCTTGCGGGGTTCGTCGCGAGCCGGGGCCGCTCGCGGCGCTCGAGCGGTCCGGCTGTCGCGAGCGCCGCGCCCGAGCGGGCGCGGCGAGGGCCGTCAAAGGAATTCCGCGCGAATCCGGTCGACGTCGAAGGGGGTGACGCCTTCGTGCATCGAAAACACCGTATCGGCTTGATCCGGCGATTCGACCACGCGGCCGCGGGCCTGCGCGTGCAGTTCGAACAAGCTGTGCAGGTCCGGCGTCGCCAATGCGGTCATCGCGCGCAGGATGAGGGAAATGCCGCTCAGGTGGTTGGCCGCGTTGTTCCAGCGCGGATAGCCGCCCAGGCCGATGTCCGTCCAGATGATCTGATCGGTTTCCAGGTCCAGTACGAAGGGCAGGCAGCTTTGCTGGTTCGAGGCCAGATCCAGCCGGTCCTCCACTGTGCGCGCCTCGAACGGTTCGCCCGAGTTAGCGTCGCTGCGCGCCATCCATCCGGCGAAACACTCCGGCAAGTCGCAATAGGGCTGCTCGGTGTAGCTGTGGATGCTGACCACGACGAAACGCAGGCCGAGCCCGCGCAAGCGCTGCAGATCCAGGTCGATGAACTCGGCGGCTCCCTGCGGCGCATCGACGATGTCGCCGCTGTGATGGCCGCCGTAACCGCGCAGGTTGTAGTAGGCGACGACGTCGCGAAACACGAACTCGCGGTCGAAGAACGCCGCCGACAGATCGATATCGGTGCGCTGGCGGCCGTTGCTCCACCACAGGAACAGGCGGATGAAACGCGTATCGGGCAAAGGCAGGCGGCTGCCGCGCACCAGGGTGCGCAGCGCACGCGAGGCCGAGCGCTGCGCCAGCGGCGCGCGCATATGCGCCAGGGCCGGATCGATGTAGCAACGGCCCAGCGGCGGCAAACGCGCGAAGCGGGCGCGCAGTGCATCGCGGCAGACGGCGATGGCATCGCTCAGGACCCGGGCGTCGATCGGCGCGCGCTGGTCCTCAAGCGACCAGGCGCGCGCGGCGTCGCCCTTGGGAAAGAAGGTGCGCAGCGGCGATCGCCCGCGATGTTCGAACTGGCTCAAGGCCTGCAGCAGGACCGGTGTCGACACCTGTTCGGCGACGGCACGGAAACGGTCCAGCACCGGCTGCGGTTCGGTACCGCTGCGCAGCAGATGATCGAGCCGGCGCGCGAACTCGCCCGGACGCGCGGCGAGCCGTTGAGCGACCGTGCCGGTGCGGCCTTGCTCCAGCGCATGCTCGATTGCGCCGTTGAAAGTCGCGAACGGCAGGTCTTCGCGCAGTACCTGAAAGGCGCGCCAGGTCTTGGGAAAGCGTTCGCGGTAATCCCCCGGATGCAGCACTTCGCCCAGGCGTTTCCAGCGCTCGCGCCAGCGACGCATGTCTTCGGTGGGATCGTCGAAGCCCTCCAACTGCTGCAGCAGAAAACGGCGCTCGCCGCGTTTCATGCGTTTGAAGCGGGTCGGCCCGGCCAGCGACACATCGCCTTCGCTGAGCGCCACCGCCAGGCGCAAGGTGTCGGTCGCGGTTTTGAGATGGGTTCGCAGGAACGCGTCGGTGGGCTCGCCGGGCGCATGGCGCAGCAGGCCCGCGCCGATGACGGCCAGGTTTTCCTTGAACGGAATCTCGACAGGCAGCAGCCGGACGACCTGTGCGCGGTACTGGGCGATGAACCAGCCCAGGTCGGCTTTGTCCTGCAGCGACAGCGATGTGCGCGAGGCGGCGAGTGTGGTGCAGATGTTCTCGTAGTCGTCCAGCGTGCCCAGCTCGATCTCGCGCGGGGCGCGGCCGTTGAGCAGCGGCACGGTTTCGGCCGGTTGTTCCAGGTGCAGTCGGCGCCGGGTGACGTAGTGATACACCGCGCGCATGTACAACTCGGCTTCGGCCAGGGCCAACGAGCCCCGGGGGAAATCCGGGAACAGTGGCCGGTGCTCGCGGTGGGCGCCGGTCATCGCCGCCAGATGCTTACGCAATTCGCGCAGGACGCGGGTGAGTTGCTCGGTCGACAAGGTGCCGAGTCGTTCGATCACCGCTTCGGACAAGACGAACCCGAACGCTTCGGTTTCCTTCTGCACCATCGCGACTTGCGCCGCGCTTGCGCCGCCGTCGCCGGCCTTGAGATACAGCTTGCCGCGCCGGCGCAGATAGATTCCGTTCATGCCCCTCTCCAATGAAAAGCCCGCCGGGAGGCGGGCGATGTGGGAAGCGGACACCCTAGTTTCAGAGTAGAAGGAAGGACGCCCATAGCCACGAGGCCGAGCATAGCCGAGCCTCGCGAGAATGAGAACGCCGCCGATCGGCGGCGAATGGCAGGTCAATCAGGAGGGCGCCATGGCTGCGCGTTCGGCCAGGCCCGACTGGCGCTTGAGCAAGGCGATCGCGAGCAACAGCATCGCCATCGGCAGCAAGGACAGATAGAACGCGGTGCCGCCGCCGATGCGGGCGAACAACTGGCCGGTGATGAACGAACCGGTGGTGCCGCCGAGCGCCGAGAACACCACGATCAGGCCGGTCATCGCCGCGTGCCGCGACTTCGGTAGCGAGCTCAGCACCACCGAATTGATCGCCGGATAGATCGGCGCCATGAACAGCCCGATCAGCGGGAACACGTAAGCCGCCAGCGGTGCGTGCGCCCAGCTCATCGCCGGGTCGGGCTGCAGGTTGCGCGCCAGCGGCAGCGCCAGCAGCACCAGGGCCGCCATCGCCAGCACGCAGACCATCAGCAGCCAATGCCAGGGTACGCGGCGCAGGGCCACGCCGGCAGCGAGCCGGCCGAGCGCCAGCGACACCGCGAAGATGCTCGCCGCCTGCACGCTCATCGTGGTCGGCAGGTGCAGGATTTCGCGATTGAAGGTCGGCAGCCAGGTGCCGACGCTTTGTTCGATCAGCACGTACAGGAAGGCCGAGACCAGGAACACCGCGACCAGCGGCTGGGCGACCAGGCGGAACATGTCGAGAAACGAATCGCCGACCGCGTGGCCGTCGCTGGCGGCGCGTTCGTCCATGCGCGAGGTCGCGAGCAGGACCAGGATCGCCGCGGCGATCGCCGCGAGCAGCCAATACACGCGCAGCCAGACCGGGTCGCCGGGCGATTGCGGATCGATGAACCAGGCGAAGATCCAGTAACCGGCGAGCACGCCGACCATGAACCAGCCTTCGATGGTGCTGGTCAGGCTGGCGTGCGCCTGCTTGTCCTCGGTGAGCAGGCCGATCGAGGAATACACCGAAACCTTGACCAGGGCGAAGGACACGCCGGTGGCGACGAACAGCAGCTTGGTTATCCAGAACGACGCCAACAGCGGCATCAGCAGACAGGCCGCGCCGACGAAGCCCAGGCCCAGCATCATCGCGCGGCGATAGCCCAGGCGCGGCATCAGCGAGGCGGTCAGGAACGAGACGATGGCGATCGGCAGGTCCTTGAAGGCCTCCAGGATGCTGGCGTCGCTCTTGCTGACGCCGAAGCCCTGGATCGATTGCAGGATCACCGTGCCGACGCTGTTGAGCAGGATCCCGAACACCATGTAGGTGAGGATCATCGCCAGGATCATGCGGCCTCGGTTCATGCGGGCGTGGCTCCGGTGAGCGGTCCGGCCTCGGGCCGGAGCAGCGGGTGAGCGATCCGGCGCGAGGCCGAAGCAGCGAGTAAGCGATCCGGCGCGGCGCCGGACCAGGAGATAAAAGACCGTTCGCGACGGTTTGCCAAGTGCGCACGCCGGAGAGAGGGGGAGGGCGGGAGCTTCGGGCAAGGCCGACGCGAACGGTGAGGTAAGAGGAGACCGCGCAGGCGACGTCGGGCCGCCCGCTGGAACTCCGCGCCGCCGCCGTGCGGCGACGCGGAGTCTGGATCACCAGCGGTACGCGGCCGAGAACAGGTAGGAGCGGCCTGCGATCGGGCGGCCCATGAACACGCCGCCGGTGGCCGCGCCGGGCACGCGCACGTTGCCTTCGGTCAGGCCGAGTTCGTTGGTGACGTTGCTGCCGGTGAGCGCGAACTCCCAATTCTCGCCGACGTGCATGTTCGCGCCGACGTCGAGCGTGTGGTACGAGGGCAGCTTCTGGGTGTTGGCCAGGTCGGCGTAGCGGTCGCCGATGCGCGAGTAGGTCGCGAACACCTTCAGGTCGCCGAACGGCAGGTTCCAGAAATAGCTCGGGGTGAAGCGGAACTGCTGCTTCGGCTGGCGCATCACCTGGTTGCCGGTGAACTCGCGGTAGTTCTCGTACTTGGCGTCCAGCCAGATGCCGGTCAGGGCCAGTTCGAGCCCGCCGACCGGGCGCACCGCCGCTTCCACTTCCACGCCGTAGGCTTCCGAATCGCCCGCGGTGGTGAAGTTGGTGCCGTCGTCGAGGAAGGCCTGGAACGGCGAGTTGGTGAAGCTGTTGTAGAACCCGGTCAAGTACAGATCGTAGACCGAGTTGCCGGCCTTGAAGCCGAGTTCGTACTGGTCGATTTCCTGGGTCTTGGTGTTGCCGTCGCGCAGGTTGTCGAACGCCGGCAGCTTGTAGCCGGAGTTGGCGCGCGCAAACAGGCTGGCGCTGTCGTTGAGCTTGTAGTTCAGGCCGAGGGTCCAGGAGAAATGCTTGTCGTCCTGGTCGATGCGGCGGGAAGTCGGCAGCGACACCGAGGTGGCATTGTCGTAGAGCGTGTTCGGATTGCCGTCCAGATCGACCGAGGCGACGTCGTGCACGGTGCCGTCGACCTGCTGCCACTCGTAGCGGATGCCGCCGTCCAGGCGCAGGCGGTCGTTGATCTGCCACTCGTCGGCGAGGAACACCGCGGTGTTCTGGCCGTCGTAATCGCCGCGCAGCGAGAAGAACGAAGTGCCGGTGAAACCGTCGCGGGTGACCTGGCGGCCGTCGGCGAGGCTCAGATCGATCCGGCGCGCGTTGTTCTGCGCGGTCAGCAGCATGTTGTTGCCGAGGTACCAGGTGTCCTTGGACGAGTAACGCGCGTAGTAGACGCCGGCGGTGAGGGTGTTGCCTTCGAACAGGTCGCGGCTGAAGCGCAGGTCGTTGGTGAACGATTCCAGCTCTTTGTCGACCACCCAGAAACCGGCCGTCAGCACCTGCTGATTCGGGTCGACCGCACCGCCGCCGTTGACGTAGGTGGCGGTGCCGGCGCTGCCGTAGCCGGCGATGAAGTCGGCCATGGTCTTGGGGCTGGCGCCGGTGAACAGGCCGTTGGTCGGCGCGCTGCCGCTGACGTAGTTGACCCGGTCGCTGATGGTCCAGTCGCCGACGTAGAAGTCCATCGACGCGCCGAACACGTCGAGATTGATGCCGCGGCCTTCGGCGAGGTCGCGGGTGATGGTCTGGCCGTTCGGACCGGTCGGCAGGGTCACATGACGGAAGTCGTTGCCGAGCAGGGTGCCGGTCTGTGCGTCCAGGCCCGGGAAGCTCGACAGGCTGCTGCCGTTGTTGCGCGAAAGCAGCGGGATCGGAGTGAAGAAGGCGTTCTTGTCGTTGGTGTGGCGTGCGTAGACCGTCACTTCGCCGCTGTCCCAGCTGTGGGTCAGGGTGGCGCTGAGCTGGCCGCCCTTGTCGGCCGGGAACTGGGTGTCGCGCACGCCGTCGGTGGTGCGGTAGAAGCCGCCGACGCTGTAATACCAGCCTTCGCCGAGCTTGCCGCTGTTGAATAGGTCGACGCGGCGCAGGTTGTCGCTGCCCAGGCCGACGCGGACGCTGCCGGCCGGCTCTTCGCCGCCCTTCTTCTGGATGAAGTTGACCGTCGCGCCGGGCTGGCCGTTGGAGAAGATCGGGCTCGGGCCGCCGCGCAACACTTCCATGCGCTCGATGGTGTCGTCCATGCGGAACAGGGTCGAGTTCTCGAGGAAGGACAGGGTCGGCGGCGGGTACAGCGGCGCGCCGTCCATCTGCACGGTCACGAACGGGGCGTCGCCTTCCGAGGGCATGCCGCGCACGAAGATGTTGGCGCCGGTGCTGCCGCCGGCCGACTCGGCCCAGATGCCCGGCACGACCTTGAGCGCGTCGGCGGTGCTCAGCGGCACCGCTTCCTGGATTTGTTCGAGCGAAGCGGTGGTGATCGAGAAGCTGGCGTCGCGCTTGCGGATGCCCTTGAAGCGGGCGGTGCCGCTGACGATGACCGCGTCGAGGGTGGTCGCCGATTCGCTGCCGCTTTCGGCCTGCGGCGCCGGTGCCGGTGCCGCTGCGGCGGCCTCCTGGGCCAGGGCGTAGCCCGGCGCCAACGCGGCGGCGATCGCCGCGGACAGTGCGAAACGCATCAGTTGGCGTTGCTTGGTAGACGTGTGCTGCATCGTGTTCTCCCCACTCATCTTGTATTGGTTATGCAAACGGATCGATCGGTGGTGGTATCCCCGCCGCGGCAGTACTTGCCGCGCGCGGTCAGGGCAAAACGAAAGCGTCCAGGTCGAAGGAGGCGATATCCGGCAGGCAGGCATCGGCGCGCGCCAGAGCGAGGGCATCGCCGATGCCGACCGCGGCCATCCCGGCCGACTTGATGGCGACCACGCCGGCGGCGGCGTCTTCCAGGCCGATGCACTGCGACGGCGGCACGCCGAGCGCGGCGGCGACAGTCAGGAAGATTTCCGGGTCGGGCTTGGCGCGGGCGATGCGCGCCGAGTCGGCGATGCAGTCGAAGCGGTCGGCGATGCCGAGCCGTTCCAGCAGCGCGCCGGCGTTGCGGCTGGCCGAGGCCAGGCCGAGCTTGAGGCCGCGTGCGCGTGCCTGTTCGAGCAGGCGCTCGACGCCGGCGAACAGATCCTTCGGCGCGACCTCCCGGATCGCTTCGACGTAGTAGGCGTTTTTGCGTTCGGCCAGGGCGAGCTTTTCGTCGCGGCCGAGCACGCGCCCGGCATGGCGCAGGATGATCTCGAGCGAGGCCATGCGGTCGACGCCCTTGAGCAGTTCGTTGACCTGCTCGTCGAACGGCAACCCTTCCTCGTCGGCCATGCGCTTCCAGGCGCGGTAATGGGTCTGGGCAGTGTCGGTGAGCACGCCGTCGAGGTCGAAGATCAGGGCGCGCGCCGGACGCGGAAAGGCGAGCGGGGCGGGGCCGCCGGGGGCCGCCAGCGGCGCCCGCAGGCTCGCACCGAGATTCAGTTCGATGCCGCGGCCTTCGTGTTCGATCGTCAGCAGCGCGCCTTCGAGCAAGCGGTATTCGACGCCGTCGCGGCTCACCCGCAGGCGCAGGCGCCGGCCCTGCCAGCGCAGGCCGAAGCCGTAGCCGTTCCAGCCGGCCGGCAGGGTCGGGGCGAAATGCAGCGCACCGTCGACCGCGCGCAGGCCGGCGAAACCGGAGACCAGGCCGAGCCAGGTGCCGGCCAGCGCGGCCATGTGCACGCCGTGGTCGGTATTGCCGTGCAGGTCGTCGAGATCGACGCGCAGGTTCTCGGCGAAATAGTTCGCCGCTTGTTCGGCATGGCCGACTTCGCTGGCGAGGATGCCGAACACCGAGGCCGACAGGGTCGAGTCGTGGGTGGTCACCGCTTCGTAGTAATCGAAGCTGCGGCGCTTGACCTCCGCGGGAATGCCGTCGCCGGCCAGCACCAGGGCCATGATCACGTCGGCCTGCTTGCAGACCTGATGGCGATAGAGGGTGAGCGGATGGAAGTCGAGCAACAAGGGGCGATGCTCGCCCTCGTGCTTCGGGAACGGCCAGCGCGGCTTGTCGAGGAAGGTGTCGTCCTGAGCGTAGATGCCCAGGGCTTCGTCGTAGTGCAGGTACATGGCCTCGCCGGCGCGGCGCCAGCTCTCGACTTCGTGCGCGTCCAGGCCCAGCCGCGCCGCCAGCTCCGCGACTTGTTGCGGGCGCTCGCGGTGCAACTGCTGCCACACCTGCACTGCGCGCAGCAGGTGCTGCTGGGCCATGCGGTTGGTGTAGAAGTTGTTGTCGACCAGGGCGGTGTATTCGTCCGGGCCGGTGACTTCGTGGATGCAGAACGCGCCGCCGCGGCGCGGGTTGAAATGGCCGATCTGCGGCCAGATGCGCGCAGTCTCGAACAGGATCTCGGCGCCGCTTTCGAGCAGGAAATCGACATCGCCGGTGGCGTCGACATACAGCCCGATCGCGTAGGCGACCGCGGCGTTGATGTGATACGCCGCCGAACCCGATGGATAGTGCGCCGAGCATTCGCCGCCGGTGATCGTGCGCCACGGGAACAGCGCGCCGCGCGGATGGTTCATCTCGCGCGCGTGCCGGCGCGCCGGCTCCAGCGCGAGGTAACGCGCATGCAGCATGGCGCGGGCGACCTCCGGTGCGGTGTACACCATGACCGGCAACATGAAGGCTTCGGTGTCCCAGAAATAATGGCCTTCGTAGCCTTCGCCAGTGAGGCCCTTGGCGGCGGTGCCGCTGACGCCGTCGCGGCCGGCCGATTGCAGCAGGTGGAACAGGTTGAAGCGCAGCGCCTGTTCGGCGGACGCATCGCCATCGATGAATAGTTCGGCGCCGTCCCAGAATTCGGCCAGGGCAGCGGCCTGTTGCGCGGCCAGGGCATCGAACCCGGTGGCGACGGCGCGTGCGGTCGCCTGCGTCGCGCGTTCGGCCAATTCGCTGTCTTCGCTGCCGCTGGCGTAGGCGACGAATTTTTCCAGCGTCAGCGAAGCGCCGGGCTGCAGCGCGCCGTCGTAGCGTTGCAGCACGTGTTCGTCGGCGCGTTCGGCCGCGCCGAAACCCAGGCCGTGGTCTAGGCGATGGGCCTGCGCGCAGGCCACGCGCACGTTGCTGTGGCGGGTCGACTGCAGGACGTGGGCGCCGTGTTCGTCGGCCTGCGCCGACAGCAGGCGCAGGCCTTCCGACACCGCCACGCCGATGCGCGGGTCGTCGCCCTGTTCGGCGGCCTGGTGGCCGCATTCGATCGCCGAGGCCAGGCTCAGCGGGCCGCTGTAATCGATCGATTCGACCCGGTAACGGATCGCCAGCAGGTCGACGCCGGATATCGCGGCGTCGAAGGGCAGCACGCGTTCGGCGTGGATCTGCAGGGTCTGGCCCTGGGCGGTGCGCAGATGCAGGCGACGGCTGAGGCGGCCGCTGCGTAGGTCGAGTTCGCGTTCGAACCCCAGCCACTGCGCGGCATCGATATCCAGGCGTTGGTCGCCTAGCCAGACCGCGATGCGCTGGCCGTCGGCAACCGGCAGGCGGGTGTCGGTGCTGCGGGCGAAGCCCGGGAATCGTTCGTGGTAGTGGATCGGGTGCTTTTCGTAGACCGAGGCCAGGAAGCTGCCGTCACTGCCGCCGTCGGCTTCCTCGAAGCCGCCGCGCACGCCGAGCGAGCCGTTGGCGAGGGCGAACAGGGTTTCGTCGCGGCGGCGCTGGGACGGGTCGAAGCGGTCCTGGCGCAGGCGCCAGGCATCGGCCTCGGAGGAAGCAGGGGGAAGGTGCGGTGCGGCTTGGGGCTGGATCACGCGGCGGGACCTGAGTGCGTCGTTGCCGCGGACCGTAGAGAGGCGTTGTTATCGATGTCAAGTTATCGATAACAATCGACTTCAATAGTGTGCCTCAGTGCTTGTTTTCCAAGGCCGGTAGTCGCGTTCCTGGCAAGGCTTAAACGATGTGAATCAGCGATTTAAGCGATTGTTGCGGTGCGGGAAAATCCGCCCGGCTTCGACCCCTTACGACGAAGTTCGCGTTGCGATGCAGCATCGCGCTGCGCATCGGGCCGAAACGCTCAGGTGACGCGCGCCACCAAATGGGTCGGCAGGATTTCCGACTGCGCAGGGCGGCCTTCGATCATCGCCAGGATCTTGCGCGCCAGCGACACGCCGGCGTCGACGAAGTTCTGGTGGATCGAGGTCAGCGGCGGCAGATAGGTCGCGCCGAGCGGGGTATCGTCGTAGCCGATCACCGAGACGTCCTCCGGCACCCGCCGGCCGCGCTCGATCAGGGCGCGGATCGCGCCGATCGCCAGTAGGTCGCTGGCCGCGAACAGGGCGTCGAACTGCGGGTGCTCGTCGAGCAATTGGTGCACCGCCTGGGCGCCGGCGCTGACGGTGAAGTTGGCCACGTTCGGGGTCAGCGGCACGATGCCGTGCTCGGCCAGAGCCTCGACGAAACCGTCCAGGCGCTCTGCGAATTCGCCGTGGGCGCTGTCGCCGAGGAATACCGGCCGGCGCCGGCCCAGGGCCAGGAAGCGCTCGGCGGCGAGCTTGCCGCCGCGGTGGTTGTCGCTGCCGACCACGACCTGGGTCTCGTGGCGGCTGACCGCGCCCCAGACCACCATCGGCCGGCCCCAGCGCTGCACCTCGTGCATGGCGTCTTCGTGCGCGCCCTGGCCGAGCAGGATCACCCCGTCGGCGGCCTGCACGCTCGGCAGGGCGCCGCCCTGCAGTGAGGTCAACAACACGCTGTAGCCGGCCGAGGTCAGCTCCTGGCTGATGCCGCCGAGCAAGTCCAGCGGGTAGGGCCCGGACATCTGCCGCTCGACGGTCGGCTTCATCTCGACCACTACCGCCACGGTCATGCTGCGGCGCAGGCGCAGATTGCGCGCGCTGATGTTGAACTGATAGCCCTGTTGCTCGGCCAATTCCTTGATCTTGGCCCGGGTCTCGGGATTGACCAGGGGACTGTCGCGCAGGGCGCGCGAGACGGTGATCGCGGAAACGCCCGCCAGCTCGGCCAGATCGGCCATGGTCAGGTGTTCGCCGGCCTTGCGGGCCGGATTGGGGTCGCTCGGACGGCTGCTGCGAGAGCTCATGCGATGCCGTGTCACTCCCTGTCATGGCGGCGGGCGAATGCGGTCGATTCGCCGAATCGGCCATGTTTACCATGAACGCGTGGCGGGACGGAGCCCGTCCGGCGCGGCGGCGGGCAAATCGGCGCGGTTCGGCACAGGCCGCCGGCAGGTCGGCGCCACGGCCGCCTGAGGCAGCGCTGAAGCCGTTCGCGGCGAGCCTCGCGCTGGCCCGCTATACTCGCGAGGGAGCGCCGTCCAAAGCGGTATCTCTTCCAAGTGATTCAATAACTTGGGTATGTTGTCTCATCCATTTTCACGTTTTCACGGCGGCGCCGCCCGGCGCGCCAGGGACCACACCCGCGCATGCGTCTGTCCACGATCAAGCTGTCCGGTTTCAAGTCCTTCGTCGATCCGACCACGCTGCATCTGCCCACCAACATGACCGGTGTGGTGGGGCCGAACGGCTGCGGCAAGTCGAACATCATCGACGCGGTGCGTTGGGTCATGGGCGAAAGCTCGGCCAGCCGCCTGCGCGGCGACTCGCTGACCGACGTGATCTTCGCCGGCTCTTCCGCGCGCAAGCCGGTCTCGCAGGCCATGGTCGAGCTGATCTTCGACAACTCCGACCACACCATCACCGGCGAATTCGCCGCGTTCAACGAGATCTCGGTCAAGCGCACGGTCAGCCGCGACGGCACCAGCCAGTACTACCTCAACGGCGGCAAATGCCGCCGTCGCGACATCACCGACCTGTTCCTCGGCACTGGCCTGGGGCCGCGCAGCTACTCGATCATCGAGCAGGGCATGATCAGCCAGATCATCGAGGCCAAGCCCGAGGACCTGCGCGTTTATCTCGAAGAAGCCGCCGGCATTTCCAAGTACAAGGAACGGCGCAAGGAAACCGAAACCCGTATCCGCCACACCCGCGAGAACCTCGACCGCCTCAACGATCTGCGCGAGGAAGTCGGCAAGCAGCTCGAACACCTGCGCCGCCAGGCCCGCCAGGCCGAGCAGTACCAGGCGATCCAGGCCGAGCGCAAGGTCAAGGACGTGGAGTGGAAGGCGCTGGAATACCGCGCCCTGGACCAGAAACTGCAGAGCCAGCGCGAGCGCCTGTCGCAGCAGGAAACCCGATTGCAGCAATTGATCGCCGAGCAGCGCGAGGCCGAGCGCGAGCTCGAGACCGGGCGCGTGCGCCGCGAAGAAGCCGCCGAAGCGCTCAACAAGGCGCAGGCCGCGAGCTACGAGGTCGGCGGCGTGCTGGCCCGGGTCGAACAACAGATCCAGCATCAGCGCGAAATGTCCGGACGCCTGCACAAGGCGCGCGACGAAGCGATGGCCGCCCTGGCCGAGATCGGCGAGCACATCGGCAGCGATCAATCGCGCCTGGACGTGCTGCTGGCGGCGGTCGCCGATGCCGAGCCGCGCATCGAGGCGATGCGCGAGGACGACGAGGCGCGTCAGGACGCGCTGCGCGATGCCGAAACCAAGCTCAACGACTGGCAGCAGCGTTGGGACGCGCACAGCCGCGAACAATCCGAAGCCGCGCGCGCCGCCGACGTCGAGCGCACCCGCCTGGAAGGCCTGGACCGCCAGACCCTGGAAGCCGATCGCCGCCGCGAGGCGATGACTGCAGAACGCACCGGCCTGGACGTCGCCGCGCTCGCCGAGGCTTTCGAGCAATTGCAGAGCCAGCACGACCTGCAGAAGGAATCGCTGGAAAGCCTGACCGACGAGTTGGAGACCCGTAAGGGCACGGTCTCGGACCTGCAGGAGCAACAACGTTCGACCCAGAACCAACTGGCCGAGGTGCGCAAGCAAGCGCAGACCTCGCGCGGCCGTCTGTCCTCGCTGGAAACCCTGCAGCAGGCCGCGCTCGGCCTGGAGCAGGGCGCCGCGCTGACCTGGCTGCAGGCGCGCGGGCTGGATTCGGCGCAACGCGTCGGCGAAACCCTGACCGTCGAGGCGGGCTGGGAAAACGCGGTCGAAAGCGCGCTCGGCCAATTGATCGAGGGCGTGCTGGTCGAATCGCCGGAAGCGCTGGTCGATGCGATCGGCGAACTCGGCGAAGGCCGCCTGACCCTGGTCTCGCCCGCGCGCGACGACAGCGTTTACGCGCCGACCTCGCTGGCCTCGAAGGTGCAGGGCCCGGCGGCGATCCGCCGCCTGCTGTCGCGCCTGCACGGCGCCGACGACCTGGCCGCGGCGCGCGCGCTGCAGCCGTCGCTGGGCGCGGAAGAAACCGTCATCACCCGCAACGGCGAGCGCCTCGGCGCCGGCTGGGTGCGGGTGCTGCGCTCCGGCGCGGCCAAGCAGGGCGCGCTGCTGCGCGAGCGCGAGATCCAGAGCCTGCGCGCCGAGATCGAGACCTTGCAGAGCCGCGAGCGCGAACTCGAACAGACCCAGATTCAGTTGCGCGACCGCCTGCTGGCGTCCGAGCAACAGCGCGAGGACGCCCAGCGCGCCCTGTACATGGCCCACCGCGGCGTGTCCGAACTCGCCGGCCAGTTGCAGAGCCATCAGGGCCGCCTGGATTCGGCGCGCAACCGCATCGAGAAGATCGATGCCGAACTCGAACAACTGCTGATCCTGATCGACGCCGGCGGCGAGCAGGCGCGCGAAGCGCGCACCCGCCAGGAAACGGCGATCGAGCGCATGGGCGAGCTGGAAGACACGCGCCTGGAGCTCGAATCCGAACGCCGCCGCTTGTTCGAAGCGCGCGACGCCGCCCGCAACGCCGCGCGCGAATCGCGCGACGCCGCGCATGCATTAAGCCTGACCCTGGAAACCCAGCGCGCCCAGATCGCCGGCCTGAGCCAGGCGCTGGAGCGCATGGGTGGCCAGCGCGGCCAGCTCGATTCGCGCCTGGGCGAACTGTCGGCGCAGCTCGCCGACGGCGACCAGCCGGTGGTGGCGCTGGAGCAACAGCGCCAGGTCGCGCTGGAACAGCGCGTCGTCGCCGAACACGACCTGACCGCCGCGCGCACTGCGCTCGACGGCATCGACAACGACCTGCGCAAGTTCGAGCAGACCCGCCAGCAACGCGACGAGCAGGCCCTGCAACAGCGCGAAGCCATCGGCCAGCGCCGCCTCGAACAGCAAGCGCTGGTGCTCAAGGCCGAAACCCTGACCACGGCCATCGCCGAGGCCGGGGCCGTGCTCGAAGACGTGGTCAATGCGCTCGACGAGAACGCCGAACCGCAGGTCTGGGAGCGCACGGTCGCCGAACTCGACGGCAAGCTGCGGCGCCTGGAACCGGTCAACCTGGCCGCGATCGCCGAACACGCCGAGGCGGCGCAGCGCAAGGACTACCTCGACGCCCAGTTCACCGACCTCAACACCGCGTTGGAAACCCTGGAAGATGCGATCCGCAAGATCGACCGCGAGACCCGCGGCCGCTTCAAGGACACCTTCGACCGCGTCAACTCCGGCGTGCAGGAACTGTATCCGCGCCTGTTCGGCGGCGGCCACGCCTACCTGGAACTGACCGGCGAAGATCTGCTCGACACCGGCGTGGCGATCATGGCGCGCCCGCCCGGCAAGCGCGTGTCGAACATCTCGCTGCTGTCCGGCGGCGAGAAGGCGATGACCGCGGTGGCGCTGGTGTTCGCGATCTTCCGTTTGAACCCGGCGCCGTTCTGCCTGCTCGACGAAGTCGACGCGCCGCTCGACGAAGCCAACGTCGGCCGCTTCACCGCGATGGTCAGCGAGATGAGCGAACAGGTACAGTTCCTGTTCGTGAGCCACAACAAGGCGACGATGGAAGCCGCGCAACAACTCTCCGGCGTGACCATGCGCGAGCCCGGCGTCAGCCGTCTCGTCTCGGTCGACCTGGCCGAGGCGACGCGTCTGGCCGGTGCGGCGTAAGTCGCGCGGTCGGGATGAATGATTCGGGACGCAGGACGGGCGACAGCCAAAGCCTGCGTCGTATTCGTGATTAAGTTCGGGAGTCGGGACAGGGCAGGGAATCGAGAGCCGGCGTAGCCGCTTTGACGAATCCCGAATCTCCAATCCCGAATCCCTGTATCAAAAGGAGCAACCGATGTCCGACGTGACACTGCTGCGGATCGGCATCCTCATCGCCGGTCTGATCCTGATCGGCGCGATCGTGTTCTTCGGCCGCCCGCGCAAGCCGGGGCAGGGCAAGCGCGTCGCCCGTGAGGAAACGCCGCGTGCCGGCGAACGCAAGCCGGGTACCCGCCAGGAGCCCTCGTTGGGCGAGCAGATCGAAAACGAGCTCGGCGAATCCTCGACCGTGCCGGGCGAGGCCACCACGCAGGCCGAGCTGGAACTGTTCGACCGCACCCTGGAAGGCGGCGCCAATGCCGCCAACAGCGATCTCGGTCGTCGCGTCAGCGAAGAGTTCGACAAGATCGTGACCTTGTATCTGGCCGCGCGCGCCGGGCAGAAGCTGCACGGCCCCGACATCGTGGTCGCTGCCGAAAAGGCCGGCCTGGTCTATGGCCACATGGGCGTGTTCCACCGCTTGGTCGAAGGCCACCCCGAGCGCGGTCCGGTGTTCAGCGTCGCCAACATCATGAAGCCCGGCAGTTTCGACATGGCGACGATCCAGTCGCTGGAGACCCCGGCGGTGGCGTTCTTCCTGACCCTGCCGGCGCCGATCCCGGCGCTCGACGCCTGGGAGACCATGCTGCCGACGGCGCAGCGCATGGCCGAGTTGCTGGATGCGGTGGTGCTGGACGAGCAGCGCAATGCCCTCGGCCGCCAGCGCATCGCTCATTTGCGCGACGAACTGCGTGCCTACGATCGCCAGCGCGAAGCGCCGCCGTTGAGTAAGCCGACGCGTTGGTGAGCCGATAGCGGCGCGATCGGCGCCGCTGCGGTGTCGCAGGGTTCGACTCGGCTCTCTGTAGGAGCGGCGTGAGCCGCGACCACGGGACGTGCAGAAATATCAACGCCGATCTTGTTCATCGAAAGCGGCATGCAGTCGCAGGGTAGGAGCGGCGCGAGCCGCGACCGCGCTGCGACGGTCTTGCTACGTATCTCTGAATCAAGATCCAGATCAAACGCCAAAAGCTTCCGCCACTAAAGCGGCGGGTTACTTTCTTTTGTCATAAGCAACAAAAGAAAGCTAACCAAAGAAGTTGCTTTTCTTTGAATCACAGGCCCGCACGAGCGGTGCATCCGCGGGGATTTTTCATACGGGACATCCCTGTCCCGATGAAAAACGGCCCGCATCCCTGCGGGCCGCCCTTCGGGTCTTCCATGGCCTTCGCTAGTGCGAGGCTGCGCACGGCAAAGGCAAAAAATCTTTACGGCAACGGCAACGGCAACGGCAACGGCAACGGCAGGCGGAAGCTCGCCGCCGCGGGCGATCCGAAGATTGAATCCTCCACCGCATACCAATCCCGGCCGAAGAATTCCCCCCTTGGAAAAGGGGGGAGGGGGATTTGCTGCTGCTCTTCGCCTTACCCCCCGATTGCACCCGCCGTCGCGTCCTCGGCGACGCCAACCGTCCACAATCGCGCGAATCCCGTTCAAAATGCCATCCGCCCCGCCGCATCGGCAGCGCCAGGACCCACGCCCGTGACGACCGAATCCAAGAAAGACGCCGCCCAGGCCGCGAAGCGCGCCAGCGAGCTGCGCCGCCAGCTCGAAGACGCCAACTATCGTTATTACGTGCTCGACGACCCGACCCTGGCCGACGCCGACTACGACCGTCTGCTGCGCGAGCTGGAAGCGCTCGAAGCCGCGCATCCGGACCTCGCAACGCCCGATTCGCCCACCCAGCGTGTCGGCACGGCGCCCTCGGGGGCCTTCGACGAGGTTCGTCACGCGGTGCCCATGCTCTCGCTGGGCAATGCCTTCGCCGACGAGGAAGTGGCCGATTTCGTCCGCCGCATCGAGGAGCGCCTGGACCGCAGCGCGCCGGCCTTCTCGGTGGAACCCAAGCTGGACGGCCTGGCGATCAGCCTGCGCTACGAGGGCGGCCGTTTCGTCCAGGGCGCGACCCGCGGCGACGGCGCCACCGGCGAGGACGTCACCCAGAACCTGCGCACGATCAACGCCATCCCGATGCGCCTGCGCGGCGAGCACTGGCCGCCGGTGCTGGAAGTCCGCGGCGAAATCTACATGCCCCTGGCCGCCTTCAAGGCCTATAACGAGAAGGCCCTCAGCGAAGGCGGCAAGGTCCTGGCCAATCCGCGCAACGGCGCCGCCGGTTCGCTGCGCCAGCTCGACCCGCGCATCACCAAGCAGCGGCCGCTGGCGTTCTATGCGTATGCGGTCGGTCTGGTCGAAGGCTACGAACTGCCGCCGACCCATTCGGCGACCTTGAAGCAATTGCGCGACTGGGGCTTCCCGGTCAGCACCGAGAGCGGCGTCGTCGCCGGCACCGACGGCCTGCTCGGTTATTACCGGCAGATGGGCGCCAAGCGCGACACGCTGCCGTTCGACATCGACGGCGTGGTCTACAAGCTCGACGACTACGCCGGCCAGCGCGAGATGGGCTTCGTCTCGCGCGCGCCGCGGTGGGCGATCGCGCACAAGTTCCCGGCGCAGGAACAATCGACGGTGCTCGAAGGCATCGACATCCAGATCGGCCGCACCGGCGCGGCGACGCCGGTCGCGCGCCTCAAGCCGGTGCAGGTCGCCGGTGTGGTCGTGACCAACGCGACCTTGCACAACGCCGACCAGATCGCGCGCCTCGACGTGCGCATAGGCGACACGGTGATCGTGCGCCGCGCCGGCGACGTGATCCCGGAAATCGTGCGGGTGGTGCCGGAATATCGCGACCCGAACGCGCCGCAATGGCAGATGCCGGGCGAATGCCCGGTGTGCGGTTCGGAGATCGTGCGCGAAGAGGACGGCGTGGTGTGGCGCTGCTCCGGCGAGCTGACCTGCGCCGCGCAGCGCAAGGAGGCGATCCGCCATTTCGCCTCGCGCCGGGCGATGGACATCGAAGGCCTCGGCGATCGCTACATCGAGGATCTGTCCGACCTGGGCTATCTGCAATCGGTCGCCGACCTCTACAAACTCGAACTCGACGATCTGCTGCAGATGAAGCGCCGCGCCGAGGAACGCGACGGCACCACGCCCGAGACCGTAAAGGCCGGCAAGGTCGCGACCAAGTGGGCCGACAACCTCATCGAAGCGATCGACCACAGCCGCAACACCACGCTCGAACGCTTTTTGTTCGCGCTCGGCATCCAGCACGTGGGCGAGAGCACGGCCAAGGCCTTGTCGGTGTGGTTCGGCGATCTGGCATTGATCCGGCATCTGCCGTGGCCGTTGTTCAAGCGCGTGCCCGACGTCGGCGGCGAAGTCGCGCGTTCGCTCGGCCATTTCTTCGATCAGCCCGGTAATCAGCAGGTCATCGATGCCCTGCTCGAACGCAAGGTCAAGATCGGCGACACCCACGCGCCGTCGCCGAAACTGCGCGAAAGCCTGAACCTGGCGACCTTGCTGGTCGACATGGAAATTCCCAAGGTCACGCGCATCCGCGCCGATCAGCTCGCGGCCGCGTTCGGCAGCGCCGAGAAGCTGCGCGGTGCGCCGGAGCACGCCTACATCACCGCCGGCTTGCCGGCCGACAGTGCGCAGGCGCTGACGACGTGGTTGAACGTGGACGAGAACGCGCGCTTGCTGACCCGCGTCGGCGAGGCGCTGGAGCGACTGGATGCGCTGACCCCGGCCGTATCGGCCGCGGCGAGCGGCCCGCTCGACGGCCAGACCGCGGTGCTGACCGGCAGCCTGACCGGACTGACCCGCGACGAAGCCAAGACCCGTCTCGAAGCCCTCGGCGCCAAAGTGGCCGGCAGCGTGTCGAAGAAGACCAACTTCGTCGTCGCTGGCGAAGCCGCCGGTTCCAAGCTCGACAAGGCGCAGGAACTCGGCGTCGAGATCTGGGACGAAGCCAAGTTGCTGGCATTCCTGGCCGAGCACGAGCCGGCCGAGCACGAATGAGCCCGGATCAAGACTGGCAACCGTCGGCCTCGTTCGAGTCGCTGCGCCTGCGCGCGCGGCTCAATGCGACGATCCGCGCCTTCTTCGCCGACCGCGGGGTCGTCGAGGTCGAAACCCCGGTGTTGTCGGTCGCCGGCAACACCGATCCGAACATCGCCTCGTTCTCGTTGCAGTTCAGCGGCCGCACCGACGGTGCGCCGCGCACGCGCTGGCTGCGCACTTCGCCGGAGTTTCCGCTCAAGCGTCTGCTCGCGGCCGGCTTCGGCGATTGCTACGAACTCGGCCGGGTGTTCCGCGACGGCGAGGCCGGCGGCCGCCACAACCCCGAGTTCAGCATGCTCGAGTGGTATCGGCTCGGCTGGGATCATCGCCGCCTGATCGACGAAACCGCAGCCCTGGTGCGCACGGCCCTGGGCCTGGTCGGGCGCGACGCCGGTCTGCAGTCGATCACCTATCGCGAGTTGTACCGCCAGCGCCTCGGCCTGGACCCTTTCAGCGCCGACGAGTCGGTACTGCGCGCCGCGCTCGGCGAGGTGGTCATCGATCCCGAGGGCTTGAACCGCGACGATTGGCTCGACCTGTTGATGACCCATCGCCTGCAGCCGACCTTCGCCGCCGACGGCCTGCTGGCCGTGCACGATTACCCGGCCTCGCAATGTGCCTTGGCGCGCTTGCGCGACGACGGCGACGGTTGGCCGGTGGCCGAACGCTTCGAGCTTTATCTCGGCCCCCTGGAACTGGCCAACGGCTACCACGAGCTTGCCGATTCGGCCGAACAGGGCGCTCGTTTCGATCGCGACCGCGCGCTGCGCGCCGAGCGCGGCGTGCCAGCGCCGCCGCGCGACGAGGCCTTGCTGGCCGCGCTCGGCAGCGGTTTCCCGGCCTGCGCCGGCGTCGCCCTCGGCGTCGACCGCCTGCTCATGGCGATGCTCGGCACGGGCCGCATCGCCGATGTGCTGAGCTTCGATTTCACGCGCGCGTGACCGCGATGAACCCCGCATGCGGCAGCGAACGGTAACTGCCGCGTTTTGATTGCAGTTTCATCGATCGCGGTTAGAGTGATCGGGTCGGGTGCGGGGGGACGTGCATGCGTGGTGTGATGATCGCGATCCAATGGCTGGCCTTCGCCGGTTTGGCGTGCACGCAGGCTCGCGCAGAGCCGGTGGGCGAGCGCCTGTACGGTGGGCGCCTGTTGCGCTGCGCTTCCAGCGGCGAGGAAGTCGTGCGCTGTCCGGCCGACACCCGCGAAGGCGTGCGCCTGGTCCATCGCACCTCCGGCAAGCCTTGCGTCGAGGGCACGAGCTGGGGCGCCGACCGCGGCGGTGTGTGGGTGTCGCAGGGCTGTGCGGCGGATTTCGTGCTCGGCAAGGGCGGCAGCGGCCGCGACAGCACCACCGGTGCGCGGGTGATCAAATGCGAGTCGCGCGGTGGCCGTTGGAACCATTGCCCGGCCAAGATCGGCGAGGGCGTGGTGCTGGCCCAGCAACTCTCCAAACAACCTTGCTTGCGCAACCAAAGCTGGGGCGCCGACAAGCAGGGCGTCTGGGTGTCGGGCGGTTGCCGCGCCGAATTCCGTCTGCTCGGTGTCGAGGAACCGGCCGCGCAGGCGCGCAAACCTTTGCTGCGTTGCGAATCGCAGGACCGGCGCGCCCGCCGTTGCGATGGCGAAACCGGCCTGGGCGTGCGCATGGTCAAGCAGTTGTCCAAGACCGAATGCATCGAAGGGCGCAGTTGGGGCTACGACGCGCACGGGGTCTGGGTCGAGGATGGCTGCCGTGCCGACTTCGAGCTCGACTATCGCCGCAACGGCGGATGATCCGCAGGCGTGCGACGGCCGGCAGTTTGCCGATCGAGGTGCGACGCTGCACTGCAACAACGGCGCAAACTAAGCGACTCATGAACGTTTTTGGCTCTCCGCCACGAAGGGCGAAAATCTTGAGCTGGCGTTAAGCGGGTTCAGATAGAGTCCTTGGCACATTGACAAGGAGCATGAACATGTCCGCACGCATTCTTTCCGGTTTGAGTTTGATGGTCGGCCTCGGCATGGCCGCCGGCGCCGCACAGGCCGCGCCGCAATACGACGATTACGGCTACAACAACGTGATCCGTTGCGAATCCAACGACAACCGCGAGCGTCGTTGCGACGCCGATACCCGAGGCGGCGTGCAGCTCAGCCGACAGTTGTCCAAGTCTTCGTGCAGCCAGGGACGCAGCTGGGGTTACGATCGCTCGGGCATCTGGGTCCGCGAAGGCTGCCGCGCCGAGTTCACCCTGGGCCGCGGCGGCGGTTGGAATGACGGCGGCGGCGGCTGGAACGGCGGTGGCGGCGGCAGCGGCGAAGTCGTGCGCTGCGATTCCAACGACAACCGCCCGCGCACCTGCCGCATCGACGGCAATCGCGCACGTCTGCAACGCCAGATTTCGAGCTCGCCGTGCATCGAGGGCCGCAGCTGGGGCTCGCGCCCCGGTGAGGTCTGGGTGAGCGATGGTTGCCGCGCCGAATTCGTCGCCTCGCGCGGCGGTGGCGGTGGCTGGAATGGCGGTGGCGGCGGCTGGAACGGCGGCGGTGGCGGTTGGGGCGGTGGCGGCCAGGAAGTCAGCTGCGAGTCGCGCAACAATCGCCAGAACCGCTGCAACATGTCGATTCGCCGCGACGCGCGCCTGATCAAGCAGAACTCCGGTTCGCCGTGCATCGAAGGCCAGACCTGGGGCTGGGACCGCAACGGCGTGTGGGTCGCCGGCGGCTGCCGCGGCGTGTTCCGGGTCAACTGATCGCGATACCTGCATCGTCCGCATGCAACGACGCCCCCGGCCGCAAAGCCGGGGGCGTCGTCGTTTCGGCGCCCGCCTCCGCGCCGTTTCGGGGCCGGCACGCGCATCCGTTAAACTGCGTGCATGAACGACGCCATCGATTTCGACCGCTACGACCGCATCCGCCCGATCCGTTGGACCGGAGACGCCCTCGAACTGCTCGACCAGCGCAAGCTGCCTTTCGCCGTGGAATACGTGCGCTGCGACGACAGCGACGCAGTCGCCGCGGCGATCCATGCCCTGACCGTGCGAGGCGCCCCGGCGATCGGCATCGCCGCGGCCTGGGGCGTGGTCCTGGCCGCGCGCGAGGTCCGGGCCGGCAGCGGCGTGGAAGCCTTGGGGGCGATCGAGCCGGCCCTGCAGCGCCTCAATGCGGCGCGCCCGACCGCGGTGAACCTGGCCTGGGCCCTGGCGCGGATGCGCCGGGTGTTGGCCGGCGCCGGCGGCGATTGGCGCGAGGTCCTCGCGCGCGAGGCACAGGCGATCGCCGATGAAGATCTGGCCGCGAACCGGCGCATGGGTGCGCTCGGCGCGGCCCTGATCGAGCCCGGCAGCGGCGTGCTGACCCATTGCAACACCGGCTCGCTCGCGACCGCCGGCTTCGGCACCGCGCTCGGCGTCATCCGCGCCGGCGTCGCCCAGGGCCGCATCGATGCGGTGTTCGCCGGCGAGACCCGGCCCTGGCTGCAGGGCGCGCGCTTGACGGTGTGGGAGCTCGAACAGGACGGCATCGCGCCGACCCTGATCGCCGACTCGGCGGCCTCGCACCTGATGAAGACCGGCAAGGTGCGCTGGGTCATCGTCGGCGCCGACCGCATCTGCGCCAACGGCGACACCGCCAACAAGATCGGCACCTACCAGCTGGCCATCGCCGCGCGCCATCACGGCGTGCGCTTCATGGTCGCCGCGCCGTCGTCGACGGTCGACATGGACACCTTGTCGGGCGATGCGATCGAAATCGAAGAACGCGACCCGGGCGAGCTGTTCGCGGTCGGCGGCACGCGCACCGCGGCCGAGCGGGTGGGCGCCTGGAACCCGGTGTTCGATGTGACCCCGCACGAGCTGATCGACGCCATCGTCACCGAGCGCGGCGTGATCGAACGCCCCGACGAGGCAGCTATGCGGGCGGCGTTCGGCGGCTGAGCCGGCGCTTCGGCGGCCGGTCCCGGCTTCTGCGGGCCGTCCGCGAGCCGGGCAGGGCCGCTGCGCGGTGCGCGTGCACAGCGCTTGCTGGCGACCGTTCAGGGCGCTGGCCTGGCTTCGGCGCGAGCTTGGTCGACTCCCGCTGGCTTCGACCGCCGTGCCGGCCGTCTTTCCGAGTTGGCCGTCTTTCCGAGCTGGCGCGGGCCGGGTTCGCCGGCTGCCTTGCAGACCCGTTTCGCGGCTTGCGCGCGTGCCTTTGCGGCCGCCGGCAAACCGCCTTGGCCTAGCGTATAGCGACAACCCCGCGACGGATGCTGCAGCGCAGCTGAAAATCACATCCAAGTGATTGTTTCTGCGTGGGAATCAGGCCCCTGTGAAACCGCGTTTCGTGGTATGATTTCGAGTCACTTTTACGCCGCCCCGAGCGAGCTGCAGGACAGGCCCGCTGGGACCCTGTTGGCGGCATTCCGACTGGAATGCCGGTGCCGTTCGTCCGGGGCGTCCGAATCACCGCACGCAACGGAACCCTGATGGCCGAACTCGCCAAGGAAATCATCCAGGTCAATCTCGAAGACGAGATGCGCCGCAGCTATCTCGATTACGCCATGAGCGTGATCGTCGGGCGCGCGCTTCCCGACGTTCGAGACGGCCTCAAGCCTGTGCACCGCCGCGTCCTCTACGCCATGAGCGAACTGGGCGCTCACAGCAACAAGCCGCATTTCAAGTCGGCGCGTATCGTCGGTGACGTGATCGGTAAGTACCACCCGCACGGCGATCAGTCGGTCTACGACACGCTGGTGCGCATGGCCCAGCCGTTCTCGCTGCGCTACATGCTGGTCGACGGCCAGGGCAACTTCGGTTCGGTCGACGGCGACTCCGCCGCGGCGATGCGTTACACCGAGTCGCGCATGGCCAAGCTCACCCACGAGCTGATGGCCGACATCGACAAGGAAACCGTCGATTTCCAGCCCAACTACGACGAGAAAGAGCTCGAACCCACGGTCATGCCGACCCGGGTGCCGAACCTGCTCATCAACGGCTCGGCCGGTATCGCCGTGGGCATGGCGACTAACATCCCGCCGCACAACCTGTCGGAAGTGATCGAGGCGACCATCGCCCTGATCAACGATCCGGAGCTGGATGTCGATGCGCTGATGGAATACATCCCGGGGCCGGATTTCCCGACCGCGGGCATCATCAACGGCACCGCCGGCATCATCAACGCCTACCGCACCGGTCGCGGCCGCGTGCGCATGCGCGCGCGCGCCGAGATCGAGGTCAACGAGAGCACCGGCCGCGAGGCGATCGCGGTCACCGAGATCCCGTATCAGGTCAACAAGGCCCGCCTGATCGAGAAGATCGCCGAGCTGGTCAAGGAAAAAAGGCTCGAAGGCATCAGCGAGCTGCGCGACGAGTCCGACAAGGACGGCATGCGCATCTTCATCGAGGTCAAGCGCGGCGAATCGGCCGAAGTGGTGCTCAACAACCTCTATCAGCAGACGCAGATGGAGTCGGTGTTCGGCATCAACATGGTGGCGCTGGTCGACGGCCGCCCGCAGTTGCTGAACCTCAAGCAGATCATCGAAGCCTTCATCCGTCATCGCCGCGAAGTGGTGACCCGCCGCACCATCTTCGAGCTGCGCAAGGCGCGCCAGCGCGCGCACATCCTCGAAGGCCTGACGGTCGCGCTCGCCAACATCGACGAGATGATCGAGCTGATCAAGACCTCGGCGAACCCGAACGAAGCGCGCGAGCGCATGCTCGAGAAGACCTGGGAGCCGGGCCTGGTCGGCGCGTTGCTCGGCGCCGCCGGCGCCGAAGACTCGCGTCCGGAAGACCTGGCGGCCAATGTCGGCCTGGTCGACGGCCGTTATCAGCTGACCGAAGTCCAGGCCACCCAGATCCTGGAAATGCGCCTGCACCGCCTGACCGGCCTGGAGCAGGAAAAGCTCACCGAGGAATACCGGCAGCTGCTGGAGGCCATCCGCGGCCTGATCGAGATCCTCGAGAATCCCGACGTGCTGCTGGAAGTCATCCGCACCGAACTGCGCAACCTGAAAGAAGAATTCGGCGACGCGCGCCGCAGCGAAATCCGCGCCAGCGAAGAGGATCTCGACATCCTCGACCTGATCGCGCCGGAAGACGTGGTCGTGACCCTGTCGCATTCGGGCTATGCGAAACGCCAGCCGGTCAGCGCCTATCGCGCGCAGAAGCGCGGCGGCAAGGGCCGCAACGCGGCCTCGACCAAGGACGAGGATTTCATCGACAAGCTGTGGTTGGTCAACACCCACGACACCTTGCTGACCTTCACCAGCGCCGGCCGGGTGTTCTGGCTGTCCGTGCACCAGCTGCCGGATGCCGGCCCGAATGCGCGCGGCCGTCCGATCATCAACTGGCTGGCGCTGGAAGCCGGCGAGCAGGTGCAGGCGGTGCTGCCGGTGCGCGCCTACGACGACGATCACTTCGTGTTCTTCGCCACCCGCAACGGCACGGTCAAGAAGACCCCGCTGAGCGAGTTCGCCTTCCGCCTGGCGCGCGGCAAGATCGCGATCAACCTCGACGACGGCGACGCCCTGGTCGATGTGGCCCTGACCGACGGTCAGCGCGACGTGATGCTGTTCGCGAGCAACGGCAAGGCCGTGCGCTTCTCCGAGAGCTCGGTGCGCGCGATGGGCCGCACCGCGACCGGCGTGCGCGGCATTCGCCTGGCCGAGGGCGAAGAGGGCGAGGGCAACAATGCCTTCGTCGTCAGCATGGTGGTGATCGACGGCGACGGCGACATCCTGACCGCCAGCCAGCGCGGTTTCGGCAAGCGCACCGCGGTCGAGGAATATCCGTGCAAGGGGCGCGGCACCCAGGGCGTGATCGCGCTGAAGACCACCGACCGCAACGGCGCCCTGGTCGGTGCGATCCAGCTCAGCGACCACCACGAAGTGCTGATGATCTCCGACGGCGGCACCCTGGTGCGCACGCGCGCCGACGGCATTTCGCAGGTCGGCCGCAACACCCAGGGCGTAACCCTGATGCGCTTGGCCGAGAACGAAAACCTGCAGACCATCGAACGCCTCGACGCATCGTTGGACGATGCCGAAGAGGGCGGCGAGACCGAGCTGCCGGCAGTGCCGGGCGGTGCGATCGAAGCCGCTGCGGCCGCGGATGCGCAGGAGCCTTCGCCGGAAGCGTGATGTCGGTGGTTTAGCCGTCCGGGAAAACGCCGCCTTCGGGCGGCGTTTTTTTTTGCGCGTGCATCGGGATGAACAGGCGCCGGCTGACGCAGAGATGACGCCGGCATGACGGGTTTGAGCGCGAGCGCTCAGTTCGGGCGCTCGCGGTTGCGGCGTGCGAACCGGCGGTGCTAGTTTGCCGGCACCTTCCGCCTCGGATTTCCGCGATGAACACAGTCACCCGTTCGGCTCTGGCTACGTTGGCGCTGTTGGCCGGTTCGTCCCTCGCAGGCGGTGCCCAGGCGGCGCCGGTCGCCTACAAGATCGATCCCTCCCACACCTATCCGAGTTTCGAGGCCGATCACATGGGCGTGTCGGTGTGGCGCGGCAAGTTCAACAAGTCCGAAGGCACCGTCGTGCTCGACAAGAAGGCCGGCAGCGGTACGGTCGAGGTCGTCGTCGACACGAAGAGCATCGACTTCGGCCTGGATGCGATGAACGAACATGCCAACAAGTCGGAGCTGTTCGATACGGGGAAGTTTCCGACCGCGACCTACAAGGGCAAGTTCGTCGATTTCGTGGATGGCGCGCCGACCCGGGTCGACGGCGAGCTGACCCTGCACGGCGTGACCAAGCCGTTGAGCCTGAAGATCGCCAAGTTCAAGTGCATGCCGCATCCGATGCTCAAGCGCGAGCTGTGCGGCGCCGACGCCAGCGCGAGCTTCCAGCGCGACCAGTTCGGCATCTCTGCCGGCAAGGACTACGGTTTCAGCATGAACGTGGATCTGCGCATCCAGGTCGAGGCGATCGCCGCCGAATAAACAGCGAGCCGCCGGGCGAGCCTCGGCAGGCCTATGACGCAACGTGCCGCCTTCGAGGCGGCGCGTCTGTTTTCAGCCGTGTCCGCCCGACGATCGCCGCGCGGTCCGCGCCAGGGGCCACGGCAAGCCGCAGCGGCATTGCCAAGCCGGTGCACTGGTCCAGCGCCCGGCTCCACGCAATGATCACGCTGCGTTTCCAGTGGCTGGGTTACTTCTGCGCGGGCCCGTCATTGCAGGCGCGGCTATCGTTGCATCCCGCGCAGCGTCGCCGTCGGTCCGCCATAGCCACGATCAGAGGGCTGGCGCGCGCGTCCGGATGCAGCTTCCGAGTGGAACCGGGTCGTAATCGGACTTGGTTCGCCCCTGAAACCGGGGACCGTCCCCGCTAGGAGGAGGTATGAGTTACGTCGATGGTTTCGTGTTGGCGGTACCTAAGAAGAACCTCGCCGCTTATCGCCGGCTCGCGAGCAAGGCCGGCAAGATCTGGATGGAATTCGGCGCCTTGCAGTACGTGGAATCGGTCGCCGACGACGTCAAGCCGGGCAAATCCACCTCGTTCCCGCAAGCGGTGAAACTCAAGCCGGACGAGGTCGTGGTGTTTTCCTGGATCGTGTACAAGTCGCGCGCGCAGCGCGACCGCATCAACAAGAAGGTCATGGCCGACCCGCGCCTGGCCGACATGATGGACCCGAAGGCCTTGCCTTTCGACGGCAAGCGGATGATCTTCGGCGGCTTCAAGTACTTGCTGTCCTACTGAACCCGCAAGCGTTCGCCGGCCATCCGCGGCAAGCGCGCAGAACAGAAAACCCCGGCCGAAACCGGGGTTTTCCTTGTCCTCAACCGGACGTGTTCGTTACCGGAGCGATCCGGATCAGAACGTGATGCTCCAGGTGTCGATACGGCCGACGTCCGCATTGGCGTTGTCGTTCACGCGCAGCTTCCAGGTACCGTTGAGCGGTTCGCTGGAGAGGTTGAAGGTGAAGGTGCCGCTGAGGTTGTCGGCGCTGCCGCCGGCGCGGTTGCTGATGTTGTACAGCGAGCCATCCGGAGCCACCAGGTCGACCTTCAGGTCGCCGCGGTAGGTGTGGATGATATTGACCGACACCGAAGCGTTGGTCGGGGCATTGCCGGTACGGCCGGACACGGTGATCGGGCTGTCGACGGTGGAGTTGTCGTTGATCGTGTAGTCGGTGCCGTTGGTGTACGTCGTGCCCGGACCCGGGCCCGGGCCGCCGGGGCAGTCGACGCCGACGGTCAGGAACGCGGCCGAAACGTCGGCGACGGCATAGCCCAGATCCGTGGCGGCCTTCTCGACGCCGCAAGCGCCGTTGTTGAAGTCGGTGCTCGGGGTCCAGTAGTCCTTGTTCGCCTTGGCGAAGGCCTTGAACGCCTTCGGCGTATCCCAGCCGGCCTTGGTGGCGAGCAGGTAGAACGCCTTGTTGTACACGCCGGACGAGTAGTGCACGTCCATGCCCGAGGTGTAGTTGCTGGCGTGACCGATCGAACGGCCGTCCTGCGGCGGGTTGGCCATGTAACGCAGCGCGCCGGTGCCCTTGAAGATCTGCGCACCGACCAGGAAGTCGTTGCTGCCGTTCATGAAGAACTCGGCGGCTTCGCCGGCGATGTCGGAATAGGCTTCGTTGATGCCGCCGGACTGACCCGAGTAGACCAGGCCCGACTGCTGTTCGGTGAAGCCGTGCGAGACTTCGTGCGCCGACACGTCCAGGCTCACCAGCGGATAGAACGTGGTGCGGCCGTCGCCGAAGGTCATGGCCGAGCCGTCCCAGAACGCGTTCTCGTAGCTGTTGCTGTAGTGCACGCGCATGCTCAGCTGGAACGTCAGCGGCGGGGTGCCGACGTAGCTGTTGTACATGTCGAACACCACCTTGCCGAAGTAGTGAGCGTCGTTCAGCGGCGAGAACGCGCCGTTGATCGCCTTCACCGTGTTGCGCGGGCAGGTGAACGAGTACGCCGTGCTGCCGCTGGTACCGTGATTGAGGTTCACGGTCTTCACGTTGGCGTTGTTCATCGTGCAGGTGCTGCCGCTCTGCGTGACGTCGTTGAAGCCGAAGTTGGTGCCGTATTCGTACTGGCCCGTCTTCTGGTTGCCGCCGGGGCCGGTGCCGACCAGGGCGTGGTTCAGGCCTTCCCACTGCTTCAGGATCTTGCCGCTGTTGGCGTCGACGATCACGAACGGACGCGTCGGCTCGCCGCCCTGGGCGGCATCGGCGAAGTAGTTGACGACATAGGCCATGTGGGCGCGGCCGTTGTCGTCGATGTAGATCATCTGACGGCTGCTTTCGTTGCGCGTCTGCAGTGCGCCGACGCGCTTGCCGAGGCCGGCGCTCTTGGCCACGCTCAGGGCCTGGGCCTGGCTCAGCTTGGGTGCGCTGGCCGGCAGTTCGGCGGCGAGGCCTTCGACCGAACGGCCGAACAGGCTACGCACGTTGCCGCTGGCGTCTTCGCTGACGACGACGTGTTCGCCGAAGATCGGCACGCCGCGGAAGCTCTGCTGGTAGCGATAGTTGCGGGTGCCGTTGTCGTCCTGGCTGCTCTTGAGCACGCTCAGGCTGGAGTTGGAATCCAGCGCGATCAGCTCGGCATGGCGGACGTTGGCCTTGGCGGCGGCGCCGGACTTGGCGACGGCGGCCTGGTACTGCTTGTTGAGCTGAGCGACGTCCTTCTGGTGCAGGTCGACGCGCTGAGCGGCGCCTGCTGCCCCCGAGATGAGCGCGAACGACATGGCGATGGACAGGGCATGCAGGGTCGGTGATACGTTGCGATTCACTGGTATTACCCCCGAAACGAGTGTGGATGATGGCCGCGGGCGCGGCCGGCTCATTGCTCGTGCATCCGTTCCCCCGTAGCCCGACGCCCCAGCCACCGATGCGATGTGGTTTCGGCGAGTGGGTGGGCAAGCTCCGTGCGGATACCGCGCCGACGTGCGGCGCGGCGGTGGGACGCTATGGGCGGGTCAAAAAAGCCGTCAACGCACGCTACGAAGATCACAGTGCGAATGCGACGTGCACGCAGGGCTTCAGAAATTGATTTCTTCTGAAATCGTTCTGCGATCAGGCTTGGCGCGGCAGGGCGGCGAATTTTGTGAATATTCTTGAGTGTAATAATGTTGCAAGAAAATTGCTGCTGTGCAGCAACTTATTGCGTCCCTTAGGTAGGGGGATATTGCGCCACTGCGTTTTTATTATGTGACGCCAGTGGTCTTTAAGGGCTGGCCGAAACCAGGTCCGTGTCTGCAGCGATGCCGAAGATAGGCGGCGGTTCGGCGCGATTTCGCAGTTTTTAGGCGGCCTGGATATTTCCATCCCCGGCTGTGACACGGGTCCGGATGATTCTGTAATCGCGCTCGCACAAGCCCGTTTATTATCTTTCGGCATAAGCGCTTGCAAGCCGCGGCTCGTGCCGGTTTCCAGGCGCAGGGCTGCCATCGAGTTTCACCCCGGTAACTGGCCTGATTCGAATCGGCGCGGGGCGAGTTTCCAAGGAATCGATAACCCTTCCGCGGCCGGGCACGACGGCGGCGCCTCGGTCTGGCCTGCGGTCCTTCGCCAACCGCTGCTGCGAGACCGGCGGTCGGCGCCGTCGAGCGACCGCCGGATGCAGGCTTCGCAACGCGCGCCCTCGTTCGTTAGCGGGAACATCCGTTGAGTGCGGCGCGCCACTGCGCTGCTTGGCACGGATGCGATGGATGATTCCTGGAGCGCCGTCGCACTCTATACTGCGCGCATCAGCGTGGAGATCTTCATGGAACGAGTGAGTTCAGCGACGAAAGGAAACGTTCGCGCCCTTATGGCGCGTGTCCTGTGGATGCTGTTGATCGCAACGATGCTGGCGGTCGCCGGCTGCAAGCGCGACACCAGCGGACAACTGCCGGAGATCACCGGCGAAGCGATCCAGGCCAAGCGCGATGCGATCAAGGGCTTCGCCCTGGTGGCGGCCTATCCCGATCAGAAAGGCAGCGACGAGCTCGCCATCGCCCTCGAATTCAGCCAGCCCCTGGTGGGCACCCAGAGCTTCGACGAGCTGCTGGCGGTCGCCGACAAGAACGGCGCGGCGGTGCAGGGCAGTTGGGTGCTCGACGAGGGCGGCAAGATCCTGCGCTTCCCGCACGTCGAAGCCGGCAAGGACTACGTGGTCACCATCAAGGCCGGGCTGACCGCCGCGGCCGGCGACCGCATCGGCCAGCAAATCAGCAAGCCGGTCCACACCGGTCCGCTCGATCCGGTGGTCGGTTTCGCCTCGCAAGGCAGTGTGTTGCCGGCGCGCGACAGCCGCGGCCTGCCGGTGGTGTCGATCAACGTGCCCGAAGTCGACGTCGAGTTCCTGCGGGTCAAGGAAAAGGAACTGCCGAAGTTCTTCTCCGAGTACCAGCGCGGCGGCCGCCGTGGCAGCTGGGACCTGGAACGCGACTGGGACGACAAGAAGCCGCTGTCCAAGCTGGCCGAGCCGGTCTACGTCAATCGCTTCGTGCTCGGCGGCAAGCCCAACGAGCGCGTGCTGACCTATCTGCCCTTGCAGGACATCAAGGAACTGCAGGAGCCGGGCCTGTACTTCGCGGTGATGAAGCGCGCCGGCCAGTTCAAGGACGAGTTCGAGACCGCGTTCTTCACCGTCAGCGACCTCGGCCTGCATGCGCGCGCCTACAAGGACAAGCTGTTCGTGCACGTGGCCTCGCTGGAGGCCGGCGAAGCGGTCAGCGGCGTCGAATTGAAGGTGCTCAACGCCGAAGGCGAGCCGGTGCTGAAGGGCGAGACCGACAGCAACGGCAACGCCATGCTCGGCTACAAGCTCGATGCCGGCCATGTGCTGATCGCCCAACGCGGCAGCGACGTGTCGATGCTGCCGTTCAACCAGCCGGCGCTCGACCTGTCGGAATTCGCCGTCGCCGGCCGCGAACAGGCCTGGTTCGACGTGTTCGCCTGGTCGGGCCGCGACCTGTACCGCCCCGGCGAAACCGTGCGCCTGTCGGCGCTGCTGCGCGACCAGGACGGTAAGCCGGTCGACAGCAAGGGCAAGGCGCTGCAGCCGCTGTTCCTGCGTTACGTGCAGCCGGACGGCAAGACCTTCCTGGAAACCCGCCTGCAGCCCGACGCGCAGGGCTATGTGCGGCATGCGCAGCTGATTCCCGCCGACGCCGCCACCGGCCGTTGGCGCGTCGAATTCCGTACCGACCCGAGCAGCAAGGAAGCGGTGCAGGGCATGACCCTGCGCATCGAGGAATTCCTGCCCGAGCGCCTGAAACTCGAACTCGATGCGCCGGCCGTGCTCAAGCCCGGTCAGCCGTTCAAGCTCGGCGTCGATGCCGCCTATCTGTACGGTGCGCCCGCCGCGGGCAACCGTTTCACCGCCAAGCTCGCGGTGATGATCGAGCAGCATCCGCTGGAGCAGTTGCCGGGCTATTTCTTCGGCGACCCCACCATCACCCTGCCCAAGGAAGCCAAGGACGTCGTCGACACCAGCCTGGGCGCCGACGGCAAGTTGCAGCAGGACATCGCCTTGCCCGACGAGGCCAAGCCGGTCAGCACCATCGCCGCGATCGTCACCGGCAGCGTCTACGAGACCGGCGGCCGCAGCGTCAACCGCAGCCTCAAGCGCGTGCTGTGGCCGGCCGATGCGCTGGTCGGCGTGCGCCCTTTGTTCGACGACAAGGACGGCACCGACGCCGACAGCAACGCCGGCTTCGAGATCGCCCGCGTCGGCAGCGACGGCAAGCCGCGCCCGGCCACCGGCCTGCGCGTGACCCTGATCCGCGAGCACCGCGACTATCACTGGAACTACGGCGACGAAGGCGGTTGGGACTACGACTTCACCCGCCGCTACGAAGACATCGAAGTGCGCAACGTCGACGTCGGCGCTGCGCCGGTCAAGCTGAACTTTCCGGTCAAGTGGGGCGAGTACCGGGTCGACGTCTACGACCCGGCGACCAAGCTGACCACGCGCTATCCGTTCCGCGCCGGCTGGAGCTGGGACGACCAGAACCGCGGCCTCGACGCGCGTCCCGACAAGGTCAAGCTCGCGCTCGACAAGACCGCCTACAAGGCCGGCGACACGCTCGAAGTCACCCTGACCCCGCCGCACGCGGGCCCGGGCCTGTTGATGGTCGAGAGCGACCGCATGCTGTACGTGCAGTCGATCGATGCCAAGGCCGGCAGCAAGTTCAAGATCCCGGTCACCGCCGACTGGGAGCGCCACGACGTCTACGTGACCGCCCTGGTGTTCCGCGGCGGCAGCGCGCCGAGCAAGATCACCCCGGCGCGCGCGGTCGGCGTGGCCCACGTCAAGATGGACCGGCGCGAGCGCAAGGTCGCGGTCGGCCTCAACGTGCCCAAGCTGATGCGTCCCGAGCAGGATCTGCCGGTCATCGTCAGCGCGCCGCAGCTCGCCGGCAAAGAGGCCTACGTGACCGTGTCCGCGGTCGACCTGGGCATCATCAACATCACCCGTTTCCCGGTGCCGGACGCGGCCGCGCATTTCTTCGCCCAGCGCCGTCTCGGCGTCGACGGCTACGACGTCTACGGACGGGTCATCGAAAGTTACGAAGGCGAGACCGCCAAGATCCGCTTCGGCGGCGACATGGCCTTGCAGGCGTTGCCGCAGGCGCGGCGCCCGACCGCGCGCGTGCAGACCGTCGATCTGTTCGCCGGTCCGGTCAAGCTCGACGCCCAGGGCATCGCCCGGATCAAGCTGGCGGTGCCGGACTTCAACGGCACCCTGCGCGTGTCGGCCCTGGTCTATGCCGGCGGCAGCTACGGCAACCGCGACGCCGAAACCGTGGTGCGCGCGCCGGTGCTCGCCGAGGCCAGCACGCCGCGCGTGCTCGCGCCCGGCGACAAGAGCAACGTCACCCTGGACGTGCAGAACTTCACCGGCAAGCCGGGCGAGTTCGAGGTGCGCGTGGAAGGCATCGGCCCGCTCGGCCTGTCCGACGGCCAGCACAAGCTCTCGCTCGGCGTCGAAGCCAAGCGGACCCTGACCTTCCCGATCGTCGCGCGCGAGGGCTATACGACCGCGCAGGTGCGGGTGCGGGTGGACGGCAACGGCTACAAGGTCGACCGCCGCTACGACGTGCCGGTGCGCCCGGCCTGGCCGTCGGTGCTGCGTTCGCGCACGCGCGTGCTCGACGAGCTCGGCACGGTCCAGCTCGGCGCCGATTTCGCCGACGGGCTGATGCCCGATTCGGTCAACGCGCGCATGGTGATCAGCGCCTTGCCGCCGATCCCGTTCGCCAGCGCCTTGCAGGGCGCACTGGAATACCCGTACGGCTGCGCCGAGCAGACCACGAGCAAGGGCTATGCCGCGCTCGAACTCGACGACGCCACCGCCAAGATGCTCGGCGCCAAGGGCCTGGACGCCAAGCAGCGGCGCGCGCGCATGGAAGGCGCGTTCGGCCGTCTGGCGGCGATGCAGATCGGCTCGGGCCACTTCTCGATGTGGGGCGACGGCGACTACGTCAACCCGGCGATCACCCCGTACGTGGTCGAGTTCCTGCTCGATGCGCGCGACGGCGGCTTCGCCGTGCCCGAGGCGATGCTGCAGAAGGCGTTGAAGGTGCTCAACGAGGATCTGTTGTCGGGCAATGCTTCGTTCTACGGCTACGACCGCCGCGAACACCTCAAGTTCGCCTATCAGGCCCATGCCGGCTACGTGCTCGCACGGGTCAACCGTGCGCCGCTGGGCACCTTGCGCGCGCTCTACGACAACGACCGCAAGCAGAGCCTGACCGGCCTGCCGCTGGTCCACCTCGGTCTGGCCTTGTCGCTGCAGGGCGACAAGGGCCGCGGCGCCAAGGCGGTCAAGGAAGGTTTCGCGCGCGATCCGGCCGACCGTCCCGAGTACCTCGGCGACTACGGCAGCCGCTTGCGCGACGACGCCTTGATGATCGCCCTGGTGCACGAGCACAAGCTGTCCAAGCCCGAGTACGAGGCGCGCGTGGTCGGCATGGGCCGCGAGCTCGATGCGCGCCGCAACAGCGGCTGGTTGTGGCTCAGCACCCAGGAGCAGGTCGCCTTGGCGCGGCTCGGCAAGGCCTTGATGGCCGACCAGAGCAAGCAGATCTCCGGCCGCTGGACGGTTGGCGACAGCGCCTCGGACGCCGACCCGGCCAAGCTGATCGGCCGCGTGTTCGACTACGCCGCGCTAGCCCGCGGAGTGAGCTTCAGCCCGAGCGGCCAACCGCCGTTGTACGCCAGCATGGAAATCGCCGGCGTGCCGCGCACCGCGCCGGCCGCGGACAGCTCGATGATCGAAGTCGGGCGCAAGTACTACACGACCGAAGGCAAGGAATGGTCGGGCGGCGGCCTGGTCGAAGGCGAGGCGCTGATCGTGCAGGTCACCATCAAGGCCCGTCGCGCGATGCCGGATGCGTTGCTCACCGACCTGTTGCCGGCCGGTCTGGAGATCGAGAACTTCAACCTCGGCGACGCCAAGCAGTGGGCCGGCGTGGTGGTCGACGGGATCGAGATCTCCGAACGCAGCAGCGCCGCCGAAGTCCGCCACGAAGAGTTCCGCGACGACCGCTACATCGCCGCGCTCAAGCTCGAGCAGAACCAGACCGCGCGGGTGTTCTATCTGGTGCGTGCGGTCACGCCCGGCACGTATACGGTGCCGCCGTCGCTGGTCGAGGACATGTACCGTCCCGATCTGCGTGGCGTCGGCCGGGCCTCGCCGGCCTCGCTGACGGTGCGTCAGCCTTGATCCGGAGCGGGGCGGCGGGAAGCGCGGTGCTTTCCGCCGCGCTGGCCTCGCTGCTGGCGGCCTGTACGCTGCCGGCAGCGCCGGCGGCGTCGGATCCAGCGCCGCAGGCGACCGCCGATGCCACCGCGGTCGCCGTGGCCGAGGCTGTGGCCAGCCCGGCCCAGCCTGTCGTCGAAGCGCCGGCCCCGGCCCATCCCTTGCAGATCGCCGCCGAGGCGTTGATGCGCAAGGACACGCCGCAATTCGACCGCTACTACGCCGACTACGCGATCGGCGACCTCGATCGCGACGGTCGCGACGACATCGCGGTCGAGTACGGCATCGGCGAAGAGGGGGCGATGCGCCATGTCGCCAATCACGTGCGCATGCTGATGGCGCGCGAAGGCGGGCTGCAGCTGGTGCCCGACGACGGCGAGAATCTGTTCGGCTATTGCGCGGCCCTGCGCGGCGTCGTCGACGGCGTGCTGCGGGTCGATGAGCTGGAAGCCTGCATGGTGCCGTTCCCGAAGGCCATCGCGCATCACCGTTACGAATGGTCGGGGCAGGGCTTGCGCCAGCTCGATGAGGAATCGCCCGAGCAACGCATCCTGTCGCAGTTGGCCGAAATCGAAACCGCATTGCGCGAACAACGCGACGAGGTGCTGATCCGGCATCTGCGCGAGCACCCCTTGTCGATCCGCCCCGGTGCGGCGCCGGCACCGGCCGTGCAGGGCATCGACCGCTCTTTGTTCGTCGATGCGCCGCGGCGCGAGGCTTTCGCCACGGCGGTCGAGCGCTTGCGCAAGGCGGGGTTGCAGTTGCTCGGCAGCGACGAATGGCAGGCCACGGTGCGCGGCCGCGACGCCAGCAGCAGCGGCGAGTATCGGTTGCAGATCGATCTGAGCCCGGATCAGGGCCTGATCGAGACCGACGACGCCAGCTACGTGGTCGATGCCGAGGTCATGCTGGAATGGCCGCAGCGCGACGGCAGCCATTACCACGCCAATTTCCGTCTGATCGAAGGCGAGCTGTACCTGCTCGACCACAATTCCGATGAAGTCTGACGCCTGAAATCCGACGCGCGCGACCGACGCCCGGTCGCGCCGCAACACTCGTACCGCCCGAGGTCCGGCCCGAGGCCGCGACCGCCACCCCACGCAAGGAGCGAACATGCGCAAGATCGCAGTACTGTCCCTGATGCTCGGCCTGGCCGCCTGCCAGTCGGGCACCGACGCCGCGCCGGCCGATGCGGCCGCGCCGAAAGATCCATCCGTCGCAGCCCCGGCGGCGTCCGCGCCGGCGGCCACCGCCGAGGCGCAAAAAGCCACCGCCGAGCGCGCCTTCGCGGCCTTGCGCAAGCTCGACCCCGGCTTCGAACAGCTGGGCTTCGAACACCTGGTCGGCGATCTCGACCGCGACGGCCACGACGATGTCGTGGTTTTGTTCGGCCAGGGCACGCCCGATGCGACCATGGCCGCGTCGAAGAAACTCGTGGTGCTGATGAGCCGCGGCCAGGACTTCCAGGCGCTGCCGCAAGCCGGCATGCCGGAGTTCTGCCCGGAGCTCGACAAGATCTCGACCGGCCGCCTGTACCTGCGCGCGATCGACATCTGTTCGGCGGCGCGGCCCAAGACCACCGACTATTACGTCTATGCCTGGAACGGCCAGACCGTCGCCCAGGCCGAACACCAGAGCCGCCAGCAGCGCGTCCTGTCCGAACTCGCCGAACTGGGCCGGGCCTTCCGCACGCGCGACAAGAACATCGTGCTCGGCCGCATGAACTTTCCGCTCGAGGCCATCGGCCTGCCGATCTACGAGACCGAGCTGGAAAAAGCCGCCAAGGCCGCCGGCGGCAAGATCGATCGCGCCCTGGCCGAGAAGCACTACGCCGACCTGTTTCCCGATTCGCGCGCCGACACCTATGCCGAGACCATCGAGCAGGTGATCGGGCAGACCTTCGCGAGCGAGCCGGACGGTACCCTGGTGGCGAGCCGTTCGCAGCAACGCGGCAAGAGCGAAGAAACGTATTCGATCAGCATCCAGCCCGATCCGGACGCCGACCGCGAGGAGGGCAACGACGAGCTCATCGACGCCCAGGTCTCGGTGCTCGCGGCGGTCGCCGAGGAGGTCGAGGTGAACGACGGCGAAGGCGGCAAGAGCGTCGAACGCCAGGAGGGCGCCGAAAGCCTGATCCTGCATCTCATCGATGGACGCCTGCGCCTGGCCGCGTTCAACGTCGCAGGCTGAGCGCCTGCCGCCGTGCGCCGCTACCTCCTCGGCAACGGCGCGCCGCGCTGACGTAAGCTGATCATGGTCTTTGCCGGTCGTAACGTGTCCACCCTGTCCACCGAAACCTCAGTTCCGCCCCGGCGCGAGCCGTCCCGACGCGGTTCGCCCCGGCGCCGTGTCGCGCTGAAAACGCTGTTGGCGCTGATGCTGTTCGCGATCGTGGCGATGCTGCTCGATCTCGCGTTTCCGTTGCCGCTGCCGAAACCGCGCGATGCCGGCGCCGTGGTCACCGCGTCCGACGGCACGCCGCTGCGCGCCTTCGCCGACCGCGACGGCGTCTGGCGCTATCCGGTGCGCGACAGCGAGGTCTCGCCGCTGTATCTGCAGGCCTTGCTGAGCTACGAAGACCGCTGGTTCTGGAAGCACCCGGGCATCAATCCGGTGGCGATGCTGCGCGCCGCCGGGCAATGGCTGCGCAGCGGCCGCGTGGTCTCGGGCGGCTCGACCCTGACCATGCAGGTCGCGCGCATCCTCGATGCCGCGCCCGGGCAGAACCGGCGCAGCCTGTGGTCGAAGAGCCGGCAGATGCTGCGCGCCGTGCAGCTCGAAGTGCATTTGTCCAAGCGTGAGATCCTCGGCCTGTATCTCAACCGCGCACCCTTCGGCGGCACCGTCGAAGGCGTGGAAGCGGCGAGTTGGGCTTATCTCGGCAAACCCTCGTCGCGTCTGTCGCATGCCGAGGCCGCACTGCTGACGGTACTGCCGCAATCGCCGAGCCGGCTGCGGCCGGATCGCGAGCCCGAGCGTGCGCGCAAGGCGCGCGACAAAGTATTGCAACGCATGGCGGCGCTGAAGGTCTGGTCGCAGGACGAAGTCGCCGACGCCAGGGTCGAACCGGTGGTCGCGCGCTCGCTGCAACCGCCGCGTTACGCGCCCTTGCTGGCGCAGCGGTTGCGCGTGGAAAACCCCAAGGCCTTGCGGGTCGCGTCGACCATCGACCTGGAGCTGCAACGCACCTTGGAAGATCGCGTATCGGCGTATTTCTCCAGCCTGCCCGAGCGCACCTCGGCGGCTTTGCTGGTGGTCGACAACGCCAGCCTGGAAGCGCGCGCTTATATTGGTTCGGTGACCTTCGGCGATGCCGCGCGGCTCGGCCACGTCGACATGGTCAAGGCCTGGCGTTCGCCGGGCTCGACCTTGAAGCCGTTCCTGTACGGACTGGCGCTCGACGACGGCTTGATCCATTCCGAAAGCCTGTTCGTGGATGCGCCGCAATCCTTCGGCGGTTATCGCCCGGGTAATTTCGACACCGCTTTCAACGGCCCGGTCGGCGCGGCGACGGCCTTGCGCCTGTCGCTGAACATCCCCGCGGTCGATCTGCTCGATCGGGTCGGCCCCTCGCGTTTTTCCGCGCGCCTGGCCCATGCCGGCATCGACCTGCAGTGGCCGCGCGGCGCGAGCCCGAACCTGGCGATGATCCTCGGCGGCACCGGCGCGCGCCTGGAGGACTTGGTCGGCGCCTATTCGGCGTTCAATCGCGACGGCATCGCCGGGCGCGTGCGCTATCAGCGCGATGCGCCGAGGTTGGAGCGGCGGCTGTTGTCGCCGGGTGCGGCCTGGATCGTGCGCGAGATTCTCGAAGCCAACCCGCGTCCCGGCAGTGTCGAGGAAACCTTCGACACCCGCGGCCGGCCGCGGGTGGCGTGGAAGACCGGCACCAGTTACGGCTTCCGCGATGCCTGGGCGCTCGGCAGCACGCGCGGCTACACGGTCGGGGTTTGGGTCGGGCGGCCGGACGGCACGCCCTTACCGGGCCAGTACGGCGCGGTGACCGCCTTGCCCTTGTTGTTCGAGGTGATCGACAGCTTGCCGCGGCAGAATGGCGATGCCGCCCTGCGGCGGCCGCCGAAGAACGTCGAGCAGATCGAGATCTGTTGGCCGCTCGGCATCGCGCCGGACCCGAAGGCGCCCGGACTCTGTCACCGGCGTCTGCAGGCGTGGACGCTCGACGGTTCGGTGCCGCCGACCTTCGCCGAACGCGATGCGCGCTTGTGGAATGCCGGGCTGGAACGTTACCAGGCCGATGCGCGCAGCGGCCTGCGCCTGTCCGGCGAATGCAGCCAGCCGCACGAGCGCCGTTCGCGCGAACTCGCGCGCTGGCCGGCGCTGGCCTCGCCCTGGCTCGCCGCCGACACCCGCAAGGCCGCGCGCCTGCCGCCGCTGGCGCCGGACTGCAGCGACGACGGCCGCGATGCGGTCGAGGAACTGCGCATCGAAGGCATCGACGACCAGGCCACATTGGCGCGCGCGCCCGGCAATGCGACGCCGCTGCGCCTATCGATCCGCGCGCTCGGCAGCGATGCGCGGGTGCGCTGGTTGCTCGACGGACGCCTGATCGGCGAATCGCAGGGACGTGCGCGTTTCGACCACGACTTCGGCGAAGTCGGCGAGCACACGCTGACCGCGTTGGCCGATACCGGCGCCTGGTCGCGGGTGAGGTTCCGGGTGTTGCGTTAGGGCGAGCACGAAGCCCGAGTCGGTCCTCGCAGGGGGATTCCCGGCGCTTGACGAAGAAACATACCAAAGGTAACTTACATCTAGTAAGTTACCTTTGGTAATAATTCTTTCTTCTGCCGGATGTCCTCATGAACACACTCATCGTCGTCGCCCATCCCGACCCGCAATCGCTGACCCATGCCGTCGCCGCGCAACTGGCGGATGGCCTGGCGCAGTCGGGCCACGCCTTCGAGATCGCCGACCTGGCGGCCGAAGGCTTCGACCCGCGCTTCAACCACGACGACGTCGCCGGTTTCTACCTGCGCGCTGACGCGCCTGCGGACGTGCGCGCCGAGCAGGCGCGGATCGATCGGGCCGATGCGCTGGCCCTGGTGTTCCCGGTGTACTGGTGGTCGATGCCGGGCTTGCTGAAGGGCTGGATCGACCGAGTATTCGCCAACGGCTGGGCCTATGAGGAAAAGGACGGGCGGGTGGTCAAGAAACTGCAGCGCCTGAGCGTGCATTTGCTCGGCGTCGGCGGCGCCGGTGCCGGCACCTACGTCAAGCACGGTTATGAGGCGGCGATGAAGACCCAAATCGACCACGGCATCTTCGATTACTGCGGCGCCCGCGTGCTGACCTCGGAGTTGCTACTGCATACCAACCCCGACGAAGCCGCCGCCCATCTGCATACGGCCTTCGCGCTCGGCCGCGGCCTGTTCGCCGAGGCAGCGCAGGGTGAGGCGGCCTGAGGAGGCGAAGCGAACGGGAAGCATCGCGGTCGCGGCTCACCGCTCCCGCATGAGCGACTGTGTCCCGCCCCTGTAGGAGCGGCGTGAGCCGCGATCACGGGACGAAGAGTCCGCAACGCCTTCGCGAGTAATCGAAGGTGTGAATTATCGCGGGATAGGGACCGACGCCATCGTACTGAGTGTGCGACCGTGCGGGAAAGATCGCGGTCGCGGCTCACGCCGCTCCTACAGGGGCGGGGGCGAGCCGCGGCCGTTGGCTGTTGCGGCTTATCCGCCGGTCCAGCCGTTGAGCAGGTCGGCCAGTTCGTCGGCGTGTTCTTCTTCCTGCGCCAGGATGTCCTCCATCAGGCGCTTGGTGGTGGTGTCCTGGTCGCCGATGTAATCGATGATCTGCCGATAGCTGTCGATCGCGATGCGTTCGGCGACCAGATCCTCCTTGACCATGTCGCGCAGGTCGGTGCCTTCTACGTATTCGGCGTGCGCGCGCTTGGACAGCACGTCGGGATTGAAATCCGGGGCGCCGCCGAGCTGGACGATGCGTTCGGCGATGCGATCGGCATGCGCCTGTTCTTCGTTGGCGTGTTCGAGGAATTCGGCCTTGATCGCGTCGGCCATCAGGCCGCTGGCCATGAAGTAGTGGCGCTTGTAGCGCAGCACGCAGACGATTTCGGTCGCCAGGGCTTCGTTGAGCAACTTGATCACCGCCTCGCGGTCGGCGCGGTAGCTGTCGGTGATCGCGCCGTCTTCGATGTGCTTGCGGGCACGCGCGCGAATGGTGGCGAGGTCGGTGACGAACGCCGAGGGTTTACCGGCGGACGATTGCGTGGACGCTGGACGGGCGACGGTCTTGCTGACGGGCTTGGCAGGCATAGTGCCTCCTGGCTGGTCGGGGGAAGAGAGCGGGAACCTCGTGCGGGCGGGTGAAGAGGAAACGCAGCGGCGCGTCGATGGAGTCGATGAAGCGAGCGGCCCGGACCTGTGGCGATCCGGGCCGGCCGCGGCTCAGACCTGTTGCAGCATGTATTCGGCCGAGGACACGCGGTACTCACCGGGTTCTTCGACGTGCAGTTGCTTGACCACGCCATCGTCGGCGTACAACGCGAAGCGCTTGGCGCGCGTGCCCATGCCGTAGGCGCTGGCGTCGAGCTCCAGGCCGAGCGCGCGGGTGAAGTCGCCGTTGCCGTCGGCCAGCATGATCATGCCGTCCGGCGCGTGCTGGCTCTGGGCCCAGGCCTGCATCACGAACGGGTCGTTGACCGCCAGGCACAGCACTTCGATGCCCTTGTCGCGGAACTCCTGGAAATGCTGGACGAACCCGGGCAGGTGCTTCTCCGAGCAGGTCGGGGTGAAGGCGCCCGGCACCGCGAACAGCACGGCCTTGCGGCCGTCGAACAGGGCCCGGGTATCGACGCTCTCGATGCCTTCGTTGATGCGCTTGAGTACGACTTCGGGAAGGCGTTCGCCGACCTGGATGCTCATGGAAATCTCCTGTGGGGGTTCGAGTCTAGGCAGCAGGTGCTAAATACCGCGTCAACGCGACTTGAAATCGCGGTCGTCGCCGCCATGCTGTCAGGCTAATGATGCGTCAAGACGGCGTGAGTGGGCTGCGCCGCGTATGGCGCTTGTATGTGGGGAGCAACGATGCAGTTCAAGGATTATTACGAAACCCTCGGCCTGGAACCGAGCGCGGGCGAGGCCGAGATCAAGACGGCCTATCGTCGCCTGGCGCGAAAGTACCATCCCGATGTCAGCAAGGAGGCCGGCGCCGAGGAGAAGTTCAAGGCCGTCAACGAGGCCTACGAGGCGCTGCGCGACCCACAGAAGCGCACGGCCTACGATCAGTTGCGCGCACGCGGCTACCGGCCCGGCGACGAAGTGCAGCCCAGCGCGGGCGGCTACGGCGGCGGCAGCCCGGACTTCGAGGAGATCTTCGCCGGCGGTGGCGCCGGCGGCGGTTTCAGCGATTTCTTCGAGACCCTGTTCGGTCGCGGCCGCTCGGCGGCCGGCGGGTTCGGCCAGCAGGGCGCCCGCAGCGCGCCGCCGCGCGGCGATACCCGGGCCAAGCTCGCGGTGTCGCTGGAAACGGTGTACGAGGGCGGCAGCATCCGCATTTCGGTCAACAACAAGACCCTCGACGTACGCGTGCCGAAGGGCGTGCGCCCCGGCCAGCTGATCCGCCTGGCCGGGCAGGGCGCACACGGCGACCTGCTGCTCGAGATCGAATACGCCGCGCATCCGCATTTCGAAGTCGACGGCCGCAACGTGATCTACATGTTGCCGTTGGCGCCGTGGGAAGCCGCGCTCGGCGCGACCATCAGCGTGCCGACCCTGGGCGGCCCGGTCGAGCTCAAGATCCCGGCCAATTCCGAAGCGGGGCGCAAGCTGCGCCTGCGCGGCCGCGGCCTGCCGGGCACCCAGGCGGGCGACCAGATCGTCGAGTTGGAAGTGCTGGCGCCGCGCGCGGAAACGCCGGCGCAGCACGATGCCTACGAGGCGATGCGGGTGGCCTTCGGCGAGGATTGGCGGCGGGTCTGAGCGCCGCCGCGGCCATCGGCCGCGTGGGGCGTCGTGGCCGGTCGACTGCGATGCCGCAGACGGTGCGTCGTGGCCCGAGTGCGCCGCCGATGCGCTGAAGCGAGTTTGGAAACGACAAACCCGGCTTGCGCCGGGTTTGTTCGTTCTGCTGCGAGGCGCCGGCCTGCCGGGCCCGCGTGCCGCATTCAGGCGGCCGAAGGCAGCAACTGCGCGATGATCTCGGACAGATCGGTCTCGCTGAACGGCTTGGTGATGTAGGCCTTGGCCCCTTGGCGCATGCCCCAGACGCGGTCGGTGTCCTGATCCTTGGTCGTGACCAGCACGATCGGGATGTGTTTCGTCGTGGATTCGCGGCAAATCGAGCGCGTCGCCTGGAACCCGTTGAGGTTCGGCATCACCACGTCCATCAGGATCATATCGGGCAGCTCGCGCTTGGCCGCTTCGACGCCGGCGGCGCCGTCCTCTGCGGTCAAGGCTTCATGCCCCAGTTTTTCGACGATGCGACGAATGCCCATCAGCTGGGACGGCGAATCGTCGACGATCAGAATACGCGCCATGTGTTTCCCCCAAGAACCTGCGGCCGATTGTAGCGACGCGCCGCGCCGCTGCAATGCCAACTAGATCACGACGAGGGTCCGGCCGACCGAACCGCCGGCCAACATGCCCGGAAATACCTGCGGCAGCTCGGCCAGACCGACTTCGCGGGTGCAGATCCGGTCCAGATGCGCGGGCTTCCAGTCGCTGCCCAGGCGCTGCCAGATCTCGTCGCGGATGCTTCTTGCGGTGCCCGCCGAGGCCACGCCGAGCAGCGACACGCCGCGGATGATGAACGGCATGACCGTGGTCGCCAGCTCGTGGGTGGCGGCGAGCCCGGCGGTGGCGACGTTGCCGTAGGGCGCGGTCTGGGCGAGCAGGCTGGCCAGCATCGGCCCGCCGACGTTGTCCAGGCCGCCGCCGAAGCGCGCCGACTCCATCGGCCGCTCGGTCTGCAGGGCGTCGCGGCCGAGCACCTCGCGGGCGCCGATCGAGCGCAGGTAATCGGCTTGTTCGGGCTTGCCGCTGATCGCGTGCACCTCGAAGCCGACGCGGCTGAAGATGTCCAGCGCCAGCGAACCGACGCCGCCGGTGGCGCCGGTGACCGCGAGCGGCCCCTGCGCCGGCGTCTGCCGGTTGTCGAGCATGCGGTGCAGGGCGAGCGCGGCGGTGAAGCCGGCGGTGCCGAGGATCATGCTCTCGCGCAGGCTGAGGCCGGCCGGTAGCGGAATCGTCCACTGCGCCTGCAGGCGCGCGTACTGGCCGTAACCGCCATCGCGCACCTCGCTGAGGCCGCAACCGGTGACCAGCACCGCGTCGCCTTCCTTGAACGCCGGATCGCTCGAGGCGACCACGTGGCCGGCGACGTCGATGCCGCCGACCAGCGGGAACCGGCGCAGGATCTTGCCTTCGCCGGTGCCGGCCAGCGCGTCCTTGAAGTTGACCGACGAATACGCGGTCTTGATCACCACCTCGCCGGGCGCGAGATCGTCGAGCGAGACCGACTCGATGCCGCTGCGGTAGCCGCTGGCGTCGTTATGGATGCGGAAGGCGTTGAAGGAGGCGGGTAGGGTCATTGCGTGCTCTGGCGGCGGTACGGGGCGTGGAGCGGCACCGGGTGGGGCGGGTGGATCGTGATGGGGGATGATAGCCGAGTGGGTAATCGCGGTCTTTTTGGCCTCTGGCAGGGGCGCTCGCGAGTGGTTGCAGCCCCTTGTAGGAGCGGCGTAAGCCGCGACCAAGGGACGCGCAGACACGGCAACGCCGACGTCATTCATCGCAGCGGCGTGCCTTCGTGGGGGTAGGAGCGACGCGAGTCGCGACCGCGAGGTCTCCCGTTGCGGTGTCTTCAGTCGAAAGGCGCTGAAGCAACGGCAATATCTACATCTACATCTACATCTACATCTACAGCTACAGCAACATCTACAGCTTCCGTCCGCTAACGCGGCCGGGTTACTTTCTTTTGCTAAGCCCAAAAGAAAGGTAACCAAAGAAAAGGGCTCTCCTTGCAAGGGCACAGGCCACGAGTGCGATGCTGTCGCCGGGATTTTTCGATAGGACATCCTTGTCCTATCGAAAAACGGCGCACGTCCTGTGCGCCGCCCTCCGGGTCTACGGTTGCATCGCAAGTTCGGTACTGCGCCAAGCTTTCACGGCAACGGCAACGGCAACGGCAACGGCAACGGCAACAGCAACAGCGACAGCAACAGCGACAGCAACAGCGACAGCAACAGCGACAGCGACAGCGACAGCGACAGCGACAGCGACAGCGACAGCGACAGCGACAGCAATTGTTGAATTGCCGATACTGTTGTTGCTGTGCGCAGCATCAGTCTTGCGAAGGCAATCGAAGACCCGAAGGGCGGCCTGCATGGATGCAGGCCGTTTTTCATCGGGACATGGATGTCCCATATGAAAAATCCCTGCGTCGGCATCGAACGTGCGGGCCGGTGATTCAAAGAAAAGCATTTTTCTTTGGTTACCTTTCTTTTGTTGCTTATGACAAAAGAAAGTAACCCGCCGCTTTAGTGGCGGAAGCTTTTAGTGTTTGATTTAGATCTTTATCTTGCGTGAGCGAAACGCCGCAAACCCCTTACAGCGCGGTCGCGGCTTGTGACCGAAGGAAATCCAGTGGGACGCCGCTCCTACCCTGTGACGGCACGCCGCTTCGATAGATGAGTTCGGCATTGCAGCCTCTGCGCGTTCCGCGGTCGCGGCTCACGCCGCTCCTACAAGAAACGATCCGCAACTAGGGCGATTCGTCGCACCGGAACGCCTCGCCTTCATGGCTGCACGGAACCGGCATTCGCCGCTGCGCCGAACGACGGCAAGCGGCAACGCTCGGGCGGCGACAATCGGGGATCGTTGGGGTCCTGCGGCGGACGGGTTTGCGCGGACCAGAAGCCGGCGCAGCTCGCGGTTTCGATCAGGGCGACGGTCTCGCAGAACACGTCCGGTACGAAACGGGCTTGCGGGTCGACCGAGGTGGACGACAGGGCGCCTGGTTTCTTGCTGTCGCGCAGGCAGGCGACAGCGTTCTGGGTGACGCTGCGCTCGCCGGATGGCGTGTTGACGGTGATCGTCGTGGTCGGGCCGTCGGACACGCCGCTGGAGTAGTCCGGCAGCAGTTCGGCGAAGGCCTTGGAATTCACTAGCTGGAACAGGGCGCGACGGTCCTTGTCGGCGATTTCGTGCGGGATCACCAAGTCGCCGCTCGCGCTGCGCAGCGGGTGGCGGCCGGTGAAGTCGCGGGCGCTGAAGATCGCCATGCCGTCGGAGTTGATGCGCAACTTATAGACCGGACAGCTGTCGAGGCAGCCGCTACGTTCGATCTCGACCGTGGTGCGGTCGATGTCGCTCGCGGGAGGCCGGGCCGGTTTGCACGCCGCCACGGCGAGCACGGCCAACGGCAATACGATCCAACGCATGATCCGACCTCCTGTCCCTGGGCCTCGCAGCTTATCGGGCCTTGCAGCTTAGCGCAGGGCGTTGCGCCGCTTCTCGTCCATCCACTTCGATGCGGCGGCCGGCTGGTACTCGCTCATCCAGGCGAGCATCGTGTCGAGGTCGTCGCCGTGCCACAGGTCGCGGCGCTGGTCGGCGTGCAGGAAACGTTCTTCGACCATGCGGTCGAGCATCGACATCAGCGGCGTGTAGAAGCCGTCGATGTCGAGAAACGCGCAGGGCTTGTTGCCGATGCCGAGCTGGCGCCAGGTCAGCATCTCGAACATTTCGTCGAGGGTGCCGAAGCCGCCGGGCAGGGCGACGAAGCCGTCGGCGAGGTCGAACATGCGCGCCTTGCGCTCGTGCATCGAACCGACGATCTCCAGCTTGGTCAGGCCGCGGTGGGCGACTTCCCAGTTCACCAGCTGCTCGGGGATCACCCCGATCGCTTCGCCGCCGGCTTCGAGCACCGCATCGGCGACCGTGCCCATCAGGCCGACGTTGCCGCCGCCGTAGACCAGGGCGATGCCGTCCTTGGCCATGCGCGTGCCGAGCGCCATCGCGCGTTCGGTATAGATCGGCTTGGAGCCGGAATTGGAGCCGCAGTAGACGCAGAGGCTTTGCATAGGGATTCGAGATTTGGGATTCGGGATTGGCAAAAGCAGGGTGAGAGCGATTCGGTTTCGGGAGCCTAAACGCAAAACGCCAGGCAAGGCCTGGCGTCTGCGTGGGCTTCAGGCGAGGCGGGAATGCAGTTGCGAATCCCGAATCCCCATTCCCGAATCCCGGCCGTCAATTGGCCTTATGAATTGCGCGCTTGTCGACCGCCATCGCCGCATCGTGGATCGCTTCCGACAGGGTCGGGTGAGCGTGGCAGATGCGCGCGAGGTCGTCGGCGGAGCCCTTGAACTCCATGGTCAGCACGCCTTCGTGCACGAGCTCCGACACGCCTACGCCGACCAGGTGCAGGCCGAGGACTCGATCGGTTTCGGCGTGGGCGATGACCTTGACGAAGCCGGCCGGCTCGCCCATGGCCACCGCACGGCCGATCGCCGCGAACGGGAAGCTGCCGGTCTTGTACGGCGTGCCTTCGGCCTTGAGCTGCTGCTCGGTCTGGCCGACCCAGGCGATTTCCGGCTCGGTGTAGATGACCCACGGAATGGTGTCGAAGTTGACGTGGCCCGGCAGGCCGGCGATGAGCTCGGCCACGGCGATGCCTTCCTCGAAGCCCTTGTGCGCGAGCATAGGGCCGCGCACGCAGTCGCCGACCGCCCACACGCCGTCGACGCCGGTGTGGCAATGCTCGTCGACTTCGATCTGGCCGCGCTCGTTGAGCTTGACGCCGGTGCCTTCGGCCAACAGGCCTTTGCTGGCGGCGCGACGGCCGACCGCGACGAGCAGCTTGTCGACCACCAGTTGCTGGTCGGCCTTGCCGTCGTTATAGGTCAGGTGGACGCCGTCCTTCTGGATTTCGGCCTTGCTGACCTTGGCGCCGAGCTTGATCTCCAGGCCCTGCTTCTTGAATTCCTTGGCGGCGGTCTTGGCCACTTCGGCGTCGGCCACGGCGAGGAAGTCGGGCAGCGCTTCGAGGATGGTGACCTCGGCGCCCAGGCGCTTCCACACGCTGCCGAGTTCCAGGCCGATCACGCCGGCGCCGATCACGCCCAGGCGCTTGGGCACTTCGGTGAAGTCGAGCGCGCCGACGTTGTCGACGATCTTGTCGCCGTCGAACTTGGCGAACGGCAGTTCGATCGAATCCGATCCGGCGGCGATGATGACGTTGGTGCCCTTGAGCTCGACTTCCGAACCGTCGTGCTGCTTGACCTTGACGATGTTGCCCGGGTGCAGGGTGCCGAAGCCGTAGTAGGGCGTGACCTTGTTGGCCTTGAACAGCATCGCGATGCCGCCGGTGAACTGCTTCACGATCTTGTCTTTGCGGCCGACCATGGTGCCGACGTCGATCTTGGCGTTGTCGGCGCTGATGCCGTGCTCGCCGAACAGGTGCTGCAGGTTCCAGAACTGGCGCGAGCTGTCGAGCAGCGCCTTGGACGGAATGCAGCCCACGCGCAGGCAGGTGCCGCCGAGGGCGGGCTTGCCGTCCTTGCCGAGTGCGGCGTCGATGCAGGCGGTCTTGAGGCCCAGCTGGGCGGCGCGGATGGCGGCGTGATAACCGGCCGGACCGGCGCCGATGACGACTACGTCGAATTGTTCAGACATTGGGGGTCCTTGGTGGCTCGAAATGATTCAGAAGAAAAGGAGTGAGTATGGAAAAGTGAGAAATGAGTAAAGCAACGTCTGCCACTCACTCCTCACTCCTCTTTACTCTCAGCTCGCCCTTACATTCCGAGCAGCATGCGATGCGGATTTTCCAGCTGGTTCTTGATGTCGACCAGGAACAGCACCGCGTCCTTGCCGTCGATGATGCGGTGGTCGTAGGACAGGGCGATGTACATCATCGGTGCGGCGACCACGGCGCCGTTCTCGACGATGGCGCGTTCCTTGATCGCGTGCATGCCGAGGATGGCCGACTGCGGCGGGTTGACGATCGGGGTCGACATCAACGAGCCGAAGGTGCCGCCGTTGGTGATGGTGAAGGTGCCGCCCTGCAGGTCTTCCAGGGCCAGCTTGCCGTCGCGCGCCTTCTTGGCGTAGTCGCCGATGGCCTTCTCGACGTCGGCGAAGCCCATGCGCTCGACATTGCGCAGGACCGGCGTGACCAGGCCCTTGTCGGTCGACACGGCGATCGAGATGTCGGCGTAGCCGTGATAGACGATGTCGTTGCCGTCGACCGAGGCGTTGACCACCGGGTGGCGCTGCAGCGCGTTGGCGGCGGCCTTGGCGAAGAAGCTCATGAAGCCGAGCTTGACGCCGTTGGCCTTCTCGAAGGACTCGCCCAGCTCCTTGCGCATCGCCATGACCTTGCCGAGGTTGACTTCGTTGAACGAGGTCAGCATCGCGATCGAGTTCTTCGACTGCATCAGGCGCTCGGCGATGCGCGCGCGCATGCGGGTCATCGGCACGCGCTCTTCCGGGCGGGCGCCCGAGGCATTGCCGACGCCGCCGGACTTGGCGTAGTTGAGGATGTCTTCCTTGGTCACCGCGCCCTTGCGGCCCGTGCCTTCGACCTGCGCAGCGTCGATGCCTTCCTTGTTCGCGGTAAAGCGCGCGCCCGGCGGCAGCTGGTCGTTGGACGCTGCGGCCTTCGGGGCTTCGGCCTTCGGGGTGATCGGCTGGGCGCCGGCGGCCGGCAGCGCTTCGGCCTTGGCGGCGGCCGGAGCGGCTGCGGCGGCGGGCTTGGCTTCGGCGGCGGCGCCGGCCTCCACGATCGCGATCAGCTGCTGGCTGGTCACGGTCGCGCCTTCCTCGAACTTGATTTCCTTGAGCACGCCGTCGACCGGCGAGGGCACTTCGAGCACGACCTTGTCGGTTTCCAGATCGACCAGGTTCTCGTCGCGCTTGACCGCATCGCCCGGCTTCTTGTGCCACGTGGCGATCGTGGCGTCGGAGACCGACTCGGGAAGGACGGGGACTTTGATCTCGGTGCTCATGGGGCAGGCATCCTGGAGTGCTTGAAAGGGTGTGTGTCGTTCTTGGATGTAGGGTCGGCAGGCCAGCGCTTATTCAGCGCTGGACTCGCCTTGCAGCGAATTGACCAGCGCGTCGGCGACCAGCTTGGTCTGCTCGGCGACGTGGTCGGCCAGGTGGCCGGCCGCCGGCGACGGCGAACGCGCGCGGCCGGCGTAGTGCAGGCTCTGCTTCGGCGCCAGGCAGGCGGACAGGTGGTGGCGGATCTGGTACCAAGCGCCCTGGTTCTGCGGCTCTTCCTGGCACCACACCACGTCCTTGGCCGCGCTGTAACGCTTGAGTTCGGCCGCCAGCAATTCGCGCGGGAACGGGTACAGCTGTTCGATGCGCAGCAGGGCGACGTCGTCCAGACCGTCCTTCTGCGCCTGCTCGAACAGGTCGTAATAGACCTTGCCCGAGCACAGCACGACGCGCTTGACCTTCTTGACGTTGGCCTGGGCGTCGGGGATCAGGTGCTGGAACTCGCCGTTGGCCAGTTCGTCCAGGGTCGAGACCGCGAGCTTGTGGCGCAGCAGCGACTTGGGCGTCATCACCACCAGCGGCTTGCGCGTGCTCATGCGCATCTGCCGGCGGATCATGTGATACGCCTGTGCCGGCGTGGTCGGCGCGCAGACCAGCATGTTCTCGAGCGCGCACAGCTGCAGGAAGCGTTCCAGGCGCGCCGAGCTGTGCTCGGGCCCCTGGCCTTCGTAGCCGTGCGGCAGGAACAGCGCCAGGCCGCACAGACGGCCCCACTTGGCTTCGCCCGACGACAGGAACTGGTCGATCACCACCTGGGCGCCGTTGGCGAAGTCGCCGAACTGGGCTTCCCAGATGTCCAGGGTCATGGGATCGGCGGTCGAATAGCCGTACTCGAACGCCATCACCGCTTCTTCGCTGAGCAGCGAGTCGATGATGGTCATGTCCGACGGCGTGCGCACCAGCTCGCGCAGCGGCATGACGTAGGCGTCGGTGCTCTGCTCGTGCAGGATCGCGTGGCGGTGGAAGAAGGTGCCGCGGCCGCTGTCCTGGCCGACCAGGCGCAGCTTGTAGCCTTCGCTGAGCAGGGTGGCGTAGGCCAGATTCTCGGCGAAGCCCCAGTCGCCGCCGAGCTCGCCGGCGGCCATCTTGCGGCGGTCTTCGTAGATCTTGGCCACGCGCGGGTGCAGCTTGACGTTATCGGCGACCGCGTTGATCTGGGTGGCCAGCGCGTCGAGCTTGCTGCGCTCGAACTTGGTGTCGACCGGGTCGCTGAGCTTGCCAGACAGGTACTTGGACCAGTCGATGGTGAACTCGTCCGGCTTGACCTCGACCAGCTCGGTGGTGACCGCGCCCTGGTCGAGCTTGTCGCGGTAATTGTCGACCAGCGCCTGCGCGTCTTCGGCCTTGAGCACGCCTTCGGAAACGAGGCGGTCGGCGTACAGCTCGCGCGGGGTCTTGTGCTTGCGGATCACCTGGTACATCAGCGGCTGGGTCGCCGCCGGCTCGTCGGCCTCGTTATGGCCGTGGCGGCGGTAACAGACCAGGTCGATGACCACGTCGCGGCCGAAGCGCTGACGGAAGTCCAGCGCCAGCTCGGCGCAGAACACCACCGCTTCCGGGTCGTCGCCGTTCACGTGCAGGATCGGCGCGCCGACCATCTTGGCCACGTCGGTGCAGTACAGCGTGGAACGCGCGTCCTGGCGCTCGCTGGTGGTGAAGCCGACCTGGTTGTTGATGACGATGTGGACCGTGCCGCCGACCGCGAAACCGCGCGCCTGCGACATCTGGAACAGTTCCATGCCGACGCCCTGGCCGGCGAACGCGGCGTCGCCGTGCAGCAGCACCGGCAACACCTGCGCACGACCGTTCTCGCCGCGGCGGGTCTGGCGCGAACGCACGCTGCCGGCGACCACCGGGTTGACGATTTCCAGGTGCGAGGGGTTGAACGCCAGCGCCAGGTGGACCGGGCCGCCCGGGGTGGCGACGTCGGCGCTGAAGCCCATGTGGTACTTCACGTCGCCGGTGTGGGCGTGCTCGTCGTGGTCGAACTTGCCTTCGAACTCGTCGAACAGCTTGCGCGGCGGCTTGCCGAGGGTGTTGACCAGGACGTTGAGGCGGCCGCGGTGGGCCATGCCGATCACCACGTCCTGCACGCCCTGTTCGCCGGCGCGGCGGATGGTCACGTCCATCAGCGGGATCAGCGCGTCGCCGCCTTCCAGCGAGAAGCGCTTCTGGCCGACGTACTTGGTGCCGAGGTAGCGTTCCAGGCCGTCGGCCGCGGTCAGCCGCTCGAGGATGCGCTTCTTGTCGTCGGCGCTGCGGGCGAACTTGCCGCCGGCGCCTTCCAGGCGTTCGTACATCCAGCGGCGCTGTTCGGCGTCGGCGATGTGCATGAACTCCGCGCCGATCGGGCCGGTGTAGGTGGCCTTGAGCAGGGCGAGCAGGTCGCCGAGCTTCATGCGTTCCTTACCGGCGACGCCGCCGGTGCTGAACTCGCCCGACAGGTCGCTCTCGGACAGGCGGTGGAAGCCCAGCGCCAGGTCCGGCGCTTCCGGCTTCTCGAGCAGGCCCAGCGGATCGATGTTGGCGGCGAGGTGGCCGCGCGAACGGTAGGCGGTGATCACCTTGCCGACCGAGCGCTCGCGCTCGTCGCTGGCCTGGGAACCGCCCGCGGCGGCCGTTACGACGCCCCGGGAGGCGGCGCGGCTGGCGGCGGCGATGCTTTCGATGGCGGCCGAATGCGGGATGTCCCCGGCTTCGCGGCCCTTGAACCCGTCGAAATAGGCTTTCCATTTGCCCCCGACGCTTTCGGGGTCGACCAGGTACTGCTCGTACAGGTCTTCGATGAAGGCGGCGTTGGCGCCGAGTTGCGAGGATTGCGAGAACTGCTTCAGGAGACTGTCCACGATGGCTATCGGGAAACTCTAGGTGGGCGGATTGGGGTCGCGCATACGCCAGGGGCGCGCGGACAAGGCCCGGAATTATAGCGGTAGTGTTAAGGCCAGCGGCATAACTACTTATGTCTAAGCGGCCGATTTTGTTCGATATCCGATGCCGGAGCGGATACGGACCGTTCCGGCAATGCCGCTTGGGCGCAACAGGGCCGGTCGCAAGCGGGCCGCGGGCCGGCGCCGAGCGTGGCCGAAGGCGGTTTACCCGAGCCTCAGATTCCGAGCGCGCGGTACTCGCTGCAGGGGCGGGCGCGCTCCCAGACCGGGTCGAAATGCGCGCGCAGCTGGCGTGCGCGTGCGCCGCCGTCGAGCCGGGTCTCGCCGTCGTAGCGGTGGCCGAGCGGGCGGTAGTACCAGCCGTCGCGGTCGTTGACCACATAGGCCGAAGGGTATTTCAGGTCGACCGGCTCTTCGATGGCGCGGAACTCGAACACGCTCGACAGGCGCTGGCTCAGCCCGATCAAGGGGGCGAGCGCGCGTTGCGGCGCGCCCGGGTCGTGCAGCAACACCCGGATTGCGCCGCCGGAGGTGGCGAGCCGGCGCAGCGCGGCGACCACCTCGGGCCGGTCGAGCAGGCCCGGGTCGAGGTCGCGGCTGTAGATCGACAGGCCGCGGCGGGCGTTGGCGACGACTCCGGCCAGGGCGGCGAGGGCGGCAGCGCGGGTTTCGACCGGGTTGGCGGCGTCGAGCAACAGGCGCATCGACTGGTGGTCGATGCCGGCCTCGACGAAGCGCTCGCCGAACGGCAGGAAGCCGCGGCGGGCATAGAAACCGATCGCCGAGGCCTGGGCGTGCAGGGACAGCTCGCGCCAGCCGAGTTGGCGGGCGCGTTCGATCAGGGCATCGAGCAGGGCCTCGCCGACGCCGCGGCCGCGCCAGCCGGCGAGCACGGCCATGCGGCCGATGCGCCCGTCCGGGGTTAGCCGGCCGGTGCCGATCGGGCGTTCTTCGGCATCCAGGGCCAGCACGTGCTGGCACAACGGGTCGTGCGGGTCGAGTTCGATCTCGGCCGGGACCTGTTGTTCCTGCACGAACACCGCCTCGCGGACCGAGCGCAGCGCCGCCAAGGCAGCGGCGTAGTCGGCGACGGCGACGACCCGGAACCCGGTGCTCATTCCTCTTCTCCGCCGTCCTCGTCGTCGAGGCCGAGGCGGTAATGGCCGGCGGCGATGAGTTCCTGGACGCAATCGCGGCCGGCTTCTGACAGCGCCGAATACACGGCGGCGTCGATTTCGGCGGCGGCCGAGATGGCCTGGGCGTCGCCGGCGGGCAGGGCGAATTCCTGGCCGCTGACGTAGAGCCGGGCCAGCGCGCCCTGCGCCTTGGTCTGTCTGGCCGGCTGCGCATGGGCCTTGCGCCAGGCCATGCGCGACCACGGGTGGCGCCACAGGCTGGCGCCGCGCTCGAGGTCCCATTCGATCTCGATGCGAGAGCGCGGGTCTTCATGGCCGGACGAGACTTCGCCGGCGGCGCGGTAGACGGTGATGAAGCGGCCGAACCAGTCGCCGAGGCGGTCGGGGTCGTTCATGCGCAAGACGTTCAAGGCCTCGACCACCCGGCCCATCGCCGCGGCGTCGATCTCGTTGGGATCGGCCGGCGGGCTCAGGTCGGGGTCGTGGTAGCGCAGGCTCTCGTCGGCTTCGGCGGCCAGGGTGTCGATGAAGTCGCCCATCAGCTCGGCCGCCGACGGCGCGCGCATGCCGACCGAGAAGGTCAGGCAGGCATCCTCGGCGACTCCGTGGTGCGGCACACCGGGCGGCAGGTACAGCATGTCGCCGGGGCCGAGCACCCAGTCGTGGCTCGGCTCGAACTCGCGCAGCAGCTTCAGCTCGGCGTCCGGGCGGAAATCCTGCGGCGCGCCGGGGCGGGCGTCGATCTGCCAGCGCCGATGGCCCTGGGCCTGCAGCAGGAACACGTCGTACTGGTCGACATGGGCGCCGACCGAGCCGCCGGGCGCGGCGAACGAGACCATGATGTCGTCGATGCGCCAGCGCGGCAGGAAATCGAAGGCCGGCAGCAGCGCGGCGACGTCGGCGTCCCACTTGTCCACGTCCTGGACCAACAGCGTCCAGTCCTGGTGCGGCATGCCGGGGAATTCGGACTCCTCGAACGGCCCATGCCGCAGCGAATAACGATCGCTCGCGCGATCGTGCTGGATCAGCCGCGCCAGCACGCCTTCTTCGCAGGCCAGGCCGGCCAGGTCTTCGGGTTGGATCGGCGATTGCAGGCCGGGAAAGGCGTTGCGGATCAGCAGCGGGCGTTTCTGCCAGTAGTCGCGCAGGAACACGGCCGGTGGCATGCCGAGCGGCGGGCGTCGAGCGGCGTCGACTTCGATGAGAGGCGATTTCATGGGCGCGAAGTCTACGCCAGGGGCGTCGCGCTTGGCGTCGTCGCGCCGGCCGAAGTCAGCGCGGCGTCGACGCGTCTTTCAATTCGCTTTCCCGGTGCTCGATGTCGGCTTTCAGATCGACGACGGACACGGCGTCGCCCGCGCCTTGGGCCAGGCGCAGGCGCTGCAGATGCGCCGGCTCGCGCGGCAGGGTCAGGCCGCGTGCGGCGAGCAGTTGCTGGCAGCGCTGCTGCCATTGCGCGAGCTGCGGGAATTTGCCGCCGTCGACCGGCCACCAGTAGACGTTCTCGACCACGGTCTGGGCGCCGATGCGCTCGGGCTTGGCCGCGCTTTCGAGGCGGTGAGTGGGGTCGGCGCCGCGTTCGAGCAGCCAATGGGTCTTGTCGAACTGGCCGCGCGAGTAATACGTCAGCAAGGTGTCGCCGCTGTCGCCGTGGGCCTGGGCATCGATGTCGGCGCCGTGCTCGATCAGCAGCTTGACGTTGTCCCACTGCCCGGCGAGGGCGGCGATCCGGGTCAGAGGTTGCCGGTCGAGATCGCTGGCGTCGGCGCGGCCGCCGCGTTCGAGGAAGGCGCGCAACACCTCCGGCGATTCGGCTTTGGCCGCCCACACCATGACCGTGCCGACGGCGGGCACGGCGCGGTTGGGGTCGGCGCCGGCCTCGATCAGGGCGGCGACGCCGGCGGCGTTGCCATGCAGCACCGGCCAGGCCAACAGCGGCAGGCCGCCCGGGGACACCGCATTGGCGTCGGCATGGGCTTGCTTGACCAGCCGCTGCACCTCGTCGCCGCGGCCGGCGGCGGCCGCCTGCGCGAGTTCGAGTTCGGGACCGTTGAAATGTTGCTCGATCTGCAAGTTGGGGGCCATGGCGACGACGGGCTCGGCAGAAGGTGTGGATGCGACGGCGGGCATCGGTGCGGAGTCGCTGCAGGCGCACAGCGCCAACAGGACCGAAGGCGCCCAGTGAAGGCGCGAACCGCCTTCGGGGAAGGGCGCGCGGGTCATGTCGGCAGTATGGCCATTGTGGCGATCCTCCGGCGTGAGCCCGGCTCGGCAAGGCTCATCGGCCCGGGTTCAAGCGTCGAGCTGTTCGCGCAAGGCCGCTTCCTCGCTGTCGATGTGGCTGGCCATGGAGTCGTCGAACACGCCGAAGCTATGCCGGTCGACCATTTCCAGCACGCTGGGGATGGTATCGGGCTCCAGCCCGGCCTCGATCGCGGTGGCCACGCCGGTCTCGATGGCGTCGGTCGCGTCGGCGGCGAGATCGCCGCCTTGCTCGACCAGGTCGCCGAGCGATTCGATGCCGTCGCCAAGAGTCTCCACGCCGTCGCCGAACGCGCCGAGGATCGCACCGGCCGGGCCGGGCAGATGCTCGTCGATGAATTCGGTGCCGCTGTCGACCAGGTCGGTGAAGCCGCCGACGATGTCGCCGAACAGGCCGCCGCCGTCGCCTACGGTCTCGGCGATGTCGCCGAGTTCGCCGATCGGCAACTGGTCGGACGCGGCGTTGATGCCGTCGATGGTGTCGTCGAGCGAGACGATCTCGGGGCGCGCTTCGCCGTTGTCGTCGGTGGCGTCGAGGGTGACGCGGCGGCCGACCGCATCGGGCAGGTTCAACACGCTGTCGGCGGTGGCGTTGGTCGGCAACACCACATCGTCCTGCAGGCGGTTCGCGGCCAGGCCGACGCCGTTGAGAATGGCGGCGAAGCCGGCGGCGTTGTCGTCGGACAAGCCCGAGGTCGCGGCCTGCAATTCGGTCAGCAGGTCGCCGTCGACGGCATACGTGGTGATGTTGCCGTCGGCCTGCTCGAAGCTGAGGCCGCGCTCGGCCAACGCCGCTTCGACCGTGGCCGGATTCACCCCGGCCGGGTTGGAGACGATGCCCCGGTTGCCGGTGACCAGCGCCGCGGCGGTGGCGAGACCGCCGCCGAGCGAGTGGCCGCTGAAGATCACGTTGTCGCCGCCGTGTTCGGCGACCGAGCTGGCGATGTCGATGGCCTGGTTGTAATAGGCCTCGTCGTTGCCGAGCGCCTGGGCGACGTCGGCGTTGACGTCCTCCAGGTCGGCGAAGTCGGCGCCTTCGAACTGCAGCACCGGCGCGGCATCCGGGCCGAACACCGCGGGGTCGGGGATGAACAGCTCGGCATTGAAGCCGGAGCCTTCGGGATGCAGTTGCTGCGGGGTCAGCCCGTACAGCTCCAACTCGGCCTCGCTGGCGCGATGCCAGCCTGCGGGCACTTCGTCGTCGGCGCCGAGCGAGCGGCTCAGGGCCAGCACTTCACGGTCGTGGTACAGCGTTTCCAGCGCTTCGGTCTGCTGCCACAGCGCGCCGTCCCGATCCTGCTGCGCCTGGGTATAGCCCTGGGTCAGCAGCTCGCGTTGCTCCGGGCTCCAGGTCGCGGCATTGACCCGCGCTTCGATCTGCTCGGGAGTCTGCGCCGGCGGCGGAGGCGGCGGTTCCTGCTGCAGGACCTGTTCGACGACACGGGAGACGCTTTGGACGAAATCGGTGACGAAGGACATGACCGTAATCCGGGCTGTGACGGCTGCCACGAATCTCGCCACAAGCTGCGCCGCTCCGCCATCCGGGCGGACCCTAGCCTAGGGTCCGCCCGGGGACCCGGATTTAGGGCTGCCGTTCGCCCGGGGACCCGGATTAGGGCTGCCGTCCGCCCTGGGGGACCCGACTTGGACCTACGGTTCGCCCCGGGGCCAACCGATCGCAGGTTCGGAGTTGGCCCTGGGGGCGTCGCGACTCAGGTCGGGTCCGCGATCTCGTCGTAACCGCGGCCGACGAACTGCAGCAGGCACCAGCCGTGGCCGAACGGATCGGCGATCTGCACGATGCGGCCCCAACGGGTGCTGCGGATGCGGTCTTCCTGGATGGCCCCGGCGGCGACCGCACGGGCCAATGCGGCTTCGGCGTCGTCGACGACCACGTCGCAATGCACCGGCGTCCAGTGGCGCGAATACACCCGCACGTCATGGCCCGCGGCCTGGCTGCCTTCGGTCTTGAGCAGCAGATAGATCGGCGCTTCGCCGCCGAGCAACTCGACCACCTGGTCGCCGAAGCGGCGGCCGACCCGCAGACCGAAGGCTTCGGTGTAGAACGCGGTGGCCTCGTCGAGGTGCGGTACGTCGATGTTGATCAGTTGTTTCATCGGGCGGCTCCGCGGGCGATAGCCATCGATCTTGCGCGCTCCCGCGCTAAGGCCGCGTGGCGATGCGGGCCATGCCGTTGCCGGCGCGGCCCGCAAGCAGGCCCGGGTTCAAGGCGCCGATGCGCGTTCCTTGGCCAGGCGTTCTTCGAGCTTGCCGGCGCCGGTCGCGGCGTAGGCGCGGCAATCGTTGGAAGTGCCCGACGGCGTGGTTTCGGACGCGTCCAGTCGCGCGAGCAGGTTGCTGGCATTGGGATGCGGGGTCACCAGGATGTCGCAGGGCAGCGCGGCGACGGTCTCGATGCTGCGGCGGAACGCGGCGACTACGCCGGGGTGCGCGGTTTCGTCGCTGTAGCGGTATACGTCGTCGGTGAAGGGAGTGAGGCTGTCGGCATAGGCGATAGCGCGGCAATCGCCGGCGTCGTCGCAGGCGCGCCAGCTCCAACTGGTGCCGCCCGGCGTGTGGCCGGGCGTGGCATGCGCGGTCAGCGCGATCGGGCCGAGGCTGAGGGTGTCGCCGTCGCCGATGGCGCGCACCGCGGTCACTGGCGGGAACGGCGACACGCTCAGGAACTGCGGATCGCCGCGGTCGCTCTTGCCGGTTTCCAGCGCGGCGATGGCCGGCGTGCGTGCGACCACGGTCGCGCCGGTGACGCGCTGCAGATAAGCGAGGCCACCGGCGTGGTCGTTGTGCTCGTGCGAATTGAGCAGATAGCGGATCTGGCGCGGATCGAAACCGAGTTTGCGGATATTGGCTTCTATCTGCGGCGCGGCTTTCTCGGTGGCGCCGTCGACCAGCACATGGCCCTGGTCGGAGGTGATCAAGACGGCGCTGAGCCCGCAGGTGCCGACGTACCAGGTATTGCCGTGGATGCGGCGCGGCTGGGTAGGCTGGTGCCAGTCGGGATCGGCCGCGCACGGCGCGACGGCCGCACCGGTGGAGTTGGGCGCGGGCGTCGACGCGCAGGAGGCCAAGACGCAGATCAGAGAAGCGGCCAGCAGGCCGTCACGCAAAAACATCGGCGGATCCGAACGGAAGCGAAGGGGCGCTCACTATGTTCGATCGCGTCGTGCAGTGGAACCGCGCGATGTCGATTGCGACGGCCTCCCTGTAGGAGCGACGTAAGTCGCGACCGCGTCGCTTCCTGATGGCCACGCCGGCACATGCAATCCCGCAGTCGCGGCTCGCGCCGCTCCTACACGGAAGCGACGCATCGCTTGGCTTTTGGGGTAGGAGCGACGCGAGTCGCGACCGCGTCGCGTCATGATCGCCGCGCCGGCACATGCAATCCCGCGGTCGCGGCTGACGCCGCTCCTACAAGAGCTGCGGTGTGGTTTTTGGAGTAGGAGCGACGCAAGTCGCGACCGCGTCGCGTCATGATCGCCGCGCCGGCACATGCAATCCCGCGGTCGCGGCTCGCGCCGCTCCTACAAGAGCAGCGGCGTAGCTCTTGGGGTAGGAGCGACGCAAGTCGCGACCGCGTCGCCGCATGATTGCGGCGACGCAATCTGAAATCGCGCGGTCGCGGCTTGCGCCGCTCCTACCCACAGCGACTTCTGCGATCGCGTCGCCGTCAGCGCATCAGATCTCGCGCGCGAGCTTCTCGGCCAGGCCGGTGTAGCTGCCCGGGGTCATCGCCAACAGGCGCTGTTTGTCCTCGGCCGGAAGCTCCAGCGAGGCGATGAACTCGCGCATCGAGGCTTCGTTGATGCCGTGGCCGCGGGTCAGGGCCTTGAGTTGCTCGTAAGGATTCGGCAGGCCGTGACGGCGCATCACCGTCTGCACGGCTTCGGCCAACACTTCCCAGGACGCATCGAGGTCGGCGGCGAGGCGCTCGGGGTTGGCGCTGAGCTTGCCCAGGCCGCGCAGCAGCGCGTCCAGGCCGATCAGGGCGTGGCCAAAGGCGGTGCCGAGCGCGCGCAGCACGGTCGAGTCGGTCAGGTCGCGCTGCCAGCGGCTGATCGGCAGCTTGGCGGCGAAATGCTCGAACAGGGCGTTGGCGATGCCGAAGTTGCCTTCGGCGTTCTCGAAGTCGATCGGATTGACCTTGTGCGGCATGGTCGAGCTGCCGACTTCGCCGGCCTTGACCGACTGCTTGAAGTAACCCAGCGAGATATAGCCCCAGACGTCGCGGCACAGGTCGATGCAGACCGTGTCGATGCGGCGCTGCGCGTCGCAGACTTCGGCGATGCCGTCGTGCGGTTCGATCTGGGTGGTGTAGGGCTGCCAGTCCAGGCCCAGCGAGGCGACGAAGCGCTGGGCGAAGGCCGGCCAGTCGATGTCCGGATAGGCCGAGACGTGGGCGTTGTAGTTGCCGACCGCGCCGTTGATCTTGCCCGGCATCTGCGCGCCGGCCAGGGTCTCGCCCTGGCGCTGCAGGCGCGCGACCACGTTGGCGATTTCCTTGCCGACCGTGGTCGGCGAGGCGGTCTGGCCGTGGGTGCGCGACAGCATCGGCAGGGCGGCGTAGTCGTGCGCCATGCTGCGCAGCTTCTGGATCAGCTCGTCCAGGCGCGGCAGCAGCACGTGCTGGCGGGCCTCGTTGAGCATCAGCGCGTAGCTGAGGTTGTTGATGTCCTCGCTGGTGCAGGCGAAGTGCACGAATTCCAGGGCCGGGCCGAGCTCGGCGTCGTCCTTGAGGCGTTCCTTGATCAGGTACTCGACCGCCTTGACGTCGTGGTTGGTGGTGCGCTCGATCTCTTTGACGCGTGCCGCGTCTTCGATCGACAGCTCGTCGGCGAGCTTGCGCAGGCGGGCGGCGGCGGCTTCCGAGAACGGCTTGAGTTCGACGATGCCGGGCTCGTTCGCCAGCGCCAGCAGCCATTCCACCTCGACCTTGACGCGGGCCTTGATCAGGCCGAACTCGGAAAAGATCGGCCGCAGCGCGTCGACCTTGCCGGCATAGCGGCCATCGAGCGGGGACAGGGCGAGCAGGGTGGTCTTGGGGTCGGCAGACATGGCACGCGCAGGGCAGTAAACAGTCCGCCATTCTACAGCCACGCCGCCCCGGGTCGCTCCGGGCCCCCATGCCGCCTCCGAGACGCCCGACAGGACGCCCCGATAGAGCCGGATTTGGCGGTTCGCGGCGGCGCTCTCGACGCCCGCCGCGGTCGTCGCCATGATGGCGCCCGCCAGCCGCTGCACGCGCCAGCTCCCATGATCCGCCGGGCGTATCCTCGCAGCATCCGCGATACGCAGCGGCGCCTCGCGTCCCCCTTGAATCGATGGAGCTGGCCATGGCGACTTCCGCCAAGAACAAAAGCAAGACCGCAAGCAAGACCGCGCCCAAGCGCGAAGGCAAGGGCGCGACGGGCAAGCCCGCTGCGGGCTTCCGCCTCGAACACGACAGCATGGGCGAGCTCAGCGTGCCCGCCGAAGCCCTGTGGGGCGCGCAGACCCAGCGTGCGGTGCAGAACTTCCCGATCTCCGGTGTGCCGATGCCGCGCGAGTTCATCCGCGCGCTGGCCCTGGTCAAGGGCGCGGCGGCCGAGGTCAATGCCGGTTTCGGCCTGCTCGACAAGGGGCCGGCGGCGGCGATCCGCGCCGCCGCGGCCGAAGTCGCCGAAGGCCGCCACGACGCACACTTCCCGATCGACGTCTACCAGACCGGCTCGGGCACTTCGAGCAACATGAACGCCAACGAGGTCATCGCGACCCTGGCCACGCGTGCCGGCAAGCATGCGATCCACCCCAACGACCACGTCAATCTCGGCCAGAGTTCGAACGACGTCATCCCGACCGCGATCCGGGTGTCGGCGCAGCTGGCGGTGACCGAATCCTTGCTGCCGGCGCTCAAGCACCTGCGCAAGACCATCGAGGCGCGTGCCAAGGAACTGGCCAAGGTCACCAAGACCGGCCGCACCCATCTGATGGATGCGATGCCACTGACCTTCGGCCAGGAATTCGGTGCCTGGGCGGCGCAGTTGAGCTCGGCGCAGGCGCGCATCGAGGACAGCCTGAAACGGTTGCGCCGCTTGCCGATCGGCGGCACCGCGATCGGCACCGGCATCAATGCCGATCCGCGCTTCGGCAAGGCCATGGCCAAGGCCTTGTCGGCCGCGACCGGCAGCAAGTTCGAGTCGGCCGCCGACAAGTTCGAGGGCCTGGCGGCGCAGGACGACGCGGTCGAGCTGTCGGGGCAACTCAATGCGCTGGCGGTGGCGCTGATGAAGATCGGCAACGACCTGCGCTGGATGAACTCCGGGCCGCTCGCGGGCCTGGGCGAGATCGAACTGCCGGCATTGCAGCCGGGCAGCTCGATCATGCCGGGCAAGGTCAATCCGGTGATTCCCGAAGCCCTGGCGATGGTCTGCGCCCAGGTCATCGGCCACCACGCGGCCATCACCGTGGCCGGGCAGAGCGGCAACTTCCAGCTCAATGTGATGCTGCCGCTGATCGCCCACGACCTGCTCGATTCGATCCGCCTGCTCGGCAACGCCATGCGCCTGCTCGCCGACAGCAGCATCGCCGGCTTGAAGGTGCGGCAGGCGCATGTGCGCGAAGCCCTGGACCGCAACCCGATCCTGGTCACTGCGCTCAACCCGATCATCGGTTACGAAAAGGCCGCGGCGATCGCCAAGCAGGCCTACAAGGAAGGACGTCCGGTGCTGGAGGTGGCGATGGCCGCGACCGGCCTGCCGGAAAAACAGCTGCGGCGCCTGCTCGACCCAGCCGCGCTGACCCGCGGCGGTATTCACGGCGGCGGCGGTGGTGGCGGCTGAAGTGGCTGAATCGGCAGCCGGGGGCCGCAGCCCCGGGCTGCCCGGCGCTTCGGCCGGGATACCCGAGTGCTTGGATTTCACGGCACATTCACGGACGTAGCCCGGACATCGCGCCCGTCAGCGAATTGTTCGAGGATTTTATTTCGCGACCGAAGTGGGGTTTCGCGACGAGGCCGTTTCGCTATCCTCGCTGCGCATACAGGCAGCAATCCAGTCGCCGGGACATACTCGGCGGCAGTCGGACAGACCGGCAGGGGCGGTCGAGCGACAACCGGCATCCGGACCATCGGCCCGGTCTAGGTCGCGTCGAACCCAACCCCCATCGGACTCATCCGCCGGACGCCCTTTCGCTCCGCGGAATGGGGCCGTGCGTCCGCCGTTTTCCAGTTTTCGCACGCTTGCCGACGACCCGTCGCGCAGCCGGTTATTGAGCGGTAATCGGTCTGCAACGCCAGGTGTATATCGAGCGGTTCATGTCCCAACGTCCGGCCGACCGTCGCCAAGCGGTGGCCGGACGAGCTGTTTCCCCCGACCCCCGGATCCGATCCGGTCAGCCATAACCAGAAGTGGAGCTTCGCTCATGAATTCGATTCGATTCTTTCGGTACGCCGTCGTCCTGTCCTTGTTCGCCTGCGCCGGCTGCAACCCGCAGAGCGTGCCCATCGGCGACGAGCTGAAGTCCGATCTGCTGGCCAGCCATGCCGCCCCGGCCGTCGCTGTCGCGGCCCAGGCCACGGTCGACCAGGTCCGCAAGGCGCACTGAGCGACGCTGCCTAGGCGCCATCCGGCCGTGCTTCGGCACGGCTGGACGGCGTTTGCCGTGCCTGTCTCTTGCGAGCGGACGCTTTGCTTGATCGCCCTACGGCCAGATACGTCGCTGCCGGAGACGGCGTGGTCGCGGCTTGTGACCGAAGGAAATCCAGTAGGACGCCGCTCCTCCCCAAAGGTGGCGGCGTCGCCTAAGTCCGCATCGCAAGGATGCGGATGCCGTTGTCGAAGGTTTGCTCCTCACAACGCACGGTCGCGACGAACTGTCGCGACCGCGGTCGGTTCCGCGCTTGCGCTCAGCTGCGGCAGTCGCCGACCGAGCTGGCCTCGATCGCGGCGAAAGGCTCGAACGCGGGCAGGCTTGCGGTGAGCTCTTCCTGCGCAGTACGCAAGTCGGCGAGCCGGTCGCACATGTTCTGCGCGCGCTGTTCGAACACCGCCGCGTCGGCCTCGACTTTCGTGCCGATCGAATCCGGATTGCCGCTGGCCAGGCCGCTCAAGATCGTGCTCACGGTCTTGCCGGCGAAGGCGGCGCCGTCCTTGCCGATGGCGACGCCTTCCTTGCTGATGTTCATGGCGTGAGCGAAATAGCGCTGGCTGATCGCCCGCTGCTCGGGGCTGAGAGCGACCGCGTTGCCGTCGAGGCTCAGCGTGCCGTCGGCGCCGATTTCCGCATAGGCGCCGTCCTTGCCGCGCAGGATCACCCGATCGTTGGCCAAGCTCATCGGTGCGATCACCGAAACGTTCACGCTGGCATCGGGCGCCTGCGAGCAAGCGCTCGCCGACACGGCGATCAAGATGGCGAAGGGAAGCGAGAGCGAACGTACGGCTTTCATGGCGGGCTTTCCTGGGCGGTTTAAGGACGGCCTGGACGAGGGGCCGGATCGAACGTCCCGATCAATCGTCTTGCGGCAAGTGGACGCGGCCGGCGACGCCGTTGTGGACCACCGAGCCGCTGCCGATCGAGTGCACGCGCAAATCGCCGCGCACGCCGTTGACTTCCAGGTCGCCCGAGCCGATGCGGCTCAGTTCGACCGAACCGCCGACGTTGCTGAGTTCGACGTCGCCCGAGCCGATCGAGCCGAGCTTGACGTCGCGGGCGATGCGCTTGGCGGTGAGGTCGCCGGAACCGAGCGAGATCAGCTGCAGCGAACCGATGTCCTGGAAATCGACGTCGCCGGAACCGACGTCGGCGGTGGCCAGGCCGCGCACGTTGCTGACCTTGATGTCGCCCGAGCCGACGTCGGCACTGAGCGAGGCGACGCGGTCGACGTCGACGTCGCCGGAGCCGACCTTGAGCTGGACCATCATCGTGTCCGGTACGGTCGCCTGCAGCTTCATGTAGCTGTAGCGGTTGAGGCCGAAGTTGATGTTGGAGCGGTGCTGGGCGAGGACCACCAGCTTGTCGCCGACCCGCTTCTGGGTGACGGTCATGCCGGGCAGGTCGGCCGCATTGGTGGCGCAGGCGCGACCGCTGACCGCGGCCTTGGCGCCGGGCGAGCCGGTGACGCTGAGCTCGTCCGGGCCGATGTCGAAGACCACCGCCTTCACCCCGGTCAGGTCGAGCTGCAGATTGCGCGGTGCGGAAAATTCGCAGCGTTCGGCGGCCTGGGCGGCGAACGGCAACGAAAGGGCGAGGGCGAGCAGGGGGATCGTATGGCGCATCGGGCGCTCCGGAGTTGAAGGGTCGGTTCGATGGATGCGGCGCGGGCGAGCGGGGTTGCAATTATTTTCGCGGAGCCGGCTTTCGCTGAGCGGTACTTGGTGGGCGGGACTGGGTCGAGCCGGCGTAGCGGTGGAGCTCCGGCCCCGTCCGCGGACGGGGCCGGAGGGCCGGCGGTCAGCCCTCGTCGCGCCAGCGGCGCAGGCGGATCGCGGTATAGACCATCAGCGCGCCGAGCACCGCGCCGATCCACAAGTCGACCGTGGCGAAGGCCTGCAGGCTGCTGGTGAAGTCGATCGAACGGGCGATGTCCTCGGGGCCGTTGATCACGCTGTTGGTATCGACGCCGTTGATCTGCGGGCTCAGGTACCAACTGCCGGGGACGATGCTGAGCAGACCGCGGAACGCCACCGTGTACCAGATCGCGTCGTGCGGGATCTCGATCCCCGGCAGGATGTCGAGCCAGCTGATGAACATGCAGGCCAGCAGCGGGATCACCACCGCCCAGACGAAGGGCACGCTGCGCGCCCACGCCGAGCACAGCATCAGCCAGCCGACCGTCGGCAGGGCCCACAGCGCGTACACCGGAATCGAGCACAGGATCTGCAGGACCAGGCGCAGCGGATGCGCTTCGGTGAAGACCCCGCTCGCGCCGGGCACGCCGTTGAGCAGCACCGCGACCCACGACAGCAGCCACATCACCGCGCCGATCGCCAGGCCGATGCCGATCGCCAGCACCGGGGCCAGCACCAGCGCCCACAACAGCTTGGACAGCACCGCCTGGGTGTCGGAGACCGGCAACGACTTCCAGAACAGGATGCTGCGGTCCTTGCGTTCGTCGTAGATCGAGCCCAGGGCGTAGAAGAACACCACGAACACGAACACCACGCAGGCCAGGCCCATGCCGCTGAGCAGGGCGATGTCGCCGGCGAGTCCGAACGCCGACTCGTGGCCGGAAACGTTGATGTTGACCCCGTCCATGTGCACGTCGCCGCGACGGATCGCGCTCTGCAGCATGATCGAGCTGGCGACCACGCCGAACAGCGAGAACACGATGGCGACCAGGCCGGTGATCACCGGGGCCCAGAAGAAGCCGCCGCGGTGCTCCCAGAACTCGCGCCGCAACAGCATCTTGAAGGTCTGCAGCGGCGGGATCGCGGCGACCGCGCGCGGTGCGGCGGGGGCGGCGAGGATATCGTCGGCGACGTTCATGCGTAGGTCCCCTTCATGGTGGCGACGAACAGATCGGCCAGGCCGGGCGTACGTACTTCGCCGAAGCCGGCCAACTGCTCGGCCGGAACGCCGTCGAACAACATCACGGTCTTGCCGAACGGAAGCGAGCGTTCGTCCAGCGGTTTCAGTGCGCGCGCCTGGGCGGCGGAGTCGGTATTGACCAGCACTTCGATGAAGCGCTCGCCGAGCACTTCCATCGGGCTGTCGAGCACGACCTTGCCGTCGCGGATGAACATCACGTCGGTGAGGATGTGTTCGATTTCCTCGACCTGGTGGGTGGTCACCAGGATGGTCTTGTTCTCGTCGAAATAATCCTCGAGCAGGCGCTGGTAGAACTGCTTGCGGTAGAGGATGTCCAGGCCGAGGGTCGGTTCGTCGAGCACCAGCAGGCGCGCGTCGATGGCCATCACCAGCGCCAGGTGCAGTTGCACGATCATGCCCTTGGACATTTCGCGCACGCGCAGGTTGGGCTTGAGCTGGGTGCCGTGCAGGAAACGCTCGCACTTGGCCCGGTCGAAGCGCGGATGCACGCCGGCGACGAACTCGATCGCTTCGCGCACCCGCAGCCAGCGCGGCAGCACCGCGACGTCGGCGATGAAGCACACGTCGCGCATCAGCGCGTCGCGTTCGTGGCGCGGGTCGCGGCCGAGCACCGACAGCTCGCCGTCGAAGGCGATCAGGCCCAGGATGGCCTTGAGCGCGGTGGTCTTGCCGGCGCCGTTGGGGCCGATCAGGCCGACGATGCGGCCGGCCGGGATGTCGAAGGCGGCGTTGTCGAGCGCGAGTTTGTTCTTGTAGACCTTGCGCAGGCCGCGCGCGGTGACGATATGACCGGGGTCGATGTGGATGGCATTGGTCATGGTGCGTCTGCCTTGTCGTTGCCGGTGCGCGCACCGAGCAGTTCTTCGTTGCTGAGGCCCAGGCGCTGGATGCGCTCCAGGACCAGCGGCCATTCTTCGCGCAGGAAGCGTTCGCGCTCGTTGACGAGCAGTTTCCTTGCGGCTTCTTCGGTCACGTACATGCCCAGGCCTCGGCGTTTTTCGACCAGCGCCTCGTCCGCCAACTCCTGATAGGCGCGCGAAACGGTGATGGGGTTGAGTTGGTATTCGGCGGCGACCTGCCGCACGGACGGCAGGGCATCGCCTGGCTTGAGGACGCCGTCGAGCATCATCGCGACGACGCGCTCCTTGAGCTGGCGATAGATTGGAGCGCCGTCGCTCCATTGGATTGCGGTCATGGTTCAGCCCCGCGGCAGGAAGGAGAAGTAAGGCATAACGAGGTTCCGTCGGTTACGGCGCGCGGCGGTCCCGGCCTTGCGTTTGGTTTCGGTGCTTGCCGGCTCCGCGGCAACGAGGGGCTCGACCGCGTTGGCGATCGCGGTGAGGTCGGCGACTTCGCTGGCGATGCCGGCGACGAACAGGCTGACTTCGGCGGCGCTGGCATCCTGGCCGAGCCGGTCGGCGCTGGCTTCGATGCGGCGCGCGATGGTGGCGACGTCGGTTTGGCGGCTGCGGGCGCGCGCCACGAAGTCGCGGTCGAAGCTGATCTGCGCCTTGATCTGGCCCAGCTCGACCTGGATCGGGCGGGTCGCCACCGCGTCGCCGGCCAGCATGGCCAGTTCCGGGGCGGAGGACGCGACCGGCGCGGGCGAGGGGAAGGCGACTACCAGGCCCAGAACCAGGGCGCCGCCGGCGGCCATCAGGGCTGAAATGGAATTGTGGAGCTTGCGGTTCATATCGAACGTCCTGCTCGTTAGTGGGCCGGTGTTGTATGCAACTATAACACCTAAACACGTCGCGTCAATCGATACCGACCCAACTAAAGTCATACTTGGCCCAGCGCTCCGGCCCTGCCGGCTTTCCCTCCATCGATCCTCCCGAGGCTGCCCGATGACTTCTTCGCTCCCCCGTTCAGGCCTGGCGCGTTGCGCCGGCCCCGTCGCCCTGCTGTCCCTGGTGCTGGCCGCCGGCGCGGCCGTCGCCGCCGGTGGGTCCATGCTCGATCGCAGCTTCCGCCCGCTGGCCGGCAAGACCGCGGTCAACCTCGGCGCCCGCTACGGCGGCGACGTGGTGCTGGTGGTCAACACCGCCAGCAAGTGCGGCTACACCCCGCAATTCGAGGCCCTGGAAGGCCTGCAGGCCAAGTACAAAGGCAAGGGCTTCGCCGTGCTCGGTTTCCCCTCGGGCGACTTCAAGGCCCAGGAGTTCGAGGACGAAAAGCAGATCCAGGAGTTCTGCACACTGACCTACGGGGTCAAGTTCCCGATGTTCGAGAAGGTGCACGTGATCGGCGAACAGGCGACGCCGCTCTACAAGGACTTGGCCAAGGCCGCCGGCGAAGCGCCGAAGTGGAACTTCCACAAGTATCTGCTCGGCCGCGACGGCCGCCTGATCGCCAGCTACGGCAGCAAGACCACGCCGGACGATCCGGCCGTGGTCGCCGCGATCGAGCGTGCCCTGACGGCGCCGCGGCCTAAGGCCGCGAAAGCGCCGGCTACCGCCACCGCGCCGGGGCCCAAGGCCGCGAAAGCGCCCACCGTCACCGCGCCGCAGCCGGCAGCCGCACGCTGATCCTCCAGGCCAGGCATCGGCAGCGCTCGGGCGCTGCGCGCGCGGATCTGCGCAGGCGATCCGGTTTCCTGCGCTCGCGAGCCGAGGCGGGATGGAACTTCCGGGCTTGTCCGCCGTCACACTGGAACATTGCCGCCGTAGCGCCGGCCCGCGACAATGACGGGCTTGCGCCGGACTGCGGCGTATCGATTCGCAAAAAGGAGCGGGACCCGATGAAGGCTTTCGTGCGCGGCGCGGCCGTGTTGATCACCACTGCGGCGCTGTTCAGCGGCGTCGCCTCTGCCCAGGACAAGACCGTGCTCGCCAACGACCGTGAAAAGATCAGCTATGCCATTGGCCTGGATGTGGCCAGTTCGCTCAAGCCGGTCGGTCCCGATCTCGACACCGCCGCCTTCGAGCGTGCGGTCAAGAACGTCTTCGACGGCGGTAAGCCGCTGATCACCCAGGAAGAAGCCCGCACCGTCGACCAGGCCCTGCGCGCGCGCATCGCCTCGCGCGACGGCAAGCCGGTTCCGGGCGCCGCCCCGGGCGCACCGCCGCCGTCGGTGGCCAAGGACAAGGTCGGTCTGTTGATCGGCACCTTCATGGTCGGCCCGTCGCTGCAGCAGATCAAATCCGAAATCGAACTGCCGCTGCTGGTGCAGGCGCTGCGCACCTCGCTGAGCGGCGGCAAGCCGCTGCTCGCCGAAGCCGAGGCCCGCACCGTGCTGACCGGTTTCAGCGAACGCCTGCAGGCCAAGATGAAGGCCGAAGCGGCCGCGGCCGGCGACGCCAACCTGAAGAAGGGCAAGGACTTCCTCGAGACCAACAAGAAGGTCAAGGGCGTGTTCGTGACCGGCTCGGGCCTGCAGTACATGGTGCTGCGCCAGGGTTCCGGCGAGCGTCCCAAGCCGACCGACAAGGTCAGCGTGAACTACAAGGGCACCTTGCTCGACGGCAGCACCTTCGACAGCTCCTACGATCGCGGCCAGCCGGCCGAGTTCCCGGTCAACGGCGTGATCCAGGGCTGGCAGGAAGGCCTGGCGATGATGCCGGTCGGCAGCAAGTTCAAGTTCTGGATCCCGGCCGAACTGGCCTATGGCCCGTCGGGCGCGCCGCCGAAGATCGGCCCGAATGCGACCCTCGAGTTTGAAGTCGAGTTGCTCGACATTCTCTGATCGTTCGTCGCCCAGACTCGTTGCGTTCAGCCGCCGGCTGGCAGTTTGTCCAGCCGGCGGCCAGGTTCCCACCCTCGTTTTCGGTTATTTCCTCCTCAGGAGTGCATTTGATGAAGCCTTTCATGCGTAACACCGCCCTCGCGTTCGCCGTGGCCTCGATGGCGCTGTTCGCGTCCGGCTGCAACCAGGCCGGCAAGCCGGCCGACGGCAAGGCCGCCGACGCCAAGCCCGGCGACAAGGCCGATGCCAAGAGCGACGTCAAGGCGCTCGGCGGCATGAAGACCGAGAAGGAACAGGAAAGCTATCTGATCGGCATGGACATGGGCCGCTCGCTCGAGCTGCTCAAGGACGATCTCGACCTGGCCGTGCTGCAGAAGGCCATGCAGGCCAACATGAAGGGCGACAAGCCGCTGCTGAGCGACGAGGAAGCGCGCCAGGTCCGCGAGCGCCTGCAGGAAAAGGTCCGCACCAAGCAGATCGAGAAAATGGTCGCGATGGCCAAGAAGAACCAGGAAGACGGCGACAAGTTCCTCGCCGCCAACGGCAAGAAGCCGGGCGTGGTGACCACCGCGTCGGGCCTGCAGTACCAGATGGTGACCGAAGGCAAGGGCGCCAAGCCCAAGAGCAGCGACACCGTGCGCGTGCACTACAAGGGCACGATGCTCGACGGCAAGACCTTCGACAGCTCCTACGATCGCAAGGAACCGGCGGTGTTCCCGCTCGGCGCGGTGGTCCCGGGCTGGCAGGAAGGCATCGCGCTGATGCCGGTCGGCAGCAAGTTCAAGCTGTGGATCCCGAGCAAGCTCGGCTACGGCGAGCAGGGCACCCCGGGCGGCCCGATCGGCCCGAACGCGACCCTGGTGTTCGATGTCGAACTGCTCGACATCGTCAAGCCTGGCGCGGGCGGTCCTGCCGGCGGCCCGGAATCGGCCGCGATGGGCGGCACGCACCCGCAGCACTGAGTCTTGCGCCGCTCCGTGCCCGCGCGTGCGGGCACGGAGTCCGGCCGCAGGGCCGGGCAATACCTTCGATAGAGAACACCCCATGCGCGTCACCATCTTCGGCACCGGCTACGTGGGTCTGGTCACCGGAACCTGCCTGGCCGATGTCGGTCACGACGTGGTCTGCGTCGATATCGACCAGGCCAAGATCGAAGGCCTCGAGCGCGGGGTGATCCCGATCTACGAGCCCGGCCTGGAGCCGATGGTCAAGGCCAACCACGCCGCCGGCCGTCTCCACTTCACCACCGACGCCGCCGGCGCGATCGCCCATGGCGACCTGATCTTCATCGCCGTCGGCACGCCGCCCGACGAGGACGGCAGCGCCGACCTCAAGTACGTGCTCGCCGTGGCGACGACGATCGGCCGCCATATCGAGCGCCAGGTGGTCGTGGTCAACAAGTCGACCGTGCCGGTCGGCACCGCCGACAAGGTTCAGGCGACGATCGCCCGCGAACTGCAGGCGCGCGGCGTCGACGTCGCCTTCGACGTGGCCTCCAACCCCGAATTCCTCAAGGAAGGCGATGCGGTCAACGACTGCATGCGTCCCGACCGCATCGTGATCGGCGCCTCCAGCCCGGTCGCGCTGGAAAAACTCAAGCGCCTGTACGCGCCGTTCAATCGCAATCACGAACGCATCGTCTACATGGACCTGCGCTCGGCCGAACTGACCAAGTACGCCGCCAATGCGATGCTGGCGACCAAGATCAGTTTCATGAACGAAATCGCCAACATCGCCGAGAAAGTCGGCGCCGACATCGAGATGGTCCGCCAGGGCATCGGTTCTGACCCGCGCATCGGCTGGCACTTCATCTACCCCGGTGCCGGCTACGGCGGGTCGTGCTTTCCGAAGGACGTGCAGGCGCTGGCCCGCACCGCCCAGCAGCACGGCTACCAGGCGCGCCTGCTCGACGCGGTGGAAGCGGTCAACGACAGCCAGAAGGGCCATTTGTTCGAGCTGATCCAGCGCCACTACGGCGGCAACATCGCCGGCAAGACCTTCGCGGTCTGGGGTCTGGCGTTCAAGCCGAACACCGACGACATGCGCGAGGCCTCGAGCCGCACGCTGCTGAACCAGTTGTGGGACGCCGGCGCGCGCGTGCGCGCCTACGATCCGGAAGCCAACGAAGAAGCCGAGCGCATCTTCGGCGAGCGCGAGGACCTGGCGCTGTGCGATTCGGCGCGCGCCGCGTTGGCCGATGCCGACGCCCTGGTCGTGGTGACCGAGTGGAAGCAGTTCCGCAGTCCGGATTTCGTGCGCGTGCGCCAGGCCTTGGCCGACGGTGTGATCTTCGACGGGCGCAACCTGTACCATCCCGACGAGGTCGAGGCGGCCGACCTGGCCTATTACGGCATCGGGCGCGGGCGCTCGATCCTGATCGACGGCGATTGAGCCGTCGGCACGCATGGATTACCGCCTGTGACTTCCGAACTCGAGCAACGCCTGATCGATCTGGAAACGCGCGTAGCGTTCCAGGAGCATGCGCTCAATGAACTCAGCGACGCACTCGCCGCGGCACGCAGCGAGGAAGCGCGCAATTCGCTGCTCATGTACCGCGCGCTCGATGAAATCAAGCAATTGCGCAGTGCCATGGCGGCCACGCCGCTCACCGGCGGCGACGCCGCCGGCGAACCACCCCCGCCGCATTACTGATACCGGATCATGAGCGACACTCTTCGCGATCAACTGCTGGGCCTGGGCTTCAAGCCGGCTCCCAAACCCGAACGTCCGGAACGCTCCGAACGCAGCGGCGACCCCAAGCGCGGCGGCAAGCCCGGCGAGCGTTCCGGCGCCGCGCGTCACGATGCGCGCAAACCCGGCGAGCGCGGTGCACGACCGCACGGCGAGCGGCCCGGCGCCGGTAAGCCCGGTGCCGACAAACCCGGCTCCGAGCGCCCCAGCGCCAACCGGCCGCAGGGCCAGCGTCCCGGCGCCGGCAAGCCCGGCCAGGGCCGTCCTGGCGCCAATCAGGGCTCGGGCCGACCGGGGCAGGGCAAGCCGCGTACGCGCGAAGACATCGATCTGGCCAAGGCCTATGCGATCCGCGCGCAGCGCGAGAAAGACGAACGCATCGCTGCCGAGCAGGCCAAGCAGGAAGAGGCGCGCCTGCGCCGCGAAGCCCGCGCCAAGCTCGCCGAAGCGCTCAAGGACCAGGCGCTCAATGCGCCCGATGCCGAGATCGCCCGTCACTTCCCGTACGGCGGCAAGATCAAGCGCGTCTACGTCACCGAAGCGCAGCTCAAGCAGCTCAACGCCGGCGAACTCGGTGTGGTCCAGCTCGAGGGTCGCTATGTGCTGGTGACCGCGGCGATGCTGGAGCAGGCCGAGGCGATCTTCGCGCCGGCGGTCGCGCTGAAGGTCGATCCGAATGCGCCGGCCGAGGACGATCCTTACGCCGATCCGTTGTATCAGGTGCCGGACGACCTGGTCTGGTGATCGTGGGCGGCGCTTTTCGCGCCGCCGATGCTCTCGGTCTTGCTTCGTCGCTTTCCTGCAGGCGCGGCTTTCGGTGGATTGCTGTAGGAGCGACGTGAGTCGCGACCGCGGAACGCGCAGAGTCCGCAATGCCTTCGTCGTCGATCGAATCGGTGATTCGTCGCCGGGGTAGGAGCGGCGCGAGCCGCGACCGCGTTGTTTCGGTCTCGCGTCGCATCGCTCAAGCAAGATCAATATCTAGATCAAACGCCAAAAGCTTCCGCCACTAAAGCGGCGGGTTACTTTCTTTTGTCTAAAGCAACAAAAGAAAGGTAACCAAAGAAGTTGCTTTTCTTTGAATCACAGGCCCGCACGAGCGATGCCAACGCAGGGATTTTTCATACGGGACATCCTTGTCCCGATGAAAAACGGCGCGCATCCCTGCGCGCCGCGCTCCGGGTCTTCGATTGCCTTCGCTAGTACGAATCGGCGCACGGCAACAGCAAAAGCTTTCTGGCCACGGCCACGGCGCGTAGCGGCTTGAGGGGTAGGGGCGGCGTCCTACTGGATTTCCTTCGGTCACAAGCCGCGACCGCGAATCTACGGCGGCCGGCGCGGGTATTCGTAGCTGCGCGGTCGCGGCTTGCGCCGCTCCTACCCTGAGAGCACAGCAACCGTTCCCGTTGCTGTTGCTGTGGAGAGCTTGGCGCAGTACCGAGCTCACGAGAACACCTGGAGACCCGGAGGGCGGCGCACAGGACGTGCGCCGTTTCTCGATAAGACAGGGATGTCTTATCGAAAAATCCCGGCGCCAGCTTCGAACTCGTGGCCTGTGCCTTTGCAAGGAGAGCCCTTTTCTTTGGTTACCTTTGACCGAAGGGAATCCAGACGGACTTTTGGGCTTGGCAAAAGAAAGTGACCCGCCGCCTTAGTGGCGGAAGCTCTTATCGTTTGATCTTGCTTGAAGATGCGTCGCGAGACCGATGGAGCGCGGTCGCGGCTCGCGCCGCTCCTACCCTCGCGACAGGGGGCGGTTTCGATAGAGCGCATCGGCGTTGTTGCCTCTGCGCGTCCAGCGGTCGCGGCCGCGCCGCTATTGCCCGGAAGGCGACAGCAGGCCGCAGCGCAAACTCAGCCGTTGACGGCAGCAGCCCAAGTCGCCGGCTCCTCGTCGGCAACGGTCGGCTTCATCCCCTCGATCATCGCCGCGATCGCCTGCGCGGTGTCCAGCGGCCGTTCCATCGGGAACAGGTGGCCGCCCTCGATCCAGCGCCAGCGTTCGCCGACCAGCCTCTGGGTCGGTGCGGAACCGGCGTTGCGCAATTCGCGCGAACGCGTGCCGGCAAGAAAGCCGACCGGCACGCGCACCGACGGCGCCAGGCCGCTGAGCGCGGTGGTCGGCAGGGTGTGATAGATCCGGTACTCGATCTCGCGCTCGAACGCGAGTTCGCGGCTGCCGTCGGCAGCCGCGCGGGTGCCGTGTTCGACGTAATCGTCGAGCACGCGCTCGTCCCAGCAGGCGAACGCGGGCTTGGCCAGGAAGTGCTCGCGTACCGCGGTGCGGTCGGGCCAGAGCCGGCGGCGCTGCAAGGTGGCGCGCATCGGCATCAGCAGATTGTCCAGGCCGGTGCGGCGGCCGATCGAGACCAGGCGCGCGCGCCAGCCGGCGATCAAGGGCGAATCCAGCATGACCACGCCGGCGACGCGCCCGGCCAACGCCGAGTCGGCCAGCCGATGCGCCGCGAGCAGGCTCAGATAGCCGCCGAGCGAGTGCCCGACCAGCCAGATCCGGCGCGCATTGCCGGCCGCGGTCTCTGCGCGCGCAATGAGTTCATCGACCAGATGCGGCCAGTCGGGGGTCACCGGATAACGCGGGTCGTGGCCGATGCGCTCGGGCCGGACCACGTGGAAACGCTCGGCCAGGGCAGTGAGCATCACCCGGTAGACCGGGGCCGGGAACCCGTTGGCGTGGGAGAACAGCAGCAGGTCGTGCATGGCGATCCGTGGGCGGGTCGGTGCGCCGGTCGCGCCGAGACGGCGCGGCCGGGCCAGGATGGCGTCACCATACCATTGCGTATTGAGGTGCGATAGCGGTGCCGGTCGCGTTTGCGACCCCGTATCGGATCGGCCGCCCAGCCAAAGAAATCCGGCGGCACGACCGCATTCCGCGATGTTCGGCGAAGCGCCTGCGCCATGGGTACCGGCGTTGCCATGCGGCACGCCTGCTCGCGGACGCCTCAGTCCGAATCGAGTGCGCTGCTCAGCCAGTGTTTCGACTTGTGGCCCAGCTCGCGGATCGTCGATACGCCCAGGTCGCGGATGATCCGATGGGTGCGGTGCGGCAGCGGCGATTCGTCGATATCGTGCGGGGCGATGTTCTTGCCGGGCACGCCGGGCAGGAATTCGATGCCGGCGGCGTGGTAGCAATGTTGGACCAGCGCCGAGCAGTACAGCGCGCCTTCCTTGGCCAGCAGATTGCTGCGCCGGCGCAGGCGACGGCTGTGCATCGCCATCAGGGTGCCGACCAGTTCGCTGATCGAATAGCTCGACAGGCCCGACAGCAGGTCGAGGCCGGCGACCTGGATCTTGTGCACCTGTTCCGGGCTCAAGTCGAAATCGAGGATGGCGATGTTCGGAAACGCGTCGGCGTCGTAGTAACGGTCGACGCGGTTCTCCTGCACGCCCAGGCGGATCTGCTTGTAGCGCAGGTCGAGGTCGGACTCGATCACCCACCATTGCCCGTCGATGCGGCGTTCGCTGAAGACGAAGGCGTGCGACCACAGGCTGCGATGACCGTCTTCGGTCAAGGGCGATTGCGCCTTGCGGATCAGTTTGTTGATCCAGTCGCGCCCGCCGCACAGGCCGATGCGGCCCGGAGCCGCATGTTTCTCGATGAAGGCGGCGTTGCCGAGCGCATCGCCGCCGCGGTCGGCCGCCGCGTCGATGCCGTAACCGCCGGGTATCAGGATTTCGCTCATCCGTGCACGCTCGTGTTGACCAGTCCCTGGAGGGGGCGGCTGTGCGCCGCCCGTCCGTGTTACTCGGGATCGTAATCCAGATTCGAGGCCAACCAGCGTTCGGCCTGCGCCAGGGTCGCGCCCTTGCGGCGGGCGTAGTCCTCGACCTGTTCCTTGGAGACCCGGCCGACCACGAAGTACTGGCTGTCGGGGTGGCTGAAGTACAGGCCCGAGACCGCCGCGGTCGGATACATGGCGAAGCTCTCGGTCAGCTCCAGGGTGGTGTGGCGGGTCGCGTCGAGCATGCGGAACAGGGTGCCCTTCTCGCTGTGCTCTGGGCAGGCCGGATAGCCGGGGGCTGGGCGGATGCCGCGGTAGCCTTCGTCGATCAGGGCCTCGTTGTCGAGCGTCTCGTCGGCGGCGTAACCCCAGAACTCCTTGCGTACGCGCTGGTGCATACGCTCGGCCAAGGCCTCGGCGAAGCGGTCGGCGAGGGCCTTGAGCATGATCGCGTTGTAGTCGTCGTGATCGGCCTCGAAGCGGGCGACGTGCGGCTCGATGCCGATGCCCGAAGTCACCGCGAAGCCGCCGATCCAGTCCTGCCGGCCGGAGTCCTTCGGCGCGACGAAATCGGCCAGGCACAGGTCGGGCCGGTCGACCGGCTTGTCGACCTGCTGGCGCAGGAAGTGCAGGCGCACGGTCTCGCTCTTGCCTTCGCCGGGAACCTGCACCTCGACGTCGTCGCCGACCGAGTTCGCCGGCCACAGGCCGAACACCGCTTTGGCCTGCACCCACTTCTCGGCGACCATCTGCTTGAGCATGGCGCGCGCGTCGCGGTAGAGCTCGCTGGCCTGGGTACCGACGATTTCGTCGGTCAGGATCGCCGGATAGCGCCCGGCCAGTTCCCAGGTGTTGAAGAACGGGGTCCAGTCGATGTACTCGATCAGCTCGTCGAGCGGGTAGTCGTCGAACACGTGCAGGCCCGGTTGCAGCGGCGCCGGCGGTTCGTACTCGCTCCAGTTGCCGTTGAAGCGCTGGCCGCGGGCCTTCTCAAGCGAGACCAGGCGCTTGCCGTCGCCGCGGTTGCGGTGGCGCTCGCGGATCTCGGCGTAGTCGGAGGCGTTGGCGGCGACGAAGGGCTCGCGCAGTTCGATCGAGATCAACGACTGCGCCACGCCGACCGCGCGCGAGGCGTCCTTGACCCAGATCGTCGGCGACTTGTAATGCGGGTCGATCTTGAGCGCGGTGTGCGCGCGCGAGGTGGTCGCGCCGCCGATCAACAGCGGCATGGTGAAGCCCTGGCGCTGCATTTCGCGGGCGACGTGGCTCATTTCCTCGAGCGAGGGCGTGATCAGGCCGGACAGGCCGATCAGGTCGGCGTTCTCGGCCTTGGCGCGATCGAGGATGGTCTGCGCCGGCACCATCACGCCGAGGTCGACCACGTCGAAGTTGTTGCAGGCCAGGACCACGCCGACGATGTTCTTGCCGATGTCGTGGACGTCGCCCTTGACCGTGGCCATGACGATCTTGCCGTTGGATTTGCCGGCGTCGCCGGTGCGCAACTTCTCGGCTTCGATGTAGGGCAGCAGATAGGCCACGGCCTTCTTCATCACCCGCGCCGACTTCACCACTTGCGGCAGGAACATCTTGCCGGCGCCGAACAGGTCGCCGACCACGTTCATGCCGGCCATCAGCGGGCCTTCGATCACGTCGAGCGGACGCGTGGACTCGGCGCGCGCGGCTTCGGCGTCCTCTTCGATCCACTGGTCGATGCCGTGCACCAGCGAGTGGCTGAGGCGGTCGCGCACCGGCTTGTCGCGCCAGGCCAGGTCCTCGACCTTCTTCTCGCCTTTCTTGCCCTTGTAGCGCTCGGCCAGGGTCAGCAGGCGTTCGGTGCTGTCGTCGCGACGGTTCAGCACCACGTCCTCGACCGCTTCGCGCAACTCGTTGTCGAGGTCGTCGTAGAGCGGCAGGCCGCCGGCATTGACGATGCCCATGTCCATGCCGGCCTTGATGGCGTGGTACAGGAACACGGTGTGGATGGCCTGGCGCACCGCCTCGTTGCCGCGGAACGAGAACGAGACGTTGGAGACGCCGCCGGAGATGTGGCTATAGGGGAAACGGCGCTTGAGCTCGCGCGTGGCCTCGATGAAATCGACGGCGTAGTTGTTGTGTTCCTCGATGCCGGTCGCGACCGCGAACACGTTCGGGTCGAAGATGATGTCCTCGGGCGGGAAGCCGATGCGCTCGGTCAGCAGCTTGTAGGCGCGCGAGCAGATCTCGACCTTGCGATCGATGGTGTCGGCCTGGCCGACCTCGTCGAAGGCCATCACCACCACCGCGGCGCCGTAGCGGCGGACCAGGCGGGCTTGGCGCAGGAACTCGGCTTCGCCTTCCTTCATCGAGATGGAGTTGACGATGCCCTTGCCCTGCAGGCATTTCAGCCCGGCCTCGATGACCGTCCACTTGGAGCTGTCGACCATCACCGGGATGCGGGCGATGTCCGGCTCGGCCGCGATCAGGTTGAGGTAGGTGACCATGGCCTGCTCGGAATCGAGCAAGCCTTCGTCCATGTTGACGTCGAGCACCTGCGCGCCGTTCTCGACCTGATGGCGCGCGACCACCACGGCCTCGTCGTAGCGGGCTTCGGTGATCAGCTTGCGGAACTGCGCGCTGCCGGTGACGTTGGTGCGTTCGCCGACGTTGACGAAATTGCTTTCGGGCGTGATCTGCAGCGGTTCGAGGCCGCTGAGGCGGGTCTGGCGGGGGAGGGCGGCAGTCATACGGTGGCTGGTGCCTGGGAAGGGGGCTGGTGAGAGGAGTGAGGAACTAGGAACGAGTAAGGAGTGAGCAACGAGGAACGAGTGGGGTGGCTTTACTCACTCCTCACTTCTATGCACTCACTTCTCGCTTCAAGCCGCGTTTTCCAACTGCAGCGGACGCCGCGGCTCGACGCCCTCGACCACCGCGGCGATCGCGGCGATGTGCGCAGGGGTCGTGCCGCAGCAGCCGCCGACCAGGTTGAGCAGGCCGGCGCGGGCGAACTCGCCGAGCACCGCGGCCATGTCCTCGGGGGTTTCGTCGTAACCGCCGAAGGCATTCGGCAGGCCGGCGTTCGGGTGGGTGCTGACGTGGGAGTCGGCGATCTGCGCCAGCACGTCGATGTGCACGCGCAGGTCCTTGGCGCCGAGCGCGCAGTTCAGCCCGATCGCGGTCGGCTGGACGTGGCGCACCGAGTACCAGAAGGCCTCGGCGGTCTGGCCCGAGAGGGTGCGGCCGGAGGCGTCGGTGATGGTGCCGGAGATCATGATCGGCAGGCGCGCGCCGCGCGCGTCGAAGGCTTCCTCGACCGCGAACAGCGCGGCCTTGGCGTTGAGCGTGTCGAAGATGGTCTCGACCATGATCACGTCGGCGCCGCCGTCGATCAGGCCGTCGGTGGCTTCGCGGTAGGCGATGCGCAATTCGTCGAAGGTGATCGCGCGGTAGCCGGGCTGGTTCACGTCCGGGCTCAGCGAGGCGGTACGGCTGGTCGGGCCGAGCACGCCGATGACGTAGCGCGGCTTGGAAGGGTCGCGCGCTTCGGCCTCGTCGCAGGCCTGGCGGGCCAGGCGCGCGCCTTCCTCGTTGAGCTCGCGCGCCAGGTGCTCCAGGCCGTAGTCGGCCAGCGAGATCGTGGTCGAGTTGAAGGTGTTGGTCTCGATCAGGTCGGCGCCGGCGGCGAGGTATTCGGCGTGGATGCCGCCGATGATGTCGGGCCGGGTCAGGGTCAGCAGGTCGTTGTTGCCGCGCTGGTCGCGCGAGCAGCCGCAGCTCTCGCCGTGGACGTGTTCGGTCTCGCCGTCGTGGCCGCCCGCGTACAGCCGGTCGTAGCCTTCGGCGAAGCGCTCGCCGCGATAGTCGGCTTCCTGCAACTCGTGCTGCTGGATCATCGTGCCCATCGCGCCGTCCATGATCAGGATGCGTTCGTCCAGGCCGCGCAGCAGCGTGCGCGCACGTTCGGGGTTGAGCCAGGGCAGGGTTTCCATCGGTAGGGCCTCGTTATTTCTTCGCCGGCTTGCGGGCCGGCTCGGCAGCGGGTTTACGCGCCATCAGGGCGATGACTTCGAAATGCGGCGGGCGCCGTTCGCGGGTCACGGTTTCGCAGCTGACGATGTCGAAGCCGGCCTTGGCGGCGAACTTCTGCAGATCCTTCTCGGCGAAACCCAGGTTGACGTGGCCGAAGGCTTCGACCGCGCCGCGGTGTTCGTGGCTGGCCAGGCTGGTCAGCAGCAGGCGGCCGCCGGGGCGCAGCACGCGCGCGGCTTCGGCCACGGCCTGGGCCGGGTGCTCGGCATAGGTCAGCGCGTGCATCAGCACGACCAGGTCGAAGCTGTCGGCCTCGAACGGCAGCGCGTGCATATCGCCTTCGCGCACCTCGACGTTGCGCAGCTTGCGCAGGCGCTCGGAGGCGGCGGCGACGACCTTGGTGCTGGCGTCCAGGCAGACGTAGCGGTTGGAGTGCGGCGCCAGCAGTTCGGCCAGCACGCCGTCGCCGGAGGCGATGTCGAGCACGTCGCCGGGTTGCAGCAGCGGCACGGCCGAGCGCGCCAGGGCTTCCCAGGTGCGGCCCGGGGAGTAGTGGCGCTCCATGTCGCCGGCGACCGAGTCGGCCCAGTTCTGGTCGGAGGCGCGCATCGCGAGCACCGCGGCCACGCGCTCGGCGTCCTGGCGCAGCAAAGGGTCGTCGCTGCCGGTGCTGAGGGTCTGCCACAGCGCGCGCTGGGCCTGGTCGAGCGCAGCCTCGTCGAAACGGTAATAAGCCGACACGCCGGCGCGTCGGTCGCGCACCAGCCCGGCTTCCTTGAGCTTGGACAAATGGGTCGACACGCGCGGCTGGGCCAGGCGGGTGATCGCCGACAGCTCGGCCACGGTCAGCTCCTCGCCTTCGAGCAGAGCGAGCAGACGCACGCGGGTGGCGTCGGCGAACACCTTCAAGCGGGACGACCAGCCTTCGAGATCCATGGGGCAACCTTGGGAATAGGGAATCGGGATTGGGGAATAGGGAATCGAAGGTGGGCAACGGGACAGTCACTAGGACGATTCCCGATTCTCCATTCTCGATTCCCGTGTTCCATCAACGTATCGCGATATAGCGATAAGTGTGTTCCCGGAGGGCTTGCAGGTCAAGTCGGGGCCTGCCCGGCCGTGGCCGCGCAGACGCCTCGCGGCGCAAACACAGGCGCATGGGCGGGGCAGGCGCATGGGTGGGGTTATTCGGCGCGCGCGGCTACAATTCGCATTCGCGGCCATCGACAAGGCCGCGGACCAGGACGCAGAACCATCGCGCCGGTCGGGGATCGACGACGGCGGCGCCTACGGGCTGCCGCGCGCCCCGGCCGCAGTGCTCAAACCAGCAGAGGTGCCGACGTGGATTTTGGCTTTACCGAAGAGCAGTTGATGATCCAGGACGTGGCGCGCCGTATCGCCCAGGAAAAGATTGCTCCCAGCGCCGAGCACCACGACCAGACCGGCGAGTTCCCGCTCGAGAACATCCGCACCCTCGGCGAGAACGGCCTGATGGGCATCGAAGTGCCGGCCGAATACGGCGGCGCGGGCATGGACCCGATCTCCTACGTGCTGGCCATGGTCGAGATCGCCGCCGGCGACGCCGCCCATTCGACCATCGTGTCGGTCAACAATTCGCTGTTCTGCAACGGCATTCTCAAGTTCGGCACCGAGGCGCAGAAGCAGCTGTACGTGCGCGCGATCGCCGAGGGCCGCGAGATCGGCGCCTTCGCCCTGACCGAGCCGCAGTCGGGCTCGGACGCCACAGCGATGCGCTGCAAGGCGGTCAAGCAGGCCGACGGCAGCTTCGTCATCAACGGCAAGAAGAGCTGGATCACCTCCGGCCCGGTCGCCAGGTACATCGTGCTGTTCGCGATGACCGACCCGGACAAGGGCGCGCGCGGCATCACCGCGTTCATGATCGACACCTCCAAGCCGGGCTTTCACCGCGGCAAGACCGAGCCCAAGCTCGGCATCCGCGCTTCGGCCACCTGCGAGATCGAGTTCGAGGACTACGTCGCCGCGCCGGACGACGTGCTCGGCGAAGAAGGCCACGGTTTCAAGATCGCCATGGGCGTGCTCGACGCCGGCCGCATCGGCATCGCCAGCCAGGCCATCGGCATCGCCCGCGCCGCCTACGAGGCCACCCTGACCTACGTGCGCGAGCGCAAGGCCTTCGGTCAGCCGATCGGCGCCTTCCAGATGACCCAGGCCAAGATCGCCGACATGAAGTGCAAGCTCGACGCGGCCCTGCTGCTGACCTTGCGCGCGGCCTGGAAAAAGGCCGAGACCGACAAGCACGGCGGCCGTTTCAGCAACGAGGCCGCCATCGCCAAGCTCACCGCATCGGAAGCGGCGATGTGGATCGCCCACCAGGCCGTGCAGATCCACGGCGGCATGGGCTATTCCAAGGAAATGCCGTTGGAGCGTTATTTCCGCGACGCCAAGATCACCGAGATCTACGAAGGCACCAGCGAGATCCAGCGCCTGGTCATCGCCCGCAACGAAACCGGTCTGCGCTGAAGCGACAGACGATGAAACGTTTCGGCTCGTCACGGCCCACCGCCTGTCCTGAGGACGGCGGCATGGGTTCGCGCGCTTCGAACGATGCCGCCGTACCCGGTCCGCGCCCGATGGCGCGCGGCCGCGTGGGCGCGTCGCTCGATTACGGCGCCGCGTCCATTGCCGCCCTGCAAGCCTCCAACCGCAAGCACTAACCTTTCTCTTGGCCCGCGCGAAAGCGTGGGCCTCATACCATCCGGACCTCAGAGTTCCCATGAGCAACAAACCCAAAGCCGCGTCCAAGCAGGATCCCGCCAAACCAGCCTCGGCCAAGAAAGCGGGCAAGCCCGCCGCCAAGACCGTCGCCGCGAAGCCTGCCGCAAGCAAGCCTGCTACGACTAAGCCCGCTGCCGCGAAGAGCGCCACGGCCAAGTCGGTCGCCGCCAAGCCCGCCGCCAAGAGCGTTGCGCAGGTCGAGGCGCAGAGCGCCAGCGTCTCGCTGGAGCCGATCGTCGCCGCGATGCGCAAGCGCCTGCCGAAGGCGCGCCACGCGGAGGCCGAGGCGTTCGCCAAGGCGTTCTACAAGCGCATGAGCCTGGACGAGCTGCCGCAGCACCAGGCCGACGGCTGGGCCGCGCTGGCGACCGACTTCCTCGACTACGCGCGCGACCGCAAGCCGGGTTCGGCGCTGGTGCGCCTGTTCAACCCGACCCTGAAGACGCACGGCTGGGAATCGGCGCACACCGTGCTGCAGATCGCCAACGACGACATGCCGTTCCTGGTCGATTCGGTGACCATGGCGCTGGCCGACCAGGGCATCGGCGTGCACGTGCTCGGCCATCCGGTGGTGACCTTCCTGCGCGACAAGGCCGGCAAGCTGGTCTCGGTCGGGCAGGGCGTGCCCGAGTCGTTGATGCACCTGGAAATCGACCGCCTGACCAATGAGTCGATGGCCGCGGTCAAGAAGGCGCTGGAAACCGTGCTCGCCGACGTGCGCGCGATCGTCCGCGACTGGTCGCAGATGCGCGACAAGATGAATGAGGTCGCCGACGGCATGATCGGCGAGCGCATGCCGGTCAACGAAGACGGCAAGCGCGAGGCGCAGGCCTTCCTGCACTGGGCCGCCGAGAATCACTTCACCTTCCTCGGTTACCGCGAGTACGAGGTGATCAAGCACGACGGCCAGGACGTGCTCAGCGCCATCAAGGGCAGCGGCCTGGGCCTGCTGCGCGGCAAGGACGCCGGCAAGCCGCGTCCGCTGACCTCGCTGGCCGCGCACTACATCCCGCAGTCGGGTTCGGTCGATGCGCTGATCCTGACCAAGACCAATGCGCGCTCGACCGTGCATCGTCCGGGCTACATGGACTACATCGGCGTGCTGAGCTTCGACGCCCAGGGCCGTCCGGTCGCCGAGAAGCGCTTCCTCGGCCTGTATACCTCCAGCGCCTACAACCGCCGCCCATGGGACATCCCGCTGGTGCGTCAGCGCCATGCCTATGTGATGGAGCAGTCGGGCCTGGCCCCGGACAGCCACAGCGGCAAGGCCCTGCGCCACGTCCTGGAAACCCTGCCGCGCGACGAGCTGTTCCAGTCGAGCGAAGAGGAACTGTTCAAGACCACCTCGGGCATCCTCGGCCTGCAGGAGCGCGTGCGCAGCAAGATGTTCCTGCGCCGCGACCGCTACGGCCGCTTCTTCTCGGGCCTGGTCTACATCCCGCGCGACCGCTTCAACACCGACGTGCGCCTGCGCGTGGAGGCGATGCTCAAGCGCCGCCTGCACGGCGAATACATCGACACCACCGTGCACATCGGCGAATCGCCGCTGGCGCAGATGCACGTGATCGTGCGGCCGAAGTCGGGCGAAGCGATCCAGATCGACCACGTCGCGATCGAAGCCGAACTGACCGAAATCGTGCGTAACCGCCAGGACGAACTGCGCGACGCGCTGGTTCAGCGCCACGGCGAGCAGCAGGGCCTGGCCCTGGCCAACCGCTACGGCCGCGCCTTGCCGGCGGGCTATATCGAAGAAGTCTCGGCCGGCGTCGCCGCGCAGGACATCGCCCACCTGGCCGCGCTGACCGGTCCGGACGATCTGCGCCTGAGCCTGTGCCGCACCCGCCAGGGCGAGGGCGGCCTGCGCTTCAAGTTCTACCGCCAGCTCGACGACATTCCGCTGTCGGACGCGCTGCCGATGATGGAGAACATGGGCCTGCGGGTGATCTCCGAGCACCCCTACCGCCTGCGCGTCGACGAGCAGCCGGTCTACATCCAGGACTTCGAGGTCGAGACCGCCAACAACGATATCGACATCGACAGCCTCGACGAGAACTTCGAGGACGCGTTCGCGCAGATCTGGCGCGGCAACGCCGAGAACGACGGCTTCAACCGCCTGATCCTCACCGCCAACCTGTCCTGGCGCCAGGTCGCGATGCTGCGCGCCTACTGCAAGTACCTGCTGCAGGTCGGCGTGCCGTTCTCGCAGAGCTACGTCGAGGAAACCTTCTCGCGTTATCCGCTGCTCGCGCGCCTGCTGGTGGAATTGTTCGAGGCCCGCTTCGATCCCTGCACCGGCAAGGAGAGCAAGGCCGAGATCAAGGCCGGCCAGGACCTGCTGGTCCAGCAGTTGCAGGCCCTGTCGGGCGGCGACGCCGCGGTCATGGCCGCGGTCAAGCCGGTCATCGACGCGCGCAACGGCAAGCGCGACGAGCAGGCCAAGGCCACGGTCGATGCGATCAAGGCGCTGCTCGACCGCGTTTCCAGCCTCGACGAAGACCGCATCCTGCGCAGCTTCATCGGCGTGATCAACGCGACCCTGCGCACCAGCTACTACCAGCGCGCCGCCGACGGCGCCGATCGCGGCTACGTCAGCTACAAGTTCGATTCGGCGCAGGTGCCGGACCTGCCCAAGCCGCGCCCGTACCGCGAAATCTTCGTCTACGGCCCGCGCGTGGAAGGCGTGCATCTGCGTTTCGGCCCGGTCGCCCGCGGCGGCCTGCGCTGGTCGGATCGTCGCGAAGACTTCCGCACCGAAGTGCTGGGCCTGGTCAAGGCGCAGATGGTCAAGAACACCGTGATCGTGCCGGTCGGTTCGAAGGGCGGCTTCTTCGCCAAGCGTCCGCCGGCCGGCGGCGACCGCGACGCCGTGCTCGCCGAAGGCATCGCCTGCTACAAGATGTTCATCAACGGCCTGCTCGACATCACCGACAACATCGTCGACGGCAAGATCGTCGCGCCGCGCGACGTGGTGCGTCACGATCAGGACGATCCGTATCTGGTGGTCGCCGCCGACAAGGGCACCGCGACCTTCTCCGACATCGCCAACGGCATCGCCGCCGAGCACAAATTCTGGCTCGACGACGCCTTCGCCTCGGGCGGTTCGGTCGGTTACGACCACAAGGGCATGGGCATCACCGCCAAGGGCGCGTGGGAGTCGGTCAAGCGCCACTTCCGGGCGATGGGCCGCGACAGCCAGACCCAGGATTTCACCGCGGTCGGCATCGGCGACATGTCCGGCGACGTGTTCGGCAACGGCATGCTGCTGTCCGAGCACATCCGCCTGATCGCCGCGTTCGACCACCGCCACATCTTCCTCGACCCGAACCCGGACGCGGCGAAGACGTTCAAGGAACGCGAGCGCATGTTCAAGCTGCCGCGCTCGAGCTGGGACGACTACGACAAGAAGCTGATCGGCAAGGGCGGCGGCGTGTACCCGCGTTCGGCCAAGTCGATCCCGCTGTCGCCGGAGATCAAGACCGCGCTCGGCATCGACGCCGGCATCGCCGCGATGAGCCCGGTCGAGCTGATGAGCGCGATCCTGAAGTCGCCCGTCGATCTGCTGTGGAACGGCGGCATCGGCACCTACGTCAAGTTCAGCGGCGAGACCAACAGCGACGTCGGCGACCGCGCCAACAACGGTCTGCGCGTCGACGGCCGCGACCTGCGCTGCAAGGTGGTGGGCGAGGGCGGCAACCTCGGCCTGACCCAGCTCGGCCGTATCGAAGCGGCTCAGCACGGCGTGCTGCTCAATACCGACTTCATCGACAACTCGGCCGGCGTGGACACCTCGGACCACGAGGTCAACATCAAGATCCTGCTCAACGGCCAGGTGCAGGCGAAGAAGCTGACCCTGCCGGACCGCAACAAGCTGCTCGCCTCGATGACCGACGAGGTCGCCGAGTTGGTGCTCAACGACAACTACCGCCAGAACCAGGCGATCAGCCTGATGGAGCGGATGAGCCAGACCCGCCTGGGCTCCAAGCAGCACTTCATCCGCACCCTCGAAGCGCAGGGCCTGCTCGATCGCCAGATCGAGTTTCTGCCGTCGGACGCCGAGATCTCCGAGCGCAAGGCGCGCGGCCAGGGCCTGACCCGTCCGGAACTGTCGGTGCTGCTGTCGTACTCCAAGCTGGTCGCGTTCCAGCAGATGCTCGACTCGGACGTGCCGGAAGACCCGTACCTGTCGAAGGAACTGGTGCGTTACTTCCCGCAGCCGCTGCAGACCAAGTACGCCAAGGCGATGGAGAACCACCGCCTGAAGCGCGAGATCATCGCCACCGCGGTGACCAACTCGACCATCAACCGGATGGGCGCGACCTTCCTGCTGCGCATGCAGGAAGACAGCGGCCGCACCCCGGGCGAGGTCGCCAAGGCCTTCACCATCACCCGCGAGACCCTCGACGCGCGCGATTTGTGGGCGCAGATCGACGCGCTCGACGGCAAGGTCGCCGAGTCGACCCAGATCGACGCCTTGCAGGTGATCTGGAACCTGCAGCGTTCGTTCACCCGTTGGCTGCTGTCGCGTCCGGGTACGATCCCCGACATCACCACCGCGGTCGAGCGCTACCACGACGGCTTCAAGAACATCCGCGCCGGCCACGGCATCCTCGGCGACGGCCAGCGTCCGGCGCACGATGCCGCGTTCGCCGACTGGAAGGCCAAGGGCGTGCCGGAAGCGCTGGCCGCCCAACTGGCGGCGCTGCCGTACCTGGAGCCGAGCTGCGACATCATCGAACTGGCGCGCGAGCGCAAGCTCAAGCCGGTCGAGGTGGCCAAGGTCCACTTCCGCCTCGGCGAAGCGCTGCGCCTGCCGTGGTTGCAGGAACAGATCGACGCCTTGACCGTCGACGGTCGCTGGCACGCGGTCGCACGCGGCGTGCTGCGCGAAGAGCTGGGCGCGCAGCAGCGCATCCTGGTCGGCCAGGTGCTGTCGATGCCGGGCGCCAACGCCGATGCCAAGATCGCCCATTGGCTCGGCCGCGACGACGTCTCGCTGCGTTTCACCCTGGCCATGCTCAACGAGCTGGCCGCGCAGAAGTCGCTGGACTATCCGACCGCGTCGGTCGCGGTGCAGCGTTTGTCGCAGTTGGCCGCGCGCGGTTGATCGAGCGTTGACCTAAGCGCCGATGACGATTGGCACTAAGCCCCTCTCCCGCCCGGGAGAGGGGCTTTTTTGTGCGCTCTGTCATATCGCCGCAGCGCTCCGCTTTGGAGCAGGAGCGGCGCGAGCCGCGACCGCGTTCTTGCGTCTTGCCACGTCACTGCGATGTAGCGGCTCGCGCCGCTCCTACCCTCGAAGCGGCTCCTTGGCGGACCGTCGCGACCGGCGTGCAGAATCCGCAACGCCCTCCGGGTTATGCTGACGGCATCCTTCCGGAGCCGCCGATGACCGCGACGCAACGCATCGCCTTCCTCGCCAGTCACACCGACGAGGCCCAGCGGGCGCTCGCCGATCTCATCGCACGCCATGGCCAGCACGAGCCGGATGCGGCCGATGTCCTGGTCGCGCTCGGCGGCGACGGCTTCATGCTGCAGACCCTGCATCGCCACGGCGGCCTCGGTAAACCGGTGTACGGGATGAAGCTCGGCACCGTCGGTTTCCTGATGAACCAGCACAACGGCGAGGACCTGTTCGCACGCCTGGAGGCGGCCGAGCCGGCGGTGCTGCGTCCGCTGGAAATGGTCGCCCAGACCGAGTCCGGCGCGACCTTCGGTTCGCTGGCCTATAACGAGGTGTCGTTGCTGCGCCAGACCCGCCAGGCCGCGCACATCCGCATCGACCTCAACGGCCAGACCCGGCTCGACGAGCTGATCTGCGACGGCGTGCTGGTCGCGACCGCGGCCGGCAGCACGGCCTATAACTTCTCCGCCCACGGCCCGATCCTGCCCCTGGGGTCGGCGGTGATCGCGCTGACCCCGATCGCGGCGTTCCGGCCGCGGCGCTGGCGCGGCGCCTTGCTCAAGGCCGACACCGAGATCCGCTTCCGCGTGCTCGACCCCTACAAGCGTCCGGTCAGCGCCACCGCCGATTCGCATGAGGTGCGCGACGTTGTCGAAGTGATGATCCGCGAGTCGCGCGACCGCACCGTCACTTTGCTGTTCGATCCCGAGCACAACCTCGAAGAGCGCATGCTGATCGAGCAGTTCACCAGCGGCTGAGCGGGCTCAGCCCAGCCGCAGCAGAACCTCGCGCAGGCGCGGATCGGCCAGCTCGGGCAGGGCCGCCGCTTGCGCCGCTTCGAACCACCGCAGGCCTTGATGCTCGTCGCCTCGCGCCTCGGGTTCGCCGTCCCAGTCCTCGACGCGGTAGATGCGCAGTACCAGGCCGTCGCAGGCGAATTCGGCGACCACGCTGGTCGCCGCCGCGGGGTGCTGGTCGGGCGTAGCGAGCACGGGCCTAGCGAGCACGGGCGGGCCGATGCCGGCTTCTTCCTGCAGCTCCCGCCACAGGGCTTGTTCGGGCGTCTCGCCGACCTCGACGTGGCCGCCGAGCATGTCCCAGCAATTTGGTGCCAGCCGCTTGTGCGCGGCGCGCAGGCCCAACAGCACGCGGCCTTGGCGCCACAGCAAGGCGCCGACCAGGTCGATGCCGTGTTCGCCTGCGCTCATCGTTTGCGGCGCTCCTTCCTGTTGCGCTGCTCCAGCAGGCGAGCGATCGTCGAACCTGCTCGAAACCGCTTTAAGTTATGGATAAATAATTTTAAATATCAGTTATTTAAATAATATAATTAACGTTAATTATCACTGGCGGTTTTGCTGCGCATCCGGCGTGCGACTTCGCTGGCCGCGGCGATGAGCAAGGTCAGGGCGATCGTCGACAGCAATTGCAGACGCGGGCCTTCGATCGACAGCGCCAACACGAACACCAGGCCGAGGATCGCCAGGCCGGCCCAGGTCACGTAGGGGAAGGCCCACATCTTGAACGGCAGCACCGTGCCGGCGCGGTCGGCGCGGCGGCGCAGGATCAGCTGCGAGACCAGCGACAGCGCCCACACCAGCAAACAGGTCGAGCCGACCACGTTCAACAGCGCCGGCAGCACCTTGTCGGGATACAGCAGCTCCAGCGCGGTGGCGACGAAGCCGAAGGCCACGCTGGCCAGCACCGCCACGGTCGGCACGCGGCTGCGGCTCAGGTGGGCGAGCGCGCGCGGCGCTTCGCCGCGTTCGGCCAGCGAATAGATCATGCGCGAGGCGCCGTAGAGATTGGCGTTGAGCGCCGACAGCAGGGCGACCACCGCGACCAGGGTGATCGCGGTCGCCGCGCCGGGGATGCGCGCGACTTCCAGCACCGCGGCGAACGGCGAATTCAACGACTCGCTGGTCCACGGCACCACCGCGATGATCACCGCGAGCGAGCCGATGTAGAACACCAGGATGCGCCAGGCCACGGTGCGGATGGCGTGGGTGATGCTGCGCTCCGGGTCCTGGGTTTCGGCCGCGGCGACCGCGACGATCTCGGTGCCGCCGAAGGCGAATACCACCACCAGCAAGGCCGCGCCGACGCCGGCCCAACCCTTCGGTGCGAAGCCGCCGTGATCGAAGAAATTCGACAGCCCCGGCGAGGGCACGTTGGGCAACAGACCGCAGACCAGCAGCACGCCGATGGCGATGAAGGCGAGGATCGCGGCGACCTTGAGGATCGCGAACCAGAACTCGAATTCGCCGAAGTTGCGCACCCCGAGCAGGTTGACGCCGGTGAACACCGACATGAACACCAGCGACATCAAGGCCACCGGCAATTGCGGCCAGACCGTGGCGAGCAGGCCGGCGGCGCCGACCGATTCGGCCGCGATCACGATCACTAACTGCGCCCACCACAGCCAGCCGAGGGTGGCGCCGGCGGTCGGCCCCATGGCGTCGGCGGCATACACCGAAAACGCGCCGCTGGTCGGCCGCGCCGCGGCCATTTCGCCGAGCGCGCGCATGACGATGATGACCAACGCGCCGGCGATCAGATACGACAGCAACACCGCCGGCCCGGCGCTGCGGATGCCGACCCCCGAACCGAGGAACAGGCCGGCGCCGATCGCGCTGCCCAGGCCCATCATCACCAACTGGCGCGACTTCAAGGCGTGGCCGAGCTGGGACGCGGCGGCGCCGTTCATGAGCGTGGCGGTGCGGGCAGGGACTTCGGTTGGGGACATGTCGGGCGTCCGGACGATGAGGCGGTGCGGAACGATACCTTGTCGCCGCGGTCGGCAACGAGGCCTGCGGCGATTCCGGCCCTAAACCGCAGGAATCGGCCGGCCGGCGCCGCTGTCGCGCGGCTAGTCCGAGCGCACGGCTGAGCTTTCCGCCGTCCCCGGCGCGCCCTGGGGCGAACCCGCAGCGCCCGCCACGGCGAGGCTCACCACCATCGCCCCGGCCTCCTCGTCGAGGCGCAGGTCGACCCGGTAGCGTTCGCACAGGCGCTGCACGATCGCCAGGCCGAGGCCGAGGCCGGCGCTGCCTTCGCGTTTGCGGAAGGGCTCGTGCAGGCGTTCGCGCAGCTCGGCCGGGATCGGATGGCCGCGGTTGGCGACGCGCAGGCGCCCGCCGGCGATGCGGATGTCGACCGTGCCGGATTCGGTGTGGGCGAAGGCATTGCCGATCAGATTCGACAACAGGATATGCAGCACCGGCTGCGGCAGATCGATGCGCGTCTCGCCGGGCACGTCGACCTCGACCTCGACCGGCTTGCCGTCGAGCCAGACCGCTTGTTCGATCACCACCTGTTCCAGCACCGGCAACAGCGCGATCGGCGCATCGGGCAACACCACGGGCGCCTCGCGCGCCAGGGTCAGCAGCGTCGTTACCGTCTGTTCGAGTTGCCAAGCCGATTGGCGCAGGTGCAGCAGATGCTCGCGGCCGGCCGCGGACAGGGCAGGCTCGGCCAGCAGGCGTTCGCCGGTGCTGCGGATCACCGCCAGCGGCGTGCGCAGTTCGTGGCTGGCATCGCGGGTGAAGGCCTGCTCGCGGTCGATGAAGGCCTGGGTGCGTTCGGTCATCGCATCCAGGCCGCGTGCGAGCACGCCGACCTCGTCGTCGGGAAAACCCGCGGCGATGCGTTGCGGCCAGCGGTTCGGCGCCATGCTGTCGACCAGTGCGGCCAGGCGCGACAGCGGCGCGGTGCTGCGCCGCGCCAGCCAGGCGCCGAGCGCCAAGGCCAGGCCGACCACGGCCAACGCCGACCAGCCCAGCCATTGCAGGATGCGGTCGCGCATCGGCCGCACCACCAGTTGCCGGCTGACCTCGGCGACCAGCCAGGCGCCTTGCGCCGGCGCCGGCGGCTGCAGCGCCTTGACGTGGTAATGGCGGCCGTCGCGGCCGGCGAATTCCGAACGCCAGGGCTCGGACTCGCGCGCGGCGAGCAGATCGGCGGGGAAATGTTGCGTGTCCGGGTAGACGCGCATGAAGGCTTGTTGCGGCTCGGCCCAAGCGCCGTCGAGCGCGTGCCGGCGCAACTGCGCCGCGGCTTCCTGTTCGAGCATCGACTCGAAGAAGGCGTCTTCGGTCGCGTACATGAAGGCCACCGCATACAGCCCGAACAAGGCCGCGACCGACAGGGCGAAGCCGGCGAAGGCGAGCATCAGGCGATTGCGCAGGCGCCGCTTCGGTGCTTTCGCCGGGCCGCTCACGGTATGGCGTCCTCGTCGCTTTCGAGCTTGAAGCCGACGCCGTGCACGGTGCGCAGCATCGGCTGTGCGAACGGCTTGTCCAGCGCCTGCCGCAACAGATACAGGTGCGAACGCAGCGGATCCGATTGCGGCGGCACGTCGCCCCACAGGCGCTGGATCAACTCGCTGCGGGTCAGGGTGCGCGGCCAGGCCTCGGCGAGGATGGTCAGGATCCGCAAGGGAGTGTGCTGCAGTTCCAGGACGCGCCCTTGGCGCCGCACTTCGCCGCTGCGGCGGTCGATGCTCAAGCTGCCGATGCGCAGGTCGTGCGGCTCGCCCGCGCGATGCCGGCGCGACAGGGCCAGGCAGCGCGCGAGCAATTCTTCGCCGGCGAAGGGTTTCACCAGATAGTCGTCGGCGCCGGCCTCGAAACCGCGCAATTTGTCGTCGAGGCCGTCGCGTGCGGTCAGCATCAGAATGGGGATGTGACGGTCGGCGCGTGCGCGCAGTTCCGCGCACACACGCAAGCCGTCGAGGCCGGGCAGGGTCAGGTCGAGCACCAACACGTCGGGCGGATCGTTCAATGCCAGTTGCAGGCCGTTGCGGCCGTCGGCGGCGAAATCGACGGCATGGCCGTGCGATTCGAACATCGCCGCCATGGCCGTGCGCAGGGCCAGGTGGTCTTCGATCACGAGGATGCGCAAGCGGTCGTGCATCAGCGCTCAGCCGTCGATCCGTTCGAGAAGGCGCTTAGCATCGGCCATGTCCGGGTGACTGACCAGCACCTCGCCGATCATCGCCCGTGCCAGGGTCTCGTCGCCGAGCCGCCAATGCGCTTCGGCGATACCCAGGCGCAATTGCGGTTCGGGCATGTACGGCGCGGCCAGTTGCATGATCGCCAGGGCGGCGCGGGTGCGGGCCGGCTCGGGATGCGCCTGCAACTGGTAATAACCGATCAACCCGATCAACTGCACGTGGTAGGCGTCCGGCTCGTCGGCGAGCGCTTTGTGCGCGGCCTCGCGCTCGCCGGCGAGCAAACGCTCGACCAGGGCCAGGCTGCGTTCGTCGCGCCAGGGCGTGCGCGCGACCGGCGTGCGCCCGAGCGCGGCGACGATGGCTTCGGCGACGGCCGGGGTGGAGTAGGGGTTCTGGCCGGTGATCAAGCGGCCGTCGACGGCCAGCCCCGGCATCATCAAGGGCGCTTCCTGCCAGCGTGCGCCGCGTTCGCGCAGGGCGTCTTCGAGCTGGAAGCGGAACTGCCTGACCCAGCGCTTGCCGAAGATCGCTTCTTCCTCGTTGCTGAAACCGGTCAAGGCGCGGCCGGAGACCAGATAGGAGCCGTCGTCGAGACGCACGTCGACCAAGGCGGCCGGGCCGTGGCAGACCGCGGCGACCACGCCGCCGCGCTCGTACACTTCGGCGAGCAGTTTCTTCAGTGCCGGGTCGTCCGGCAGATCGAACATCGCGCCCTTGCCGCCGACCACGTAGACCGCGGCGTAGTCCCCGGCGCGCAGCGTCGCGGTGACCAGGGTCGTGTTCAACTGGTTCAGGCCGTGGCCTTCTTCGAGCAGGCGCGCATTGAAGGCGAGCTTCGGGTCGTACTTGTCGGCCTCGGCGGCGCCGCCGCGCGGACTGGCGACGTCCACCGCCAGGCCGTTGTCGCGGAAGATCAGATAAGCCTGGGCGAACTCGTCCATCTCATAGCCGGGCCGGGTCTTGCCCTGGTCGCGGCCTTCGCTGCTGACCACGATCAGGACCTTGTCGGCGGCCTGGGCGATGCCGGTGCCGGAGCACGCCAGCAGCAGGCCCAGGGCCAACCGGCGCAAATGCGGGAATCGGAGGTTCATGGCGAGGACTGCGTGTGAAGGAGGGCCAGTCTCGCGAGCGCCTGTGAAGCAAACTTCAAACGGCATCGAAGCGGGCTTAGCCATACGCAGTGGTAAGCAACAGCGCGCACGGTTACCGCCACGCCGACCGGCGGGGCCCGACATGGGGCAGTCCGTCCTATCTGCGTGGCGCGCGACAGGGCACAATGACGGCATGCCTGACCGTGATGCCGACCCGTTGATCGTCGCGATTTCCTCGCGCACCCTGTTCGACATGGAAGAGAGCCATACGCTGTTCGAGCGTGAGGGCATCGACGCCTACGCCGACTTCCAGCGCGAGCACGAGGACGATTTTCTGCGTCCCGGCGTCGCCTTCCCGCTGGTGCGCAAATTGCTGGCGCTCAACCAAGGCGCGCCGCCGGAGGCGCCGCGGGTCGAGGTCATCCTGATCTCGCGCAACTCCGCCGACAGCGGCCTGCGCATCTTCAATTCGATCGCCCATCACGGCCTGTCGATCAAGCGTGCGGCGTTCAGCAACGGCGCACCGCCGTTTCCCTACATCCGTCCGTTCGGCGCCGATCTGTTCCTCTCGGCCAATGCCGAAGACGTCAGCGCCGCGCTCGCCGCCGGTGTCGCCGCGGCGACCTTGTTGCCGGCGATTCCGCCGTCGCGGTTGGCGCCGCATCTGCGCCCGGACCAGTTGCGTATCGCCTTCGACGGCGACGCGGTGATCTTCGACGACGAGGGCGAGCGGGTCTCGCGCGAGGGCGGCCTGGCCGCGTTCGCCGAGCACGAGCGCAGCCACGCCGGCGAACCGCTCTCCGGCGGCCCGTTCCGCGGCTTCCTCGACGCCCTGCATCGCTTGCAGAAGGCCTTCCCGGTCGGGCAGGACGCACCGATCCGCACCGCCCTGGTCACCGCGCGCTCGGTGCCGGCGCACGAGCGGGTGATCCGTACCCTGCGCGAGTGGGGCATCCGTCTCGACGAGGCGCTGTTCCTCGGCGGCCGACCGAAGGGGCCGTTCCTGGAAGCCTTCGGCGCCGACATCTTCTTCGACGACTCCGAGCACAACATCCTGTCGGCGCGCGACCACGTCGCCGCGGGGCACGTGCCGCACGGAGTTGCTAACCGCTAAACGTTCCTGGTTGGCCCGAGAAGCTCAGCGCAAGCGCCCAGGCTGGAACCTCTCGCTCAATCGTCGTGGCCGTTGTGGCGATGACCCAGTTGGCTGCGCACCTCGCCGCCCGGGAATTTGCTGGTGTGCACGTTCGCATAGGCGTTGCCGCCGCGCAGCGCGCGCAGCAATTCCTCGAACTCGCCGGCGGCGATGCCTTGGCCGCTCGGGCCGACCACGTCGGCGGCCATGATCACGCCCTGGATGGTCGCCGGCGGCGGCGGACACGGTTGCACGCCCGCAGGCGTCGGCGGGCTGGCCAGGTTCGAGCACAGCCACACGGCGATGCCGCCGTTGACACTGCGCTGGCCCACGTGGATATGCGCTTGGGTGACGTCGCCTTCCAGACCGGAATACGAAAGCTGGTAGTGGATCGCGCCGCCGTCGCCGATGCGGGCGCGGAACCCGCCGCTGGCGCCGGTGGAGACCAGCGGAACTTCCTGGCTGCCTTCCAGGACTGCGCGGAACTCGCGGTGTTCGGCCTGCGCTGAAACAAGCGGAAGCAACGCGACCATCGCAAACGCAGCGATGCGTTTCATGTCGTCGTCCTCGTGAATCGTTCCCGCATTGCGGGCGGACGCGAGACGCGTCCGATCGGACGCTGCTCCCAGCGCCGTTAGCCGCGGGTGAAAATAATCCCGGCATCAAACGTGCCAGAAATACCCGGGTTTCTGGCTCGATTCGTGCAAGCGCCATGCCCCGCGCAAGCCCATCGCAGCAATGACAACGGCACGGCGCTGTCAAAACTGCCGTTGCCGTAACGATTTTGCTTCTGCCGTGGCTGTGCGTCGCCTCGCACTAGCGAAGGCCATAGAAGACCCGGAGGGCGGTGCGCAAGGATCCGCGCCGTTTTTCGTCGGGACAGGGATGTCCCGTATGTAGAGCCCTGCGTCGGCATCGCTTGTGCGGGCCTGTGATTCAAAATAAGAAACTTATTTGGTTGCTTTGCTTTTGTTGCTTATGACAAAAGAAAGTAACCCGCCGCTTCACTGGCGGAAGCTTTAAGCGTTTGGTCCGATCCTAATTCTCAGGAAGCCATAAGCAAGAGCAGAGCTTCCGTCCGCTGCCGCGGCCGGGTTACTTTCTTTTGCTAAGCCCAAAAGTCCGTCTGGATTCCCTTCGGTCAAAGGTAACCAAAGAAAAGGGCTCTCCTTGCAAGGGCACAGGCCACGAGTGCGGTGCTGTCGCCGGGATTTTTCGATAGGACATCCTTGTCCTATCGAAAAACGGCGCACGTCCTGTGCGCCGCCCTCCGGGTCTTCATTTGGCGGCAAGGCGAAAAGCCGAAGCAAGGTAAAAACACGGCAACTGCAACGGCGTCGCGGCCGAGAAAGGTGCTTGTCCCGGCCGACGATAGAGGCTGAACGAACGCGGTCGCGGCTCGCGCCGCTCCTACCCAAGAGCAGCGTTGCCGTTGCCGTTGCCGTTGCTGTGCGTCGCCTGGCACTCGCGAAGGCAATCGAAGACCCGCAGGGCGGCGCGCAGGGATGCGCGCCGTTTTTCATCGGGACAGGGATGTCCCGTATGTAGAGCCCTGCGCATGCACCGCTCGTGCGGGCCTGTGATTCAAAAGAAAGCATTTTTCTTTGGTTAGCTTTCTTTTGTTGCTTTTGACAAAAGAAAGTAACCCGCCGCTTTAGTGGCGGAAGCTCTTGGCGTTTGATGTTGATCTTGCTTGAAAGAGGCGCCGCAAGACCATCGCAGCGCGGTCGTGGCTTGTGACCGAAGGAAATCCAGTAGGACGCCGCTCCTGCCCTGGGGCTGCCGAAAGCGCCTCGCAACGCCTCCCTCGGGAGGCGCCGTCCAACTCGCTGCGGCCCGCCCATTGAAGGTTATCGCCGCCGGCGTCCTGGTTCAGGGCAGCATCTTTTCCAGAGGCAGGCGCACGTCGGTGACCCGCCACTTCAGGCCGTCGCGGGTCAGCACGAACACGACCGGATCGCCGTCGGCGTTGTTGACCGTAGCGGTGAAGCGCGACGGCGATTCGAAGCGATAGCTCGGGTGCTTGAGCGGTTCCGCCGGCGGCACCTGCGCATAGGCGTCGCGGCGCGGCGCCGAAGGATCTAGGCGCCGCAGCAGATTGCGGCCTTCGAGCACCGCGCCGATGCCGACCGGGGTGGCGATCGCATCGACCGCGGTGCCGGCGACGCCGCTGGCCAGGCTCAGGCCGAGCGCGCCGAACAGGCTCGACTGCGCCTCCGGGCCGGCGCGACGGACGATGTAGTCGTCGACCTGCGCCTTCAGGCTCAGGCGCAGCGCGGCGAAGTCGACATGCTTGCTGAGCTCGCCGGCGTTGCGCTCCTTGACCGCGCTGCGGATGGCGTTGACGGTGAGGAAGGGCCCGGCGGCGACATAGCCGAGCAACAGGACCAGGGCCAGGACCAACAGAGCTATCCATTTCTTCATCGCGGCGATCCGGGTGACGGACCGCCAGAGTAACGGCCCTGGCCTTACCTTGGCTTAAGAGACCGGGAGCGGGCTGGAACTAACTGCTTCTCCGAGAGGTGGCAAACCTCATGAGCCCTCATCCCGACCCTCTCCGTGAACGGGATGGGCGCGCCGCTCAGGCGGTCTCGGCCGGACGTGGATCGCGGGCGTAGCGTTGCGCGGCCAAATGCAGCGCCAGTGCGGCTACCGAGCAGACCGAGCCGGCCATGAACGCCGCCGTGCCACCGCCGTGCTGCCAGGCCAATGCGGCCATGCCGGCGCCGAGCACGCCGCCGATGCCGCCGCTGAAGCCGGACAGCATGCCCTGCGCCGAGGCCATGTCGCGGCGCGCCGGGAACAACTCGGCCATGCGCCGCATGCAGCCGGCGTGGAAAGCGGCGAAGCTCAAGGAGTGGCCGGTCTGGGCCAGCGCCATCCAGGCGAAGGAATCGGCGAACCAGGCCACCATGACCCAGCGCAGCGCGGTTGCGAAGATGCAGGCGGCGATCAGGCGATGCGCACCGAAGCGCTGCACCAGCCGCGGCGCCTGCCAGAACATCAGGATCTCGCAGACCACCCCGATCGCCCACAGCAGGCCGACCGCGAAACCGTCGTGGCCGTGCGCCTGCAGTTGCAGGGTGTAGAACACGTAGAAGGGGCCGAAGCTCAGCTGCACCAGCAAGACCGTGCCGAGCAGCCGGCGCGTGCCCGGTCGCCGCCACAGGCGTTCGCGCGGCGTGCCTTCGAGCGGCGCCGGCGAGGGCGGATCGGCGCGGTGCAGCCAGGCCGCGGCGGCGGTCAACACCAGCCACGGCAGGCTCAGCCAGACGAAAGCATCGTTGCCGAGCCGGTCGAGCAACCAGCCGTAGCTCGCCGCGACGATCAGGAAGCCGACCGAGCCCCACATCCGGATCTTGCCGTAGTCGTGATTGCGCGTGCCCAGCGCGTTCAGGGTCATCGCCTCGAACTGCGGCATGACCGCGTTGAAGAACAGCGCGAACGCGCCCATCACCACGAACAACATCACGCCGCCGTCGAAGCGGGCGAAGCCGGCGAACATGGCCAGCGCCAGCAGGCAACCGGCGACCAGCCAATGCCCCGGCGCCCGGCTGCGCGCCACCTGCCGCGCCCAGGTCGGCGGCGCCAGGATGCGCCCGCCGTACCACAGCGCCAGCATCGCCCCGACCGCATAACCGCCGTGACCGTTGGCGCTGACCCAACGTCCGATGTAGGGCGTATAGGCGCCGAGCATGCCGAAGTAGCCGAGGTAGAACAGGGCGTAGCGGCGGAATTCGGCGGTGGACACGTGAGGCTCGGCGAGGCGCGGCGGATGCCGCTCACGATACCGGAAGCGGTGCGGGATTCGGTTGCCGCGGGGCGCGATTTCGAGAGGTTTTTTGCTAGGCCAGGCGGGGCGATGAGGGGCAAAGCGGCGGCGGACCGGTGGGCCGGTTCTGGAGGCCGGTGAGCGTTCGAGTGATCGCAGTTTCTTCGGTCGCGGCTTGCGCCGCTCCTACCCAAGAGCAGTGGCGCTGAAGGTTTTGCCATTGCTGTTGCCGTTGCTGTGCGTCGCATTGCACTCGCGAGGGCAGAGGAAGACCCGGAGGGCGGCCCGCATGGATGCGGGCCGTTTTTCATCGGGACAAGGATGTCCCGTATGAAAAAGCCCTGCGGAGGCACCGCTCGTGCGGGCCTGTGATTCAAAACAAAAGCATTTTTCTTTGGTTACTTTCTTTTGTTGCTTTAGACAAAAGAAAGTTACCCGCCGCTTTAGTGGCGGAAGCTTTTATCGTTTGATCTTGCTTGTATGAAAGCCATAAGCAAGTGCAGAGCTTCCGTCCGCTAACGCGGCCGGGTTACTTTCTTTTGCTAAGCCCAAAAGAAAGGTAACCAAAGAAAAGGGCTCTCCTTGCAAGGGCACAGGCCACGAGTGCGATGCCGGCGCCGGGATTTTTCGATAGGACATCCTTGTCCTATCGAAAAACGCCGCACGTCCTGTGCGGCGCCCTCCGGGTCTCCACTTGACCGGTAAAGCGGCAAAGCAGATCAAAATCTCGGCAACGGCAACGGCAACGGCAACGGCAACGGCAACGGCAACGGCGACTGACGATCGGATTTGAGGCTCAGAACTCCAGATCCAACGCCGCGCACAGGTAATCGGTGAACGGCGCCAACCCGGCCAGATCCTTCTCCAAGGTCTTCAACAACCGCGGCCCGGTCATGGTCTCGTCGTCGATGGCCCGCAGGGCGACGAAATTTTTGCGCCTCAGGTCGTCGGCGAATTCGAAGTCGGCGGGAAAACCGCGCGGGGCGCGGGTCAGCATTTCGCTGTCGTCGAGGTCGTAGCGCTTGCGGAACTTCGCGTCGTGCGCAGCGGCCTTCCAACTGCCCGGGTTGTCGAGCACGAAGTGACGGATCTTGCGCAGCGAGTCGGGCTGCGGGTGCCACACGCCGGAGGCGATGAAGCAGTTGCCGCCTTCCAGGTGGATGTAGAACGACGGCGCTTCGATCTGGCGGCCGCGCTCGTGGAACAGGCGCGCGCCCTGGTGGGTCTTGTACGGCGCCTTGTCGTTGGCGAAACGGGTGTCGCGCTGGATGCGGAACAAGGAGCCGCCGACGTTCTTGGGCTCGGAGCGGTAATGCGGGCTGACTTCGGCCAGGACCGGCTGCAGGTCGGTCAGCAGGCGCAGGAAGGGTTCGCGCACATGGCTCTCGAAATCGGGCTTGTGGGCATGGAACCATTCGCGGTTGTTGTGACGCGCCAGCGAACGCAGGAACTTGAAGCTGGCTTCGGAAAAATAGCGGCTCATGCGGCGGGCTCTCGGGCTTGCTCGTAGCGGGGGACGGTCAGTATCACAGGGCCGGCTTGAGGCCGGCGTCGATGTCGCGGGCCCAGGCTTCGAGGCGATCGAGCAAGGCCTGTTTGCCGCCGTCGGCACCGGCCAGTGCGCGGGTCTGGGCGAGTTCGGCGTGGAAACGCTCGAAGCTGTACTCGGACAGGCCGGCCTCGTCGTACAAACGATGGCGGCGATATTCGTCCCAGCGTTCGCGCTCTTGCGCGTCCAGGGTCTGCGGCCAGTTGCGGGCGCGATAACGGAACAGCAGCTCGGGCAGGCGCGCGTCGCGGAAATCGAAAGCCGCCTGGGCCAGCGCCGGCGGCGGGGTGGTGCGGACCTGGCGGAAAAGGCGCTTGTCGCCGTCGCCGATGAAGGCGTCGTAAAGCGAGGCGTCGACGTCGGAGGGTTCGCGGGCACGGTCGTTGGCGTAGACACGGCGGACTTTCTCGACCAGTTCCGGACCGGCTTCGCGAATCTGCGCGGCGCGGTACTCGACCTGGGCGGGATCGATCGACAAACGCTCGAAATCGGCCGGGCGCAGATGGTTCCAGGCGATCAGCGCCGGGCAGCGGTTCAGATGCACTTCCTTGAGCGCGACGCGTTCCTCGCCCTCGGGCAGGTCGGCGGTCGGCGTGTACAGGCGGTCGGCGATCTCGTCCGGTGCCAGCCGCAACAGCGCCGCCGGGTCCTGTATCAGGTCGAACACCAGCACGCGGTTGTCGATGCGCGGATGCCGCGCCAGCGGGATCACCGGCGCCGCGCACAGGCGACTGGCCGGATAGCGCTGCGAGACGTGCAGGGCCGGGGTCATCGCGATGGTGTCGAGCAAGGTCGCTGCGAAGCGCTTGTCGCGCAGGCGCAGGGCGTATTCCCACAGTTTCGGCTGCGCGGTCTTGAACTTGCGCGCGATGCCGATCAGGGCGCGTACGTCCGACAGCGCTTCGTGAGCATCGCCCTCGCGCACGCCATTGGCTTCGGCCAGGTGTTCGAGCTTGAACGAGGTGGTGCCGTCTTCGCGCTGCGGCCAGACCACGCCGTCGGGGCGCAGCGCGTGGGCGAGGCGCATCACGTCGAGCAGGTCCCAGCGCGTGTTGCCGCCGCGCCATTCGCGTTCGTAAGGGTCGTAGAAATTGCGGAACAGGCCGTAGCGTACGAATTCGTCGTCGAAGCGCAGCGAGTTGTAGCCGGCGCTGCAGGTCTCCGGTCGCGACATTTCGTCGGAGATCAGGGCGAAGATCTCGGCCTCGCTGACGCCGTCGCGCAGGGCATCTTGCGGCGCGATCCCGGTGATCAGGGTCGCGACCGGCGAAGGCAACAAGTCGTCGGCGGGTTTGACGAAGACGCTGATCGGCTCTTCGACCGGGTTCAGGTCGGCGTCGGTGCGGATCGCCGCGAACTGCGCGATGCGGGTCGTGCGCGGGTCGGCGCCGAAGGTTTCGAGGTCGTAGAACAGAAAACTGGCGGGCATGGGATCACTCGTCCGCGGGCAGGGGCGACAAGCGCTCGCGCACCAGCGCGTCGACCGCCGGCCAATCGAGGCTGGCCAGGCTGTCGTGGCCGCGGGTCAGTTCGACGAGCAGCTCGCGTTGCTGCAGGCCGCGGGCATAGGCCACTTCGTAAGGCATGCGGTGGAAGGTTACCATCGCGTAGCGCGGCATGAAGCGCTCGGGATGGCGTTCGGCGAGTTCGTGTTCGAGGGCGCGTTGCAGCAGGTAGTCGTCGTTGTCGACGCGGTCGCGCATTTCCAGATAGTTTTCCAGCGCCATGGCCTGGATCGCGCGCGCGCTCGGCAGGCGCTCGGCCTGGAACGCGGCGAAGGCGGCGGCGCGGTCGTCGTCGGCGAGCAGGCGCTCGGCCAGGGCGACACAGTCCTCGAAGGCGCAGTTCATGCCCTGGCCGTGGAAGGGCACCATCGCGTGGGCGGCGTCGCCGAGCAGCACGGCGCGGTCGTCCAGGTGCCAGCGGTCCAGGTACAAGGTGGCGAGCAGGCCGGCCGGGTTGCGCTCGAAGTCTTGTTCGAGTTGCGGGATCAAGGGCACCGCGTCGGCGAAGTCGCGCTCGAACAAGGCGCGCGCATCGGCGCCGTTGCGCACGGTTTCGAAGCTCGGGTCGCCTTCGTTGGGCAGGAACAGGGTGACGGTGAAGGTGCGTTCGTCGTTCGGCAGGGCGATGCACATGTAGCGGCCGCGCGGCCAGATGTGCAGGGCGTTCGGCTCGATGCTGAAACCGCCGTCGGGCGACGGCGGGATCTCCAGTTCTTTGTAAGAATGACCGAGGAATTCGGTGCGTTCGCCCAATTCCACCGCCTGCTTCATCGCCCCGCGCAGGGCCGAGCCGGCGCCGTCGGCGCCGACCAGGCTGTCGAACACGATCTCGTGCGCGCTGTCGTCGCGGTCGTCGTGGAACACCGCCAGGCGGCGCTCGAAATCGACCGATTGCAGGCCGCGATGGAAGTGCAACTGGGCGCCGGCATCCTCGGCGATTTGCAGCAGGATCAGGTTCAACTCGCCGCGGTGCACCGACCAGATCACTTCGCTGTCGTCGCGCCCGTAGCGCTGCAGGTCGGTGCGGCCGTCGAGGAAATGCACCATGCGCCCGCGCATCATCACCGCCTGCGCCATGACCGCGTCGTCGGCCCCGGCCAGGCGCAGCGCATGGCGGCCGCGTTCGGCCAGGGCGAGGTTGATCGATCGCCCGCCCTGATAGCCCTTGAGGCGCGGATCGCCGCGCTTCTCGTAGACATCGACCTCCCAGCCGCGCCGCGCCAGCAAGGTGGCGAGCAGCGCGCCGGCGAGGCCGGCGCCGATGATGGTGATGTGCTTGGGGTATATGGTTGCGTTCAAGCGGCGAGTCCTATGGCGAGTCGCGCGAGGAGGGGCAGGGAGCCGTGGATCTTCATACCGTCATTCCCGCGAAGGCGGGAATCCAGAGGCTTCAGCCGGTACTCGCGATGTCCTGCCATAAGTCGCGCCATTCCGGATTGTTCTCTTCGATCAGTCGGATCTTCCATTCGCGGTTCCATTTCTTTATTTTCTTCTCGCGTTGAATGGCGCTTTCCATGGTCTCGTGCTGTTCGTACCAAACCAGTCGATCGACGCCATAGCGTTCGGTGAAGCCTTGTGCCAGGTGCTCGCGATGTTGCCATACGCGTTGGATCAGGTCGCTCGTAACGCCGGTATACAAGGTGCCGCGTTTCGCGCTTGCAAGGAGGTACACGGCGGGCGACCTGGACACTTCAACCTCACTTTGGATATTCGGCTAGCGCCGAAGAAAAGCAGAGCCCGCCTTCGCGGGAATGACGGTAGGAGGGTTCGCCGGACCTGAGCGGATCCAGGTGGGACGAAGCCAGAATCAAGCGCCCCTCCAGGCTTCCACCGCCCGGGCAAAGCGCAGCACGTCGGCGTGAGTGTTGTACAAGGGCGCCGGCGAGATCCGGATCACGTCGGGCTCGCGCCAATCGCCGAGCACGCCGTTGGCGGCGAGATAGTCGAACAGGTCGCGGCCGGCGGCGCGGCCGCTGAGGCCGCGGCCGCCGATCACTCGCAACGACAGCTGGCAGCCGCGTTGCGCCGGGTCGGCGGGCGTGACGATATCGAGCGTATCGGCGAGGCGTTCGCGGATCAGCGCTTCCAGATAGCCGGTCAGGCGCTGCGACTTATCGCGCAGAGCGGGCATGCCGACCCGGTCGAACAGGTCCAACGATGCGCGCAACGGAGCGAGGCCCAGGATCGGCGGGTTGCTGAGCTGCCATCCTTCGGCGCCCGCGGTCGGGACGAAGTCCGGCCCCATGCGGAAACGGGTCGAGGTTTCGTGGCCCCACCAGCCGGCGAAGCGCGGTCGGTCGGTGCGGGCGTGGTGTGCGTGGACGAAACAGCCGGCGACCGCACCGGGGCCGGAGTTCAGGTACTTGTAGTGGCACCACACCGCGAAATCCACGCCGCTGTCGTGCAACTGCAGTTCGAGGTTGCCGACGCCGTGGGCGAGGTCGAAGCCGCACAACGCGCCCTGCGCATGCGCCAGGCGCACGATCGCCGGTAGGTCGAAGGCCTGGCCGCTGCGGTATTGCACGCCGGGCCACAGCACCAGGGCCAGGCGCGGGCCGTGCTCGGCGATGGCGCGTTCGATCGTCGCCATCGAGATCAGCCCGCCGGGTTCGTCCGGCTCGACCTCGATCAGGTCGGTGGCCGGGTCGAAACCGTGGAAGGCGATCTGCGAAGCCACGGCATAGCGGTCGGACGGAAACGAACCGGCTTCGATCAGGATCGCCGGGCGCTCGCGGGTCGGCCGGTAGAAGCTGACCATCATCAGGTGCAGGTTGGCGGTCAGTGAATTCATCGCGATCACTTCGCCCGGGTGGGCGCCGACCAGGCGTGCGAGCGGGTCGCGCACCAGTTCGTGATACGGCATCCACTGCGCCTGACCGGTGAAGTGGCCTTCGACCGCTTCCATCGCCCACTTGTCCAGCACCTCCTCGACGTGCGCGCGTGCGCCGCGCGGCTGCAGGCCGAGCGAATTGCCGACGAAGTAGGCCTGCTCCTGGTCGCCGTGGCGGGGAATCAGGAATTCGCCGCGCAGGGTCGGCAGCGGGTCGGCGGCGTCGAGCGCGGCGGCATGGGCGGGGGACGACAGATCGGTCACGGGAAAGGCCTGGCAACGTGGGGCGGTGATGAGAGATGAGTGACGAGGGGGCAAGGGCGGGCTTCGCCCGGCACTCACTCGAAGCGCGACTTCGACAGCCCGAGCCATTCCAGCGCGGTGCCGTGATACAGCCGCGCCTGGTCGGCCGGCGGCAGGTCGAGCGAGGCGATGCCGGCACCGGGCGTCTGTTCGCCAAGCGGGAACGGGTAGTCGGTGCCGAGCATCACCCGCGACACGCCGCAGGTGTCGAGCAGGTATTCGAGCGCGCGCGGGTCGGCGACCCAGGAGTCGAAGTAAAACTGGTTGAGGTAATCGCGGGGGTTGCGCGGATTGTCGGTCGCGACCAGGTCGGGGCGCATGTTGAAGCCGTGTTCGATGCGGCCGATGGTGTAGGGGAAACTGCCGCCGCCATGGGCCAAGCAGATCTTCAACTTCGGCAGGCGTTCGAGCACGCCGCCGAACACCAGGCAGCAGGCTGCGCGCGATTGCTCGGCCGGCATGCCGACCAGCCACGGCAGCCAGTATTTCGGCATGCTCGGCGTGCCCATCATGTCCCAGGGGTGCACCAGGATCGCCGCGCCGAGGTCGCTGGCGGCCTCGAAGAACTCGAACAACTCCGGTGCGTCGAGGTTCCAGTCGTTGACGTGGCTGCCGATCTGGCAGCCCTGCAGGCCGAGCTGGTCCATGCAGCGTTCGAGTTCCTGCACCGCCAGGCGCGGCGACTGCAGCGGCACCGTGCCGATGCCGGCGTAGTGGCGCGGGTAGTCGCGGCAAGCCTGCGCCATATGATCGTTGAGCGCCTGGTGCAGGTCGAGGGCCTGGTTGGCCTTGGCCCAGTAGCTGAACATCACCGGCACGGTGCTGATGACCTGCACCTGCACGCCGAAGCGCGCGTAGTCGTCGATGCGCTCCTGCGGGTCCCAGGTCTTCGACCAGATCTCGCGGAAGAACTTGCCGTCCTTGTAGATGCGGTGGCGGCCGTCGTCGGTGTGGTGGATCACCGGAAAGCGCTCGTCGCCGTACTTGCGCGCCAGGTCGGGCCAGTCGCGCGGCAGATAATGAGCGTGGGTGTCGATCTTGAGCATCGTCGCCTCAGGTGTCGGGCATCACATAGCGGCCCGGCGCCGGGTTCAGATGGCCGCAGTCCATGCAGGTCCGATGTTCGCGCGAGGAATAGAAACGCTCGAACACCGGCGGGAAGTCGGCTTCGATGTCGTGCAGATGGAAGAATTCTTCGTAGAGCTTGTGATTGCAGCGTTCGCAGTACCACATCAGGCCGTCGTCTTCGTGGGCCAGGCGCTTGCGCTCGATGACCAAACCGATCGAATCGGGCATGCGCTGCGGCGAATGCGGCACGCGCGGCGGCAGCAGGAAGGTCTCGCCGGCGCGGATCGGGATGTCGCGCACGGCCCCATCCTCCTGGATCCGCAGGACCATCTCGCCTTCGAGCTGATAGAACCACTCCGGGCCTTCGTCCCAGTGATAGTCGGTGCGCTGGTTAGGGCCGCCGACCACCATGACGATGAAGTCGCCGAGGTGGATCACCTTGTTGCCGACCGGCGGCTTCAGCAGGTGCCGGTGTTCGTCGATCCATTGGTTGAGGTTGATCGGTCCAGGAAGCATTCACTTACCCTCGGGCGGTGCGCCGTTTCGCTGCGGGGCGAAGGCGGCGATGCATTTGAGTTCGATGGCGATCGGCGTCGGCAGCGCGGTGATGCCGAGCGTGGTCCGGCACGGCGCCCGTTCGAGCTCGGGGAAATACTCGGCCCAGACCGCGTTATAGGCGGTGAAATCGCGGGCCATGTCGGTCAGGTATACGGTCACGTCGACCAGGTCGTCCCAGCCGGCGCCGCTGGCTTCGAGCACGGCGCGGACATTGGCGAACACCGAGCGGCATTGCAGCTCGATGTCGTAGGCGATCAGGCGGCCTTCGGCGTCGTGGACGTTGCCGGGGATGGCGTTGCTGGCGGCATCGCGCGGGCCGATCCCGGACAGGAACAGCAGGTCGCCGACCCGGCGCGCATGCGGGTACAGGCCGACCGGCCGCGGCGCCTTGGCGGCGCTGATGCCGCCGCCGCTCATCGCGGCGAACCGCCGTGGGTCGAGTGCACCGTGGCGACGGCGCGTTCGTAGGTGTCCTGCAGGGCCTCGAAGCTGTCGATGTTCATGCCGGTGTCGTGGACACGGCCGTTGCGCAGGCTGTAGACCCAACCGTGCACGGCGAGCGGCTGCTTGCGCGCCCAGGCATCGCGGACGATGGTGGTCAGGCTGACGTTCTGCACCTGCTCGATCACGTTGAGCTCGCACAAACGGTCGTGGCGCTCTTCGGCATGGGCGTGCGAGATGCAGGCCACGTGCTTGTCGGCGACGTCGCCGACGTGACGGATCCAGTTGTCGGCCAGACCGAGGCGGTGGCCGTGCAACGCCGCATGCACGCCGCCGCAGCCGTAGTGGCCGACCACGAGGATGTGCTTGACCTTGAGCACGTCGACCGCGAACTGGATCACCGACAGGCAGTTGAGGTCGGTATGGACCACGACGTTGGCGATGTTGCGATGGACGAAGACCTCGCCCGGGGCCATGTCGATGATCTGGTTGGCCGGCACGCGCGAATCCGAGCAGCCGATCCAGAGGTACTCGGGCGCCTGTTGGCGCGAGAGGCGGGCGAAGAACTCCGGGTCCTCGGCGCTGATGCGCTCGGACCATTCGCGGTTTCGTTCAAGCAGGTCGTGCAACGGGGTCATACAACGGTCATCCCAGGTGAAGGCCGACGTTCTTGGCGTCGGTGAAGAAACGCATGGCCTCGGCGCCGCCTTCGCGGCCGAGGCCGGACGCGCCGACGCCGCCGAACGGCGTGCGCAGGTCGCGTTGCAGCCAGGTGTTGACCCAGACCATGCCGACGCGCAATTGCGCGGCGAGGCGATGGGCGCGGGCGAGGTCGCGGGTCCAGACCGACGCCGACAGGCCGTAGTCGCCGGCATTGGCCAGCGCCAGCGCCTGCGCGTCGTCGCCGAAAGCTTGAAGCGTCACGACCGGGCCGAAGATCTCTTCGCGGTTGCTGGCGCAGTCCGGGCCCAAGCCTTCGATCACGGTCGGCGCCACGTACCAGCCGGGCCGGTCCAGTGCATGGCCGCCGCACAGCACGCGGCCGCCTTCGCCGCGCGCGCGTTCGAGCGCGGCCAGGACTTTGTCGTAATGCGCCTGCGACACCAGCGGGCCAAGCGCGGTGCTCTCGTCTGCAGGCTCGCCGATCTTCAGCGCCTGCGCGCGTTCGACCAGGGCGTCGCGGACTTCGTCGTAGATAGAGCGCTCGATCAGCACACGCGAGCCGCACAGGCAGATCTGCCCCGAATTCTGGAACGCCGAGCGCACCAGGGTGTCGAGGTGCGCGTGCCAGTCGCTGTCGGCGAACACCAGGGTCGGGTTCTTGCCGCCGAGCTCCAGCGAGACCTTGCGCAACAGCGGCGCGGCGATGCCGGCGATGCGCTGGCCGACCGCGGTGCTGCCGGTGAACGAGATCGCGCGCACCGCCGGGTGCCGGACCAGGCTTTCTCCGACCTCGGGGCCGAGGCCGTGGACGATGTTGAGCACGCCGTGCGGGAAGCCGATTTCGGCGGCCAGCTCGCCGAGCATGCTGGCCGTGGCCGGGGTCACTTCGGAAGGCTTGGCGACCACGGTGTTGCCGGCCGCGAGCGCCGGGGCGATCTTCCAGGTGAACAGGTACAGCGGCAGGTTCCACGGCGAGATCGTCGCGACCACGCCGAGCGGCGCGCGCAAGGTGTAGTTGAGCCCGGCCTGGCCGTGGTGGGATTCGCTGGCGAACTGGGTCGCGGCGTGGGCGAAGAAGCGCAGGTTGGAGACTGCACGCGGGATCTCGGCTTCGCGGGCGAGCCGGATCGGCTTGCCGGCGTCGCGCGACTCGGCTTGGGCGAAGTCCTCCAGGCGCGTTTCCAACGCGCTGGCGAGGGCTTCCAGCCAGCGCGCACGTTCGCTGTGGGGCAGGGCCGACCAGGCCGGGAACGCGGCCTGCGCCGCGGCGACCGCGAGCTCGACATCGGCGGCGTCGCCGGCCGCGACCTGCGCATACGCTTGCGCATTGGCGGGGTCGTGGACATCGAGCCAACGACTGCCGGCCGCATCGCGCGCCTGGCCGTCGATCCAGTGCCGGAATCTGTGCATGCGCCAAGCTTAACGCGTGGGCGCGGCAGCGCCCATAGCGCGGGGCGGCGGGGCGGTCGCGGTTCCGTGACGGCGGGGCCGGATGGCGTGCGCTTTGGGGCCTTCGCGAACGAATGACGCGGCCTCCGACTTTGCCGATCCGGTCCGTGGCGCGCGGACATGACCAAAGTCATGCATGACTGTTGGCCCAGGTGCGCCGCAGCAAAGTCGCCTCGCGCAGTCGCGAGGACACCCAGGTGGCGGGCGGCAAGGGAGGCGAAATACCGCGAAATAAGATGAATCGCTGCGCCTGGCGTCTCGTATCGGCAACCCCGATCGGCGCAACGGCGGCATCGCGAGTCACTGTCTCCCGGCACTTGACTGCCCGCGCAGGCACTGCGCACATTCCGAGAGGTGACTTTCATCCATGCCTTGCGGCGGCAACCAGCACTGCCGATCGGGCCCACAACGGCGGAACAATCTCGTGGATAGACGCAACTTCCTGACCATGTCGGGGCTCGGCATCGCCGGGCTGATGATTCCCTACGGCAGCGCGATCGCCGCCGAAGCCCTGTTGACGCCGCTGGATGTGGCCAAGAAAAAAGTGCTTGCCGACACCGCGCTGACCGCGGCGAAAGGCGCCGGCGCAACTTACTGCGATGTACGCATCGGCCGTTATCTGCGCCAGTTCGTCATCACCCGCGAGGACAAGGTCCAGAACGTGGTCAACACCGAGTCGACCGGCATCGGCATCCGCGTGCTGGTCGACGGCGCCTGGGGCTTCGCCGCGACCAATCAGTTGAACGCCAAGAGCGTGGCCGAGGCGGCGCAGCAGGCCGCTGCCATCGCGCGTGCGAACTCCAAGACCCAGACCCAGCCGGTGGTGTTGGCCAAGACCCCGGGCGTCGGCGAGGTGGCGTGGAAGACGCCGATCCGCAAGAACGCCATGGAAGTGCCGATCAAGGACAAGGTCGACCTGTTGCTCGGCGTCAACGCCGCCGCGGTCAAGGCCGGCGCCGACTTCGTCAACTCGATGCTGTTCCTGGTCAACGAACAGAAATACTTCGCTTCGACCGACGGCTCCTACATCGACCAGGACGTGCACCGCATCTGGGCGCCGATGACGATCACCGCGATCGACAAGGCCAGCGGCAAATTCCGCACCCGCGAAGGCCTGTCCTCGCCGATGGGCATGGGCTTCGAGTACCTCGACGGCGCCGCTTCGGGCAAGACCGTCTCGCCGAACGGCGTGGTCAACTACAGCAACTCCTACGACATGCTCGAAGACGCGGTCGCCGCCGCCAAGCAGGCGCGGCAGAAGCTCACCGCACCGTCGGTCAAGCCGGGCAAGTACGACCTGGTGCTGGACCCTTCGCACACCTGGCTGACTATCCACGAATCGATCGGCCATCCGCTCGAGCTCGACCGGGTGCTCGGTTACGAGGCCAACTTCGCCGGCACCAGTTTCGCCACCGTCGACAAGGTCAAGAGCGGTTTCAAGTACGGCAGCGACCAGGTCACGGTGTTCGCCGACAAGACTCAGCAAGGCAGCCTCGGCGCGGTCGGCTTCGACGACGAGGGCGTCAAGACCAAGCGCTGGAACCTGATCAAGGACGGCATCCTGGTCGACTACCAGACCATCCGCGACCAGGCCCACATCCTGGGCAAGAGCGAGTCCGACGGCTGCTGCTACGCCGATTCCTGGTCGAGCGTGCAGTTCCAGCGCATGGCCAACGTGTCGCTGGCGCCGGGCAAGAACAAGCTCAGCGTCGCCGACATGATCAAGGACGTCGAGAACGGCATCTACATCGTCGGCGACGGCTCGTTCTCGATCGATCAGCAGCGCTACAACGCCCAGTTCGGCGGCCAGCTGTTCTACGAGATCAAGAACGGCAAGATCACCGGCATGCTGGAAGACGTGGCCTACCAGATCCGCACCCCGGAATTCTGGAACTCCTGCGCCGCGGTCTGCGACGAAAGCGACTACCGCCTCGGCGGCTCGTTCTTCGACGGCAAGGGCCAGCCGGGCCAGGTCTCGGCGGTCTCGCACGGTTCCAGCACGGCGCGCTTCAACGGCGTCAACGTCATCAACACCGCCCGCAAGCTCGGCTGACCGGCGCAGGAGAATCCACCCATGAGCATCTTCACCGAAGCCGAAGCCAAGGCCATCCTCGACAAGGTCCTGGCGCTGTCCAAGGCGGACGAGTGCACCGCGACCCTGACCGGTTCGATCGCCGGCAACATCCGTTTCGCTCTCAACAACGTGTCGACCAGCGGCATCGTCAGCAACAGCAACCTGGCCGTGCAGTCGGCCTTCGGCAACCGCGTCGGCACCGCCAGCATCAACGAGTTCGACGATGCCGCGCTGGAACGCGTGGTCCGCCGCGCCGAAGACCTGGCCAGGCTGGCGCCGGAAAACCCGGAGTTCATGCCGGCGATCGACAAGCAGAGCTATAAGCCGAGCCCGACCTTCAGCGCTTCGACCGCGGCGATCACGCCCGAATTCCGCGCGCAGGTCGCGGCAGACTCGATCGCGCCGTGCCGCGAAGGCAAGCTCACCGCCGCTGGCTTCCTCGAAGACGGCCAGAGCTTCGTCGCGGTGGCCAACAGCAAGGGCAACTTCGGCTACCAGCAGGCCACCAACTTCGACTACACCTGCACCGTGCGCACCGACGACGGCCGCGGTTCCGGCTGGGTCGGGCGCAATCTCAAGGACGCCAGCGAGTTCAAGGCCGACAACGAAGTGCGCATCGCCATGCGCAAGGCCACCGAGTCGGCCGAGGCCAAGGCGCTGGAGCCGGGCAAGTACACGGTGATCCTGGAGCCGGCCGCGGCCGCCGGGCTGATCTCGTTCATGATGAATTTCTTCGATGCGCGCCAGGCCGACGAGGGTCGCAGCTTCCTGTCGAAGAAGGGCGGCGGCAACAAGCTCGGCGAGCAGGTCTACGACCCGCGCGTCAACATCAGCGCCGACCCCTGGGACCCGCGGGCTCCGGTGCTGCCGTGGGACGCACAGGGCCTGGCTCGCGAGAAGATGTCGGTGGTCGAGAACGGCAAGGTCGCCGCCCTGGATTACTCGCGCTTCTGGGCCAAGAAACAGGGCAAGCGCGCGGTCGGCACGCCCGGCAACCTGCTCATGGCAGGCGGCGACAAGTCCACCGCCGAGCTGATCAAGGGCACCCAGAAGGGCATCCTGGTCACCCGCACCTGGTACATCCGCATGGTCGACCCGCAGACCGTGCTGCTGACCGGCCTGACCCGCGACGGCACCTTCTACATCGAGAACGGCGTGATCAAGCACCCGGTGAAGAATTTCCGCTTCAACGAATCGCCGGTGATCATGCTCAACAACATCGAGGAACTCGGGCGGCCGGTGCGCGTGGCCGGCGATGAGTCTTCGTTCGTGATGATGATCCCGCCGATGAAGCTGCGCGATTTCACCTTCACCTCGTTGTCGGACGCGGTCTGATTCACCTTTGAACGGCGGCGCGGCCGGCGATCCGGCGCGCCGCCTGCCCTGGTTCGCTGTGACAGCGTGCCGCCGAGCCAGCCGAACCCGAGCCGCCCGATGCAACGACGCGATTTCCTCAGTTTCACCGGCCTCGGCCTGGCCGGCCTCGCGCTTCCCTACGGCCGCGTTATCGCTGCCGAGGCCTTGCTGGAGCCGGCCGACCTCGCGCGCCGGCGACGCCTGGCCGACACCGCCTTGAACGCCGCGCGCGAAGGCGGAGCGGATTATTGCGACGTGCGCATCGGCCGCTACCTGCGCCAATCGGTGGTGACCCGCGAAGCGCAGGTCCGCAACATCGTCAACGGCGAATCCGCCGGTGTCGGCATCCGCGTACTGAGCCAGGGCGCGTGGGGCTTCGCCGCCACCGACGCCTCGACCCCGGACGCGGTCGCTGCCGCCACGCGCCAGGCGCTGGCGATCGCTCGCGCCAATGCGCGCATACAGACGCGCAAGGTCGAGCTGGCGCCGGTCGCCGGCGTCGGCGAAACGCGCTGGGCCACGCCGCTGCGCAAGAACGCGATGGCGGTGCCGATCAAGGAAAAAGTCGAGCTGTTGCTCGGCGTCAACGCCGCCGCGCTCAAGGCCGGCGCCGACTACGTCAACTCGACCTTGTTCGTGATCAACGAACAGAAGTATTTCGCGTCCAGCGACGGCAGCTACATCGACCAGGACATCCACCGCATCTGGCTGCCGCTGACCGCGACCGCGGTCGACAAGGCCAGCGGCAAGTTCCGCACCCGCGACGGCCTGTCGGCGCCGATGGGCATGGGCTACGAATACCTCGACGCCGATCCGGCCGGCAAGGTCGCGTTGCCTGGCGGCCTGACCGGCTACGGCCGCTCCTACGACGTGATGGAAGACGCGGTCGCCGCCGCCAAGCACGCCCGCGCCAAGCTCAAGGCGCCGTCGGTGAAGCCAGGCAAGTACGACCTGGTGCTGGACCCGTCGAACCTGTTCCTGACCATCCACGAGAACGTCGGCCACCCGCTCGAACTCGACCGTGTGCTCGGCTACGAGGCCAATTACGCCGGCACCAGTTTCGCCACCCTCGACAAGCGCGAACAGGGCTATCGCTACGGCAGCGAACGGGTCAACTTCGTCGCCGATAAAACCCGTCCCGGCAGCCTCGGCGCGGTCGGCTACGACGACGAAGGCGTCAAGACCCGCGAGTGGGACCTGATCCGCGACGGCATCCTGGTCGACTACCAGGCCACCCGCGACGAGGCGCATCTGCTCGGCCATAAACAGTCGCACGGTTGCAGCTATGCCGATTCCTGGTCGAGCGTGCAGTTCCAGCGCATGGCCAACGTCTCGCTGAAGCCGGGCAAGCAGCCATTGAGCGTGGCCGAGATGATCAAGGGCGTCGAGCGCGGCCTGTACGTGCACGGCCGCGGTTCGTATTCGATCGACCAGCAACGCTACAACGCCCAGTTCGGCGGTCAGTTGTTCTACGAGATCAAGAACGGCCAGGTCACCGGCATGGTCGAGGATGCCGCCTACCAGATCCGCACCCCTGAGTTCTGGAACGCCTGTGTGGCGATCTGCGACGAGCGCGATTTCCGCCTCGGCGGCTCGTTCTTCGACGGCAAGGGCCAGCCGAGCCAGGTCTCGGCGGTCTCGCACGGGTCGAGCACGACGCGCTTCAACGGCGTCAACATCATCAACACCGCGCGTGCGCTGTAGCCGATGGGGTTGAGGCAGGGCATGGTCGTTCCAGGCCGCATCGCGGCAACCCAGACCGACGCAGGCAGGGCCCGGTGAACCGGGCGCAGTTCCTGCGGTTGATGCTCGGCGGCGCTGCCGGCGCCTGGTTGGCGCACTCGCCGTTGGCGCGGGCTGCCCGCGCCGACTACGACTTCTGGTTCACCCGGCTCAAGTACGACTCCGGCGACTGGGACGTCGACCAGCGCATGCCGGCCAACCTGATCACCTCCTTGATCGACTACACCAACCTGAGGGTCGACCCGAAAGAGCACGTGCTCGCCTTGGCCGACCCGAAGATGCTCGGCGCGCCGTTCTGTTACCTGGCCGGGCACAAGCTGGTCGAGTTCAACACCGACGAGCGCCGTAACTTCGAGCGCTACGTGCGCAACGGCGGCTTCGTCTTCGTCGACGACTGCAACCACGACATCGACGGCCTGTTCGCGAAGTCCTTCGAAGAGCAGATGGCGAGGATCTTCGGTGCCAAGGCCTTGCGCCGGTTGCCGAAGAACCACCCCATCTACCGCAGCTTCTTCGTTTTCGACGGCCCGCCGGCGACCGGCTTCGAACTCAACGGCTGGGGCGACGACCTGGTCCACGACTACCTGCAAGGCATCGAGATCGACGGTCGCCTGGGCGTGCTGTACAGCAACAAAGATTACGGCTGCGAATGGGACTACGACTGGCGCAACAAACGCTTCCTGGCCGAGGACAACACCAAGTTCGCGGTCAATATCGTCATGTATGCGTTGGGGGCTTGAGATTCGGGATTTGGAAATCGGGAATCGGGAATCGAGGGCAGGCAGTAGCGAAGCGAACACGATGAAGCGCGTGCTCGCTGTTGCCCCCTTTGACAAAGGGGGCGGCGACCGCGCAGCGGACGCGGGGGATTTGCTGTTGCTGTTGTTGCTTGAAAAACGCGGAGCGAATCTGCACTGGCTTTCGGGATAAAGAAATGAACACGAACGTGGCAACCGGCGGCAACGAAGCCGAACTGAAAATGCAGCTCGATCGCTTGGGCGCCCTGCGCGAAGCGATCGCCCAGGCGATCGTCGGCCAGCACGAGGTGGTCGAGCAATTGCTGATCGGCCTGCTGGCTGGCGGCCACTGCCTGCTCGAAGGCGTGCCGGGCCTCGGCAAGACCCTGCTGGTGCGCTCGCTGGGACAGGCGCTGGAGCTGCAGTTCAGGCGCGTGCAGTTCACCCCCGACCTGATGCCCAGCGATATCCTAGGCACCGAGTTGCTCGAAGAAGACCACGGCACCGGCCATCGCCATTTCCGCTTCCAGCCCGGGCCGATCTTCACGAATCTGCTGCTGGCCGACGAACTCAACCGCACGCCGCCGAAGACCCAGGCCGCGCTGCTCGAAGCGATGCAGGAGCGCACGGTCAGCTATGCCGGCGTGACCCACGCCCTGCCGGCGCCGTTCTTCGTCCTGGCGACCCAGAACCCGCTCGAACAGGCCGGCACTTATCCCTTGCCGGAAGCGCAGCTCGACCGCTTCCTGCTGCATATCCGCGTCGGCTATCCGAGCGAGCGCGAAGAGCACGACATTCTGTTGCAGACCACCGGCACGCGCAGCGCCGAGGTGCCGCGGGTGATGGGCGGCGAAGAGATGATCGCTTTGCAAGCGCGGGTACGCGAGGTGCATCTGGGCGACGACCTGCTGGTCTGGATCACGCGACTGGTGCGCGCCAGCCGTCCCGACGAGAGCGCCTTGCCGGAGGTGCGGCAATGGGTGAAGTGGGGCGCCGGCCCGCGTGCGGGCCAGTCGCTAGTGTTGGCGGCGAAGGCGAGGGCGCTGCTGCATGGGCGTTATGCGGCGACCCGCGAGGACATCCTCGCCCTGGCCGCGCCGGTGATGCGTCACCGCCTGCTGCTGTCGTTCGCCGCCGAGGCCGAGCTCAAGAGCGCCGACGACGTCATCGCCGCGTTGCTGCGCGGCGTACCGTTCCCGAGCGCTTGAGCACAGGCGCCGGAGCCTCGTGAAGGATTTCATTCCACCGTCGGTGCGGGCGCGCCTGCGCAGCTTGCGCCTGCTGTCGCGGCGCGCAGTCGGCACCCATGGCATCGGCCTGCACAACAGCCGCAGCCGCGGCGCGGGGCTCGAATTCGCCCAGTACCGCGCCTACGAGCCCGGCGACGAATTGCGCCAGGTCGATTGGAAATTGTATGCGCGCTCGGACCGGTTCTTCGTGCGCGAAGCCGAGCGCGAAAGTCCGCTCGCGGTCTGGTTGCTGGTCGACGCCACCGCGTCGATGAACCAGTGCGATGCGGCGCGCCCGGATTGGTCGAGGCTCGACGCGGCTAAGGCTCTGGCCGCGTGCGTGGCCGAGTTGGCGTTGCGTCAGGGCGACCGCTTCGGTTTGATCGCGCTGCGCGAGGACGGTGTGCGCCTGGTCGCGCCTGCGACCGGTGCGCGCCAACGCGACCGCTTGTGGTTGGAACTGCATGCATTGTCGGCGCAGGGCGCCTGGCCGGCCGCGCAACGGCTGCGGCCGCTGTGGGAGCGCATCGCCGCCGGCGACCTGGTGCTGATGATCGGCGACGGTTTCGACGACGGCAGCGAGGAGGGCGCCGTCGCGATCGCCGAGCGGCTCGCATCGGCGCGACGCGAAGTGCTGAGCATTCGCATCCTGACCGCGGAAGAACGCGACTTCCCGTTCCGCGGCGGCTACCGCTTCCGCGACCCGGAAACCGGCGAAGAATTGCTCGGCGACGGCGCGGCCTTGCGCGACGAGTTCCTTGTGCGGTTCGCCGCCGCGCGCAAAGCGCTCGATGCGCGCCTGGACGCAAGCGGCATCCGCCATACCGAGTACGTGCTCGACGAGGCGCTCGATCTGCCGCTGCGACGCTTGTTCGGCGCCCGCGACATGGCGGAGCAGACGTGAACCTGAGCCTGCTGCTGCCCGCCGCGCTGGCCGCGCTGGCGGCTTTGCTACTGCCGCTGTTGATCCATCTCGCGCGGCGCAGCGAGCAGCGCCCGACCGATTTCGCCGCCCTGCGTTGGCTGCGGCAGCGGCCGAAGCCGCGTCACCGCATCCGCTTCGACGAATGGCCGCTGCTGCTGCTGCGCCTGTTGCTGCTGGCCTTGATCGCGCTGTGGCTGGCGCGGCCGGTGTTGTTCGGCGCCGAGAGCGCGCGGCCGTGGATCGTGGTCGCACCCGGCGTCGACGCACAGGCCGCACGCGCCCAGGCTGCCGCATCCGATGCGCGCCTGCACTGGCTCGCGCCGGGTTTTCCGCGTATCGATGCTGCCGCGCCGCAGCGGTCCGCGCCGCTGTCGAGCCTGCTGCGTGAGCTCGACGCGGACCTGCCGGCTGCAGCGGCGCTGACCGTGTTCGTGCCCGAGCGCATGGGCGGCGCCGACGGACAACGGCCGCAGTTGTCGCGGCCGGTCGAATGGCGGGTCGTGCCGGGCCCGACGCCGGCCGCGACTCCGGCCAGCGCGATGGCCGCGCCGTCGCCGGCGATCCGCTATGCCGCCGATCGCGCAGCGGCGCTGCCGTATCTGCGCGCGGCGATCGCCGCCTGGCGCGATCCGACAGCGGACGATCGCTCGACCGAATCGGTCGCGCCCAGCACCGAGGCTTGGCCGGCCGACAGCCGCGAGTTGATCTGGTTGGCGCCCGGCGCTGTGCCGGCGCAGGTGCGCGAGTTCGCCCGCAACGGCGGGCGCGTGCTGCTCGATGCGGCCAGCGAATGGCCGCGCGATGCCTCATCGCTGCCTGCGCCGTTGTGGCGCGACGCGTCCGGTGCGGTCCTGGTCGAGGGCGTCGCGTTCGGCCGTGGCCGGCTCATGCGCTTGACCCGTGCGCTGGCGCCACAGGTCATGCCGGAGTTGCTCGAACCGGGTTTCCCGCAACGCTTGCGCGGCTTGTTCGAGCCGACCGCTCCCGCGCCTTCCTGGGTCTCGGCTAAAGACCATGCACCGGCGACTGGAGGCGCGTCTTATGCCTTGCCGCCGCGCGAGCTGCGCTTGTGGTTGGCGCTGTTGATCGCATTGGTGTTCGTGCTCGAACGCTGGCTGGCGACGCGCGCACGACGCGGAGCGACGCCATGACCGCGGCGACGATCCTTGCCGGCCGGCTGCGTTCGGCGCGCACCCGCCGCGCCCTCGATCTGGCCCTGTGCCTGTTGCCGTCGGTCGTGGTCGGCGCGGCCTTGGCCTGGCGCTTGTGGGGTGTTTCGGCTGCACTGTCGCTGGCGGCAGTGCTATGCGCGGCGCTCGCCGCTTTCGTCTGGAGTAAGGCCCGGCGCCTCGACGAGGCTTGGCTCGCGCGACGCCTCAACGCCACCCGCAGCGACATGGACGACAGCGCCGATCTGTTGTTCGCATCGGGCGAGGACTTGAACGGCTTGCAGCGCTTGCAACAGGCGCGGCTGCGCGAACGCATCGAAACTGCAAACGGTCCCGAGCTGGGCCCGGGGTGGTCGGCACGGCGCCTGCTCGTGTCGGCGCTCGCTGCGTTGCTGGGCTTGATCGCGATCGGCCTGTGGCCACGTGCGCAGAGCGGCGCGCGCGATCTCGAAGCCTTGTCGCCGGCGCCGCAGGTCGCCGCCTTGCCCGGACAGCCACGGCTGATCGAACAAGGCCTGCGCATCGATCCACCGGCGTATACGCACATGCCGCCGCGCAGCGAACCCACCCTCGAAGGGCGCGTGCCCGAGAACGCGCGCTTGCGCTGGAACCTGCGTTTCGAGCCGCAGCCGAGCGCGGCCGAGCTGGTCTTCCACGACGGCCAGCGCTTGGCGCTCGCACGCCAGGGCGACGGGCGCTGGAGCGCCGAGCGCGTGCTGGCCAAGCCGGCCTTGTATCGCATCGTCGCCGCAGGCGCGCCGGATGCGCAGACGCGCCGTCTGTACCGGCTCGACGTCACCGTCGACCGCGTTCCGCAGTTGCGCGTGCTCGAACCCGATCGCGGCCTGAGCCTGATGAGCGCGGGGCAGCGCAACTGGCCGCTGGAGTTCGAAGCCAGCGACGATTACGGACTGGCCGCGAATGCACAGTTGCGCATCACCCTGGCCCAGGGCAGTGGCGAGAACATCACCTTCCGCGAGCAGCGCCTCAGTCTGCGCGGCAGCGGCACGGCGACCGCCAAGCGTTATGCGCAGCGTCTCGACCTGGCCAGCCTCGGCTTCGCCAGCGGCGACGACCTGATCGTCCAGCTCAGCGTCGACGACAATCGCTCGCCGAAGCCGCAGACGGCGCAGAGCCCGAGCCTGATCCTGCGCTGGCCGGCCGACCTCGGCAGCGAGGCGACGGGCCTGGACGGCATGGTCAAGACCACCTTGCCGGCGTATTTCCGCAGCCAGCGCCAGATCATCATCGACGCCGAGGCCTTGATCGCGCAGCGGCGCAAACTCGACGAAGCGCGGTTTATCGAACGCTCCGACGCGATCGGCGTCGATCAGCGCCTGTTGCGCCTGCGCTACGGCCAGTTCCTCGGCGAAGAATCCGAGGGCGCACCGCAGTTGCCGACCAACGACCGCGACGAACCCGAACCGCACGACGAGCATACGGCTGCGGATAAGGGCCAGGGGCAGAGCGCGAATGCCTCCGCGCCGGACGAACACGATGAGCATACGCATACGCCGAAGCCGGCGGCGCCTACCTTCGGCGAGGAAGGCTCGGTGCTGGAGCAGTTCGGCCATACCCACGATCACGCCGAAGCCGCGACCTTGCTCGATCCGGACACGCGCAAGCTGCTCAAAGCCGCGCTCGACGAGATGTGGCAGTCGGAACTGCATCTGCGCCAGGGCCATCCGCAGCAGGCGCTGCCGTATGCGCACAAGGCGTTGGGCTTCATCAAGAAAGTGCAGCAGGCCACGCGCATCTACCTGGCCCGGGTCGGCCCCGAGTTGCCGCCGATCGACGAAAGCCGCCGTTTGAGCGGCGAACGCGCCGGACTGGCGCGACGCGGCGAGATGCTGGCCGCGGCGAGGGCAGCCGATCCCTTGCTCGAATCGCTGTGGCGCGAGCTGGAGCAAAGCACGCGCGCGAGCAAGCCGACCCCGATCGATTACACCGGTCTGCAGCGTTGGTTGCGCGAGCACGAGTCGCGAGTAGCCGACCCCTTGGCCTTCGCCGCCGCCTTCGATGCCCTGCGCAACGAACCCGAATGCCTGCGTTGTCGCGCTGAGCTGCGGCGACTGCTGTGGCCGCTGCTGACGCGGCCGCCGGCGAGCGTGCAACGGCGAGGGCAGGGCGACGCGGTCGACCGGCGTTACTTCGAAGCCTTGCAACAGGAGGCCCGGCGATGATCGGCGCCATCGATCTCGACAGCGGCCTGCAAGGCAGCCTCGAAACCGCGATCGCCGGGTTGCTCGGCCTCGCCGTCGTGCTGGCGATGGCGAGCCTGATCCTGCGGAAATACCGCGCCGAGGTCGGGATGCGTGCGCGTGGTTGGCGGCTCGCATTGTTGCTGATCGCGCAACCGCTGATGGCGGCGTTGCTGTATCTCGCGCTGTTCCCGCCGCTCGTATACAGCGACGCCGGCAGCATGGTGGTGGCGACGGCCGGTGCGAGCGCGAGCGACGCCACGATCGCCGGCGAGACCCGCATCGCCTTGCCCGAAGCCACGGCTTCGACCGACGGCGAACGCGTACCCGACCTCGCCACGGCGTTGCGCCGCCATCCCGGCACCCAACGGCTGCGCCTGCTCGGCGCCGGCCTGGAGCTGCGCGATCGCCATGCCGCGCGCGGGCTGACGATCGAATGGCAGCCGACGCCGTTGCCGCGCGGACTGAGCGGCCTGTGGGCGCCGCGCGAAGTCGCGGCCGGCGGCGGGTTCAGCGTGACCGGAAGTGTCGCAGCGATGCCCGGTGCGGTGGTGGAATTACTAGACCCGGGTCTGCAACGCGTCGACCGCGCCGCCTTGGCGGCGGATGGCGGCTTCCGCGTCGGCGCCATCGCACGCATTCCGGGCTTGATGAATTTCAGGCTGCGTTTGCGCGATGCGCGCCAGAACGTCGCCGAAGAGATCGAGCTGCCTTTGTCGGTGGTCGCCGATACGCCGCCGCGAGTGCTGGTGCTGGCTGGCGCACCGAATCCGGAACTGAAGTACCTGCGACGCTGGGCCTTGGACGCGGGGATCAAGCTGCATACCCAGGTCGATGCCGGCGCTGGGCTGCGGCTCGGCGATGCGCCGCTGAACTTGAACGCCTCGACCTTGGCCGGTTTCGATCTGGTCGTGCTGGACGAACGCGTCTGGGAAGGCCTGGGCGAATCGCAGCGTGCCGCCTTGCTCGGCGCCATGCGCGACGGCCTCGGCGTGCTGCTGCGCATCGGCGGCCCTTTGTCGCCACGCATGCGTACGCAGCTGCGGGCGCTGGGCTTCGAACTCGGGGCCGGCGCAGACTCGGTGGAAGTGCGTTTGCCGCCATCGAGCGCGGATGAAGAAGCGACCCGCGCCCGCATCGGCCCGGGCACGACCGACGCGCCGCGTGCCCGCGATGAGGCGGTGGCGGAGTTGCCGGTACTGAATCGACGTGCGCTCACACTCGATGGCGCGGGTTCGCACAGTCTGTTGCGCGGTGCGGACGGCAAGGCTTTCGCCAGTTGGCGCAGCGCCGGCCGTGGCCGGCTCGGTGTGTGGACCCTGAGCGACAGCTTCCGCCTGACCCTGGCCGGTCGCGACGATCTGCATGGGCAATGGTGGAGTGCCGCTTTTGGCGCGTTGGCGCGGGCTCAGCCGAAGCCGATGCTGCGGATCGATGGCGAGGCGCGTCAGGACCGGCGGGTCTCGCTGTGCGGCTTGAGCGCTGGGGCGCAGGTGCGTACACCGCAAGGCGATGACATCGATGTGCTGATCGATCCGGCCAGCGGTAGCGAACGCTGCGCCGCCTTCTGGCCGACCGACGCGGGTTGGCATGTGTTGCGCCAAGGCGAGCGCGTGCAGCCCTTCGCGGTGCGCGGCCGCGATGAGGCGCCGGGCTTGCGTGCTGGCGAGGTGCGTGAGGCGACTTTGCTGTTGATGGCGCAGGCGAAGGTCGCGAGTGCTTCGGCCCCTCTGTTTGCCGCGTCGTCGACGCAGGCGCAACGGGGTTCGTCCTGGCCGTGGTTTCTGAGCTGGCTGTTCGTCAGCGCGGGAGTGTGGTGGTTAGAGCGTTCGCGGCGCGGACGTATCGCGCAGGCCGAATAGTGGTAGGCGACGAATCCAAAGGGTAGGAGCGGCGTCCTGCTGGATTTCCTTCGGTCACAAGCCGCGACCGCGCCGCTGGCGGTTGCTGCGGTTCTTACCGCAAAGCGGTGAAGCGACATCTAAAGCTTCCGTCCGCTAACGCGGCCGGGTTACTTTCTTTTGCTAAGCCCAAAAGAAAGGTAACCAAAGAAAAGGGCTCTCCTTGACGAAGCTCCCTTGCGAGCACTCAGCTGGCGCCGGGATTTTCCGATAAGACATCCTTGTCTTATCGGAAAACGGCGCACGTCCTGTGCGCCGCCCTCCGGGTCTCCAGGCGTTCTCGCGAGCTCGATGCTGCGCCAAGCTCATCACGGCAATGGCAATGGCAACGGCAACGGTGATCGGCCTCTGTAGGAGCGGCGTGAGCCGCGACCACGAACTGTGGATGGCGACGATATTTCGCAGGCGGCGTCAAATCCCGTCTTCGGTCGTTGCTTTAGCCTTGGCTGTTGTTGTGCGACGTTTCGCACTAGCGAAGGCAATCGAAGACCCGGAGGGCGGCTCGCAGGGACGCGAGCCGTTTTTCATCGGGACAGGGATGTCCCGTATGTAGAGCCCTGCGAAAGCACCGCTCGTGCGGGCCCTTGATTCAAAGAGAAGCATTTTTCTTTGGTTACCTTTCTTTTGTTGCTTATGACAAAAGAAAGTAACCCGCCGCTTTAGTGGCGGAAGCTTTTGGCATTTGATCCTGATCTTGATCTTGCGGGAGCGATGCGCCGCGAGATTGAAACAGCGCGGTCGCGGCTTGTGACCGAAGGAAATCCAGTAGGACGCCGCTCCTACCCTCGCGGAAACACGCCGCTTCGATGCGCGGCACCGGCGTTGTTGCTTCTGCGCATCCCGCGGTCGCGGCTCACGCCGCTCCTACAGTGGGATAACGCTGGATTCGGCGCGTGTTCGCTCCCTTAGGACGACGGCATTCGCCCAACCGTCAGATCAAATCGACTGCATCCGCCCACCATCCACCGCCAGGCTCACGCCGTTGACGTAAGCCGCGGCCGGCGAACACAGGAAGGCGATGCAGGCGGCGATCTCGCCAGGGGCGGCGAAGCGGTTCGCCGGTACGGTCTTGCGCATGGCTTCGATCACGGCCTCCTGCGTTTGGCCGCTGTTGCGGGCACGGTCGCCGATGATCTGTTCGATGCGCGCGGTCTGGGTGTAGCCAGGCAGGACGTTGTTGACGGTGATGCCGTCGGCGCCGAGTTCGCGCGACAAGGTCTTGGCCCAGCTCGCAACGGCGCCGCGGATGGTGTTGGACACGCCGAGGCCGACGATCGGTTCCTTGACCGAGGTCGAGATCACGTTGACCACGCGGCCCCATTGCGCCGAACGCATGCCGGGCAGCACCGCGCGCACCAGGGTCTGGTTGGCGAGCAGGTGGCGCTGGAAGGCGTCCAGATAGGCGCTGTCGAGGGCGGTATGCGCCGGGCCGCCAGGCGGGCCGCCGGTGTTGTTGACCAGGATATGCACCGGCTTGCCGGCTGCGAGCGCTTCGACCTGGGCGGCGAGGGTGGCCGCGTCGGCGACGTCGGCGGCGATCCAGCCGTGCGCCTGCGCGCCGCTGCGCGGCAAGGCCTCGGCGACCGTGGCCAGGGCGTCGGCGCGGCGCGCCAGCACGGTCACGTCGCAGCCCAACAGGGCCAGCTCGTGCGCGGCGGCGCGGCCGATGCCTTCGGAGGCGCCGCAGACCAAGGCGTGCTTGCCGCTCAAGTTCAGATCCATATCAGTCTCCGCTGCTCGGTAGGGCCATGCGCTCGCGCATCAGGGCGGCGACCGCGCGGCTGTCGTCGCGGTCCTGCGCCTGCAACTGGGTGGCGACGTTTTCGCGATTGGCCAGGGGATGGTTCTGGCTGAGTTTGAACTTGAGGGTGATGCGTTCGACCTTGAAGCGGAAGCCGACGATGCCGCGCAACTGCCGGCGCAGTTCCTCGCGCTCGACCTCGAAGCGCCAGTCGCTGCCGACGCGGCTTTCGTGGCGGACGCTGAGGTCGTCGACGAGTTGGGCCAGGCCGGCCTCGTCTTCGAAAGTCTGCAATTCGCCGTGCAGGTGGGCGATGGCGTAGTTCCAGGTCGGCACCCGCGCCGCGCTTTCCTTGTCGGTGTACCAGCCTGGCGACACGTAGGCGTGCGGGCCTTGCAGGATCGCCAGGGCCGGGCCGGCGTGGCGCGCCTGCGGGTTCGGGCGCGCCCAATGGCCGCGCAGTTCGACTTGCTCGCCGTCGCGCCGATACAACAGGGGCAAGTGGCTGATCGTCGGCGCGTCGTCGCGCACGGTGATCAGGGTGGCGAAGTCGTAGGCGTCGGCCAGGCGGTCGAGCGCGCCCAGGTCGGTTTCGGCGAAGGCGCGCGGCAGGTACATGGCGTCGGGCTCAGTGGCGCTGCGGCAGTTTCTGGATCATCAGCGTGCCCAGCGTCTCGTCGTCCTGGGCTTGCGGGGGTACCAGCTCGTCGAGCGCGAAGCCGCGTGCCTGCGCGTCCTCTTCGTCCAGGCCTTCGAGCTCGACGAACTCGGCGTCCATGAGCGCGGCGCGGGCGGTGTCTTCGCTGTCGTAGGACAAGGTGTTGGCGTCGCTGTCGAAGACTTCGGCGGTGCCGGCCTCGCGTATGCGCAATCGCGCCCAGACCACGGTGCGGCCGAGCGTGGCCAGCCACCATTGGCCTTCGCCGGAAGCCGGGGTGGAAGAAGTGTCGTACTCGTTTTCGGTCATCAGGGCACCATCATGGAAAGCAGCCAGAGCAGGCCCGCGCAGGCCAGCGAAGCGAACACGATCAGCAACGAAACCCGCGCCGGCGTGGCCAGGCCGTCGAGGTTGCGGTCGCTCGCGGCGCGATAGCGCTGGCGCAGCAGCCAGCCCCATGCGGACGGATTGGCGAAGGCGGCCTCGCCGAGTTCGCCGCGCAAGGCCGGATGGCGGTCGCGCAGGTGGACCAGGGCCAGCGGCCAGAAGATCGCGAACGCGCAGAACGCGGAGATCGCGATGCCGACGAAGGTCAGGGCCAGGAACAGGATCACGTACGTCTTACCTCTGTGGCCCAAGGGCCTGAATCGATGCCGGAAGCCATCATGTGCCGCGGCCGTGGCGGGGTAAAGCGGCGGGGAGTCGCGGGCGCTACCGCCCGATCATGCCGAACTTCCGGGCCGTCATCCCCGCGCAGGCGGGGATCCAGGGCCCTTCGTGCGAGAGCCTGCAAGGTTGTTGGATCCGCGCCTGCGCGGAGATCACGGGCACGGAGCGAACCGAGCGATGTCGCCACGAACACGGCCGCAGCACGCCGGCACGGGCGGATCAGAACTCGGCGCTGCCCGGTGCGCGCGGGTAGGCGATCGCGTCGCGGATGTTGCTCAGGCCGCACACGTAGACCACCAGGCGCTCGAAGCCGAGGCCGAAACCGGCGTGCGGCACGGTGCCGTAGCGGCGGAAGTCGCGGTACCAGTCGTAATGCGCCGGATCCAGGCCGAACTGCGCCATGCGCGTGTCGAGCACGTCGAGGCGTTCTTCGCGCTGGCTGCCGCCAATGATTTCGCCGATGCCGGGCGCCAACACGTCCATCGCCGCGACGGTCTTGCCGTCGTCGTTGAGGCGCATGTAGAAGGCCTTGAAGTGCTCGGGGTAGTTCAGCACCACCACCGGGCGGCCGACGTGCTGCTCGGTCAGCCAGCGCTCGTGCTCGGTCTGCAGGTCCAGGCCCCATTCGACCGGGAACTCGAACTTCTGCCCCGACTTCTGCAACAACGAGATCGCATCGGTGTAGTCGATGCGTTCGAACGGCGAGTTGACGAAGGTCTCCAGGCGGGTGATCGCATCGGGCTGGACGCGCTCGGCGATGAAGGCCATGTCGTCGCCGCGCTCGTCGAGCACCGCGCGGAACAGGTACTTGAGGAAGTCCTCGGCGACCCGCGCGTTCTCCATCAGGTCGGCGAAGGCGATCTCCGGCTCGATCATCCAGAACTCGGCCAGATGGCGGGTGGTGTTGCTGTTCTCGGCGCGGAAGGTCGGGCCGAAGGTGTAGACCTTGCTCAGCGCCAGGCAGTAGGCCTCGACGTTGAGCTGGCCGGACACGGTCAGGAAGGTTTCCTTGCCGAAGAAGTCGCGCGAGAAATCGATCGCACCGTCTTTCTCGCGCGGCAGGTTGGCCAGGTCCAGGGTCGAGACCCGGAACATCTGGCCGGCGCCTTCGGCGTCGGAGGTGGTGATGATCGGCGTGCTGATCCAGTAGTAGCCGTTCTCGTGGAAATACCGGTGCACGGCCTGCGACAGGCAGTGGCGGATACGGGTGACCGCGCCGAACAGGTTGGTGCGCGGGCGCAGATGGGCGAACTCGCGCAGGTATTCCAGCGTGTGCGCCTTCGGCTGCATGGGGTAGGTGAGCGGGTTCTCGACCCAGCCGACCACCTGCAGGCTGGAGGCCTGGATCTCGTAGTTCTGGCCCTGGCCCTGCGAGGCGACCAGGATGCCGGTGGCGATCACCGAGCAACCGGCGGTGAGGTGTTTGACCTCCTCGTCGTAGTTGGACAGCGTATTCGGCGCCACGACCTGGATCGGTGCGAAGCAGGAGCCGTCGCTGACGTTGACGAAGCTCAGTCCGGCCTTGGAATCGCGACGGGTACGCACCCAGCCGCGTACCGTGACTTCGCCGCCCGCCGGAATCTTGCCCGCGAGTGCCTGTTCGACGCTAACCACCGTCATGTGATGCCGCCCCAGCGCGTTGAAAAGTAAAGGACGGCGATGATAACGGATGCTGCCGGCACAGGGCGTGCCGGTCGCCGCGGCCTTAGACTGCGTTTTGGACCACGGGGGCGAGGCGCGGCATGAATCGGGTTTGGCGATGGGGCAGGCGATGGGGACGCGGGTGGGCCGGCTGGATGCTCGCCATGGCGGCGGCCGCGACATGCGCGCAGGCGGCCGCAGCGGCGCCTGCGCCGGAGCCCCTGCCGGTGGTCGTGCTCGACGAGGCACGCGCCGGCCATTTCGCCGGTCTCGCGCTGAGCTGCGTCGGCCGCGAATACCCGAACAAAATCAGCCATCGCCTCGAAGGCGCCAAGGACGTGGCCGCGCCGAGCAAGCTGTATCCGGCCTTCTACGGCTGCTACGACTGGCATTCCTCGGTGCACGGGCACTGGTTGCTGGCGCGGCTGGTCGAGCGTTTCCCGCAGGCGCCGTTCGCCGCGCCGGCGCGGGCCGCTCTGGCGCGCAACCTGACCGGCGAGAACATCGCCGGCGAACTGGCGTATCTGCGCCGCAGCAGCGACGAGACCTTCGAACGCCCCTATGGCCTGGCCTGGTTGCTGCAATTGGGCTCGCAGTTGCGCGGCTGGGACGACCCGCAGGCGCGGCAATGGGCGGCGGCGCTGGAACCGCTGGAGCGCGAAGCCGCTGCGCGGCTGCTGCGCTGGCTGCCGAAACTGACCCGCCCGATCCGCGTCGGCGAACACAGCCAGACCGCGTTCGCCTTCGGCCTGGCCCTGGACTGGACCCGCCGCAGCGGCGACCAGGCGCTGCGCGACGCCCTGATCGCCCGCTCGCGCTTCTTCTACCAGGGCGACCGCGACTGCCCTTTGGCCTATGAGCCTTCCGGACAGGACTTCCTTTCGCCGTGCCTGGCCGAAGCCGATCTGATGCGTCGGGTGCTGGCGCCGGACGAGTACGCCCGCTGGCTGCGCGAGTTCCTGCCGCAGGTGCCGCGCCGCGCTCGCGCCGACTGGCTGGTCCCGGCCGTGGTGCTCGACCCCGAGGACGGCAAGCTCGCCCATCTCGACGGCCTCAACCTGAGCCGGGCCTGGATGCTGGAAGGCATCGCCGCCGGATTGCCGCCGCGCGATCGGCGCATCCGCGCCTTGCGTGCGGCCGCCGCCGTGCATCGCGAACTCGGCCTGATCGCGGTCGGCGACAGCCATTACGCCGGTGCCCATTGGCTCGGCAGTTTCGCCACCTATCTGATGGCGCCGCCGGATGCGGCGCCGGCCCCGGCCCCGGCCGCGGCGACCGGGGCAGGGCGCAGCGACTGAGGCGTTCAGGCCCGAAGCAGCGTCTTTGCCGGCGCTGCGACAGGCTGGCGGCGACAGGACGCCTGCTTGAACGCCGTCGCAATGCCGCCATATCGGGTACAGCCCGCCGATGCCAGGCTGCTACCATTCCGGTAGCGCCGATCCGGCCGCAGCCTTCCAGGACGCAGCCGGCATCGAGCACAACATTCTTACGAGTACCGCCATGTCCGTGACCCTCGCCCCCGCCGCGCTCGCACGTGTCCAGCATTTCCTGACCGAAACGCCGACCGCGCTGGGCCTGCGTTTCGGCGTGACCCGTACCGGTTGCTCGGGCTGGCAGCACATCGCCGACCTGGCCCGCGACGAGCGCGAAGGCGACACCGTGTTCGAGCAGGACGGCGTGCGCATCTACGTCGACCCGATCAGCCTGCCGCTGGTCGACGGCACCCGCATCGATTTCCTCAAGCAGGGCCTCGGCGAGATGTTCGTGTTCCAGAACCCGAACGCCGCCGCCGAATGCGGTTGCGGCGAAAGCTTCACCACCCAGGCCGACGCCGCCTGAGGTCGACCGGGGCAGGGCGGCGCCAGCCGATTACCGCTTCTGTCCGTATCGAGATCGCGCCTCGCAGCGGTCTGCCGCGTCGCGTTCTGCCCAGCTCGCTCGAAGGGCTTTGCCGGTTGCGGCCGGTGCGGCGTTGCCGCCAACTTTCGACATGCGGCAGCGGCGCGAGGCCGGGCTAGACTCGGCCGCTGGTCTCCTGGGGAATCCGCACCATGCTCCGTCCCGTTCTGCTCGCCGCGGCCATCGCCGTGGGCCTGGCCGCGCCGTTGGCCTCGATGGCCACGGCCGCGCCCGCCACTGCCGCATCCGCCACGCGCAATGCCAACGCCTCCACCGAGGCGCTGCATCGTTTGTTCGACGAGGAGTGGGAGCGCGGCCTGCGCGAGAACCCCGAAGGCGCCAGCTTCAACGGCGACAAGCGCTATAACGACCGCTGGACCGACGCCAGCCTGAGCGCGATCCAGGCGCGTCAGGAGAGCGACCGCCAGGCGCTGGCCAAGCTCAAGGCCATCGATCGCAGCCAGTTGTCGGAAGCCGACCAGCTCAACTACGACGTGTTCGGCTGGAACCTCGGCAAGAGCATCGAGCGGCAGAAGTACCGCGAATACCTGGCGCCGGTCGGGCAGAGCGGCGGCGTGCAGACCGCCGACGGTCTGGTCGAAGGCCTTTCGTTCGAGCAGGTCAAGGACTACCGCGACTGGCTCGCGCGCATGCGCGCCTTGCCGGTGCTGATCGAACAGAACCAGGCCCTGCTGCGCGAGGGCGCCAAGGCCGGCATCACCCCGCCGCGCGTGCTGATGCAGCGCGTGCCGGGCCAGATCGCCAAGCAGATCGTCGACGACCCGAGCAAGAGCCCGTTCTACAAGCCCTTCAACCGCTTCCCCGACAGCGTGCCGGCGTCCGAGCGCAAGGCGCTGCAGGCCGAGGCGAAGAAGGTCATCGCCGAGACCATCGTGCCGGCCTACCGCGAGTTCGGCAGCTTCTTCGAGAAGGAGTACCTGGCCGCGGCGCGCACCAGCATCGCCGCCAGCGACCTGCCCGACGGTAAGGCCTATTACGATTTCCTCGCCGCCGATTTCACCACCACCAATCTGAGCGCCGATGCGATCCACAAGATCGGCCTCAAGGAGGTCGCGCGCATCCGCGCCGAGATGGAGAAGGTCAAGGCCGAGGTCGGCTTCAAGGGCACCCTGGCGGAGTTCTTCACTTATTTGCGCAGCGACCCGAAGTTCTTCCATAAGACCCCGGCGGCGCTGCTCGAGGCCTACCAGGCGATCTCCAAGCGGATCGACCCGGAGCTGGTCAAGATTTCCAAGCTGATCCCGCGCCAGCCCTACGGCGTACGCCCGATCCCCGACAACGTCGCCCCGGACACGACCACGGCGTATTACCTGCCGGGCGCGGTCGACGGCACCCGGGCCGGCTACTACTACGTCAACCTGTACAAGCCCGAGGTCCGCCCGACCTGGGAAATGATGCCGCTGTCGTTACACGAGGCGGTGCCGGGCCATCACTTCCAGTTCGCCCGCGGCCTGGAGCTGCCGGACGCGCCGATGTTCCGCCGCACCGGCTACTTCGTCGCTTACGGCGAGGGCTGGGGCCTGTACGCCGAGCGCCTGGGCTACGACATGGGCCTGTACGACGACCCTTACGACCGCATGGGTCAGCTGTCCTACGACATGTGGCGCGCGGTCCGGCTGGTGGTCGACACCGGCATGCACAGCAAGGGCTGGAGCCGCGACAAGGCGATCAAGTTCTTCATGGACAACGCCCCCAAGACCGAGCAGGACGTGGTCAACGAGATCGACCGCTACATCGGTTGGCCGGGCCAGGCGCTGGCCTACAAGATCGGCCAGCTGAAAATTTCCGAGCTGCGCGAGCGCTCGCGCAAGGCCCTCGGCAAGGACTTCGACCTGCGCGATTTCAACGATGAGGTGCTGTCGACCGGCTCGGTGCCGCTGCAGGTGCTGGAGAAGCACATCGATGCCTGGATCGCGGCGAAGAAGCCGGCGCCGGCGAAGGCGCCCGCCAAATCGAAGAAACGCTGATCTCTTGAGGTGCTGAGATAGGAGCCGGAGCCCGGCCCATGGGTAGGAGCGGCGCAAGCCGCGACCGCGACAAGCCGGGCGGCGGCGAAAGGCGCGGCGGCTGATAGCGCCCGGTCGGCGGCTCGCGCCGCTCCTAGCCAAAGCCGGCCGCGCAGGCCTTCGCAGGCAAATACCGCACCGCATTGCACCTAAGCCCTTGTCCTGCCATACTTTCCGGCTCTCGAACGGCCCAAGGCCGGTCGGGACCTTGCTCCACCGCGTCCGCATCCGGACCCCGGGGGGCTGAACCGGGTCGCCATCGGCGATCCATCATCCACAAGGAAACACACCCATGCGTCATTACGAAGTCGTGTTCCTGGTCCATCCGGACCAGAGCGAGCAGGTGCCGGCCATGATCGAGCGCTACAAGTCGCTGATCGAAGGCGGCGAAGGCAAGATCCACCGTCTCGAAGACTGGGGCCGCCGTCAGCTGGCCTATCCGATCGAGAACCTGGTCAAGGCCCACTACGTCCTGCTGAACATCGAAGTCACCCAGACGGTGCTCAACGAGCTCGTCGACGGTTTCCGTTTCAACGACGCCGTGCTGCGTCACCTGGTCATGAAGCGCGACGACGCCGACACCGAGCAGTCGCTGATCATGAAGTTCAAGGACGAGAAGGGCGACAAGCCCGAGCGCGGCGAGCGTGGTGAGCGTCGTCGTCGTGACGACGATAGCGAGACCGCCGTCGGCACCGCCGACAACGCCGACGACAACGCCGAAGCCGCCTGAGGATTGCCCCCATGTCCAAGTTTTTCCGCCGCCGCAAGTTCTGCAAGTTCACCGCCGAAGGCGTCAAAGAGATCGACTACAAGGATCTCAACACCCTGCGCCAGTACCTGACCGAGACCGGCAAGATCGTGCCGAGCCGCGTCACCGGCACCAAGTCGAAGTACCAGCGCCAGCTGGCCACGGCGGTCAAGCGCGCTCGTTTCCTCGCGCTGATCCCGTACACCGACAACCACAACGCCTAACGGCGTTGGAGTGAATGGCGGCTTTGCCGCCTTCGAGGAGTGAGCAACGAGAGAAAGCTTTGCTTTCGATCACTTCTCACTCCTCTCAACTCACTCCTATCGATTCATTCCTCGCTTCTTCGGACAGCGAATCCCGCTGCGGACCTACAGGCCCGCTAACGAACACGGAGCAAGACCATGCAACTGATCCTCCTGCAGAAAGTCACCAACCTCGGCAACCTCGGCGACAAGGTCAACGTCAAGCCGGGCTACGGCCGCAACTACCTCGTGCCGCAGGGCAAGGCCGTTCCGGCCACCGCCAGCAACCTGGCCGACTTCGAAACCCGCCGTGCGGAGTACGAAGCCAAGGCCAAGTCGCTGCTGGAAGGCGCCGAAGGCCGCAAGGCCCGTCTGGAAGGCGCTTCGGTGACGGTCCACGCCAACGCCGCGACCGAAGGCAAGCTGTACGGCTCGGTGACCCCGCGCGATATCGCCGAGGCGCTGACCAAGGCCGGCTTCGAAGTCGGCAAGTCGGAAGTGATCATGGGCGAAGGCCCGATCCGTCGCACCGGCGAATACGACGTGCTGATCCACCTGCACGCCGACGTCGAAGTCACGGTCAAGGTCATCGTCGCCGGCGAAGCCGCTTAATCGCGACCGCCCGATCGTAAGACTGCGAAGGGCGCCGAAAGGCGCCCTTCGTTTTTTCCGCGGGCGTCGGATCTCCGGGCAGGCCCCTGGCCGTCGCAGTCTGTGCGACGCGCTCGTGACATAGAAAGGGCAAGTTGTCCCCTTCTTATCCACAGGGTTATCTGCAACGGGCACGACCCGATCGCGACTACGATGCGTGTCCGGCCTCCTTCCTGCGACGTCGACCGACACCCATCGACGCCGATCCCCGGATCGCCGGCGCCCTCACCAGCCCCTGAGCCTTGATCGGCTCGATTGGCCGCACACGCGGCCGAACGACGAGGATCGTCTTTCCCGATGAGCGCACGTGGCGGATTCCGTAGCGAAAAACGTTTCGAGACCCGCGCCGAACAGCGCGTGGACCAGCTTCGGGTGCCGCCGCAATCGATCGAGGCCGAACAGGCCGTGCTCGGCGGCCTCATGCTCGCGCCCGACGCCTACGACCGGGTCGCCGACCAGATCGTCGAGGAAGATTTCTACCGCCGCGATCACCAACTGATCTACCGCGCGATCCGCGACCTGGCCGAGAAGAGCCGGCCGTTCGACGCGGTGACCCTGGGCGAGTGGTTCGACTCGCAAGGCCTGTCCGAACAGGTCGCCGGCGGCGCTTACCTGATCGAACTGGCCAGCACCACGCCGTCGGCCGCCAACATCACCGCCTACGCCGAGATCGTTCGCGACAAGGCGGTGATGCGCAAGCTGATCGAAGTCGGCACCGAGATCGTCAACGACGGTTTCCAGCCCGATGGCCGCGACAGCGGCGAGATCCTGGCCAAGGCCGAGCAGCAGGTGTTCGCGATCGCCGAAGCCGGCGCCCGCGGCCGCACCGACTTCACCCCGGTCACCAAGGCGCTGTCGGAAGCCTTCGACGTGCTGCAGACGCGCTACGCCAGCGGCGGCGCGGTCACCGGCCTGGCCACCGGCTACACCGAATTCGACGAGATGACCGCCGGTCTGCAACCGACCGACCTGTTGATCCTGGCCGCGCGTCCGGCGATGGGCAAGACCACGCTCGCGCTGAACATGGCCGAGTACGCCGCGTTCCGCAGCAAGAAGGCGGTGGCGATCTTCTCGATGGAAATGTCGGCGAGCCAGCTCGCCCTGCGCCTGATCTCCTCGGTCGGCCGCGTCAACGCCCAGCGCCTGCGTTCGGGCCAGCTCGAGGACGAAGACTGGAGCCGCGTGACCAGCGCGATCCGCCAGTTGCGCGAAGCCAAGATCTTCATCGACGACACCCCGGGCCTGTCGCCGGAGGTGCTGCGCGCCAAGTCGCGCCGCCTCAAGCGCGAGCACGACCTGGGCCTGATCGTGATCGACTACCTGCAGCTGATGTCGGTGCCGGGCAACAGCGAAAACCGCGCGACCGAAATCTCCGAGATCTCGCGTTCGCTCAAGCACCTGGCCAAGGAACTCAACCTGCCGGTGATCGCGCTGTCGCAGCTCAACCGCTCGCTGGAACAGCGCGCCGACAAGCGCCCGGTGATGGCCGACTTGCGCGAATCCGGCGCTATCGAGCAGGACGCCGACGTCATCATCTTCATTTACCGCGACGACTACTACAACAAAGAGACCTCGCCGGACAAAGGCCTGGCCGAGGTCATCATCGGCAAGCAGCGTAGCGGCCCGACCGGCTCGCTCAAGCTGAAGTTCTTCGGCGAGTACACCCGCTTCGACAACCTCGCCCACGACAGCATCGGCTCGTTCGAGTAATCCTCGGGCGCCGAGCCAGAGGCTTCAAACAAGACACGACGACGGCGCCTCGACGGCGCCGTCGTCGTTTACGGACGGCGCGGTTTACAACGCAATCTCCAACTGCGCTCGCAGTAACAGCGAGGTCGGGCGCCGTCGCTGCGTGCCTTGCCAGCGTTCCTCGTCGAAATACTCCGCGCCGCTGACGATGTCCTGTTCGAGCAGGTTGCTCAGGCTCAGGCGCAACTTGCCGCGCTTGCCCAATTTCATCGAGGCATAGGCGTCGAGCTCGCGTCGCGGCGATTCGTTTTCCATTTCGTGCAAGCCGGTCCGTACCGAGCCGCCGCTGCGATGGCTGTAGCTCGCGCCGACCGTCCAAGTCGGGTTGACGACATAGTCGGCGGCCAGGGTCCCGGTCAGGCGCGGCTGGCTGTCGATGCGGTTGTGCGGGCCGGGCACGTCGTCGACCCGCGACCGGTTGCGGGTGAGGTTGAAGCGCACGTCGACCGGCAGCGCGGCGAACCAGCGCGACAGCGAGAACTTGCCGTCGACTTCGAGCCCCCAACTGCGAGCGTGGCCGCCGTTGCCCGGCAAGGCCACCCAGCGCCCGTCGATCAGCCGCGTTTCGGTGCGGATCAGATCGTCGATCTCGCGCAGGTAAGCGCCGAGGCTGAGCATCGCGCCCTGGTCCCAGTATTTTTCGTAGGCCAGGTCGAGGCCGGTCGCGAGCTCCGGGCGCAGGTCGGGATTGCCTTGCTGATCGGGGTCGAGCGCGCGGTTGTTGGTCGAGGTGTAGGGGCGCGGGATCAGCGAACGCAGTTCCGGCGCGCGGTAGCTGCGGCTCAGGCCCAGGCGGACCTGGTCGTTGCGGGTTTTGGAGAGTTTCCACAAGGACTGCAGCACCGGCGAGAGCACGCTGGCATCGTTGCGCACCGTGGCGAAGCGATTGCCTTCGCTGCGGGTGTCGATACGCTCCCAGCGCGCGCCGAGATACAGCGACCAGACCGGGCTCAGCGTCCATTCGTCCTGCGCGTACAGCGCCAGCCGCCGCAGGGTGGCGTCGAAGGAGAGGTCGCTGATCGTTTCCGGCTCGCCGCCGATGGCGCGCAGATGCTGCAGACGCGATTCGCGGCGACGTTCCAGGCCGGCCTCCCAGCCGAGTTCGAGTGCGTGCCGGCCGTTGTCGCTCGCATCGGCTTCCGATAGCGGCAAGGCGTACTTGCCGCTGGAACTCAGCGCATGCACGCGCAGCCGGCCATCGGTGGCGTCGTCGAGATTCTGATTCGCGTCGGCCCCATAGCCCTGCTCGCGGAAACGCGAACGCTCGCGATTGCCGCTGAGGCCGAGTTTGCTGCTGAGTTTGCCGGCCTGGGCGAATTCGTGGCTCCAGTGCAGGTCGGTGCGCAGTTGCACGACGTCGGTGCCGGTGAACTGGCGGTAGCGGACATGATCGAGCTCCGGGCCCAACGAAGTGGTCCAGTCGATGTCGGCGTATTTGCGGGCATGGCCGGCGTCGAGCCAGGTTTGCAGGGCCAGGGTGTCGCCGTTCTGCAGGGTCAGCTCGAAACGCGGCGCGATCGCCAGTGCGTCGCGATAGCCATCGACGCGCAGGCGGGTGTCGCGTTGCGAAGCCAGCACGCCATCGCGGTCGCGTGCGATTTCGCTGCCGGTTTCCTCGACCAGGTATTCGCGCCGCGTCAACGAGGCTTCGAGCGAACGGCTGCGATAGCCGTCGCGGCGCGAATGGCTCCAATGCAGGCTCGGCAGGTGCCGGCCGTTCGACACGCCCAAGGCCAGCTTGAATTCGTCGCTGTCGCGGCGTGCCTGCCGGCCGAGCACGATGTTGATGGTTCCGGCGATGGCGGCGCTGCGCAGGTCGGCGGTCGTGGTGCGCAGGATCTCGACCCGTTCGATCATCTCCGGCGACAGCGCGCCGAGGTCGAAACCGGGCGCGGCCGCTTGTCCGTCGATCAGCAACTGGGTGTAGCCGCTGCCCATGCCGCGCAGCGAAATCGCGCCCGAGCTGCCGGGCGCACCGGTGCCGATGCTGACGCCCGGCAAACGCTTCATCGCTTCGGCGAGACTGGCGTCGCCGAATGCGAGCAATTCGGCGCGCGTGATCACGGTGCGCGAGGCGGTGTCGTCGCGGCGCGCGTCGTGGCGTTCGCCTTCGACCACCACGGTGTCGAGTTCGGCGACCGCTGCCGCAGCAGTAGGGGATGCGGGCGCGGCCTGAGGCGGCTTGGCGCCGGCTGGGACGCAGGCCAGCATCGCCTGGAGCAGGGCCAGGCGGCATGCCTGGCGCAGCGGTGTCGAGGTGGGTGACGACGTTGATTGCATAAGGACCGGGATAGAGGGAGGCGCAGTCGCGCGACCGTCGCGCTTGGCGGCGACGGAGCGGGCGAAGATCGCGGGGCAAAGACCGGCCCTCCCCATGAGCGGGGCATTCAAACAGGCTGGCCGGGTAGGGCGGCGACGCGGTTCGCGCGTCGCCGCAGACGACTACGGAGTCATCGGGCTGATGGCATCGGGCTCATCGCAGCAGCGGCTCCGGGTCGACGCGTTGGCCGTTGTGCAGCATCTCGACGTGGACGTGCGGGCCGGTGACCTTGCCGGTGATGCCGACGCGGCCGATGCGCTCTCCGCTCACGACTTGCTGGCCGACCTGGACGTCGTAAGCCTCGAGATGGGCGTACAGCGACTGCCAGCCGCCGCCGTGATCGAGCACGACCACGGTGCCGTAGTTCGGCGCGTTGTCGTAGCGTTCGGTGGCCGCGACCACGACGCCGGCGGCCGGCGCGTGCACCGGCGTGCCGCGTGCCGCGGTGAAGTCGAGGCCGCGATGCGGGTTGCTGCGCGGCGGGCCGATTTCGCCGAAGTGGCCGCTGATCTTCGGCTTGCGCATCGGCGAGGAGAAGTCGATCTCCACACTGGCCGCGGTCGCGGCTGCGGTCGCGGCGACGGCTGGGCCGGGTGCCGGCTTGGCCACTGCTTTGGCCGCAGCGCTCGTCGGACTGATCGTGGCGGCTGGCGCGGTCGTTGCCGGCGTCGCGGCGATCTGCACCGAGGCGATCGCGGCGCCTGCGACCAGCGCCGTCGCTGCCAGCACCCAGCGCAAAGCCGGGGGCACGCGGCGACGCCGGTCGCCCTCAATCATGTGGGCGATGCGCAGCCGGTGATGGCCAGGGTCCTTGCGCGAGAACGCTGCGGCCGAGGCCGGCAAGGGCACGCCGGCGGACAGGCGCAAGGTCTGCAGATAGGCCTGGGCATAGCTGCGGCGGCGGTCGGCGCGGTCGGCGATGGCGGCGGCGTCGCAGCGCAGCTCGGCGGCGATCTGCACGCGTTGGGCGATCAGGCGCAGGAAGGGATCGAACCACAGCAGCACCTGGACCAGGCGCATCCCGGCGGCGCGCTGCGGGTCGCGGCGGGCGAGGTGGGCGGCCTCGTGGCGCAGCACCATGCGCAGTTGTTCATCGCTCATCTGCGCGCTCAACACCGTCGGGACCAGGATGGTCGGCCGCGGCAGGCAGACCGCGAACGGGCTCGTCGCATCGTCGATGCTGCGCACCTCGATGCCGGCCTCGGCCAAGCGCCGGCATTCAGCGGCGACCGAAGCGTCGTTGAGCGCGCCACCGGGCGTGCCGTCGAAGGGACGCGAAGCGGCGACGATGCGGCGCACCGCACGCAGCCCCGAGCACCAGCGCAGCGCGGCGACGATCGCGCCGCTGAGATACAAGGCGGCCAGCAACGGTTCGAGCCAATCGCGCAGCGCGGTCGTCGCGGCCGTCGCGACCGGCGGCGTCGCGCCGGTCATGCCCGGCCAGACGCCGCCATCGCTCAACATCGGCAGCGGCAGGCTGGGCGTTATCGGCCACGATGGGGTCTCCGGCCCGAGCCAACGCAAGGCGAGTGCCGCCGCGGTCGGCAACGCCGCCAGCGTCCATACCCCGAGCCAGTAAGCGCGCGAGGCATGCGACAGACGCAGGGCACGATGCAGGCCGAGCCCTGCGACCCAAGCCAGCGCGCCGGTCGCCAGACAGGCGCCCAGGTGCAGCGACCAGAACTCGAGGCTGGGCAAGGTCATGCCTGCGACTCCGGTTCGCCGTCGCGCAGCATCGCTTCGAGCTGGTCGATCTCGTCTTCGTTGAGCAGACGGCTGTCGGCGAAGGCCTGGGTCGGCAGCGGCCCGTCGATTTCGAGCACGCGCTTGGCGAAGTCGCTGCTCAGCGCGGCGAGCACCGCGACCTTGCCGACCGCGGCACGGTAGACGTTGAGCCCGTGCTCGCCGATTTCCTCGACCAGGCCCTTGTCGACCATGCGTTCGAGGGTCTTGCGCGTCGACGAATACGACCAGTCCAGCAGCGGCGCGACGCGCTCGTGCAACTCGCGTGCGCTGCAGGCGTTTTCGCGCCACAGGCACTTCAGCAATTCCAGTTCGGCATTCGACGGGCGGATCATCGCGGGGCTCCCAGCGTCAGATGTCGTAAACATGCGACAAGTGTCGCATGGTGTCAAGCCGAGCGAATCACGGCAGCGATCGAGGGGCTCGGTAGCCAATGCTGGGCTGCTGGCGCGGCGACGCAGCGTTCGCGGGGCCGCCAAGCGTGGCTTCCGTAAACGGCCGGTCGCAACTGTGCCGGCATCGAATCGGCGACGGCATCGGCGCGAGCGAATGCGCCGGCGAGCGACCTCGTTGTGTATCTCGATTCGAAGCCGTCACTGCATCGCGCATCGACGCGGCAGTCGCGATGCGCGTCGTACGCGCAGCGCGTCGCAGATTCGTCGAACGACCGTGTCGAGACGCACGCATGCCTGCGCGCGTTCAGCATCGCGACGTTAGCCTTGCGAACATGCGCGGCAGCGGCGTTGCGACTGGGTTGACGCAGTCGTGACGGATGCTGGCGCATCGTGCATCCCGTCCATATTCCTATCGGTGAGTCCATGAACTCCAAGCTCAAATCCACGATCGCCGTCGCCCTGATGTCCTGCGTCATGGTGACCGGCGCGGCTACCGCGCAGACCAAGTCCAAGTCCAAGGCGCACCAGCCGCGTTGCTACGACGTCGAAGTGCAGCGTCCGAAGCAGATCAAGGATCAACACAAGATCGCCGGCACCGCCATCGGTGCGGTCGCGGGCGGCCTGCTGGGCAACCAGGTCGGCGGCGGCAGCGGCAAGAAGCTGGCGACTGCGGCCGGTGCGGTCGGCGGCGCCTTCGCCGGTCGCAAGATCCAGGAAAACCAGCAGAACAAGATGGAAACCGTGATCGAGCGCCGCTGCGACTGAGCCGCGTCGGCCCCGAACCGATCGGTTTCGACCCGATCGGTCCGTCCTGACCGGTCCTGACCCGATCGGTCTCGACCCAAAGCCGCGCAGGGTTCGCCCCGCGCGGTTTTTTCTTGGGCGAGGTTTTGCCGCTCGCGTCGTTTGCGCGGGATCGTTGCGGCGACTCGCATGCGAGCGTTCTGGCGCGCATCGGCGCCCGCTAGAATAGGCGCATGGCACGACCGACTTCCGCAAGCATCCACACCGACGCGCTGCGTCATAACCTCGCCCAGGCGCGCAGCATGGCGCCGCACAGCCGGGTCATGGCGGTGGTCAAGGCCGACGGCTACGGCCATGGTCTGGAGCGCGTGGCGCGGGCGCTCGAAGGCGCCGACGCGTTCGGCGTGGCGGCCTTGTCCGACGCCGACCGCCTGCGCGCGGCCGGTCTGTCGCAGCCGATCGTGTTGCTGTCGGGCTTCGACGAAGCCGACGACCTGCCGCAGCTGCGCCGGCTCGGCGTCGAGACCGTGGTCCATCACATCAGTCAGGTCGAGATGCTCGAACAGGCCGCTGCCGGCGAGCCGATCCGTTGCTGGCTCAAGGTCGACAGCGGCATGCACCGGCTCGGCTTCGCTCCGCAGGACGTGCGCGAGGCGCATGCGCGCCTGGCCGCAGCGTCGAGCGTGGCCGAGGGCATCGTGCTGATGAATCACTTCGCCAGCTCCGACGAATTCGACAAGCCGCAGACGCGCCAGCAATTGCAGGCCTTCGCCGCGGCCACTACTGACCTGCCGGGTTCGCGTTCGCTGGCCAATTCCGCGGCCGTGCTCGGCTGGCCCGATGCCCACGCCGACTGGATCCGGCCGGGCGGCCTGCTGTACGGCATCAGCGCGGTGGAAGGGCGCACCGGCGCCGACTTCGGCCTGCGTCCGGCGATGACCCTGTCGACGCGCCTGATCGCGGTCAACCGGGTCGGCAAGGGCGAACGCATCGGCTACGCCGCGACCTGGGAATGCCCCGAAGACATGCTGGTCGGCGTGGCTGCGATCGGCTACGGCGACGGCTACCCGCGTGCGGCGCCCTCGGGCACGCCGGTGCGGGTCGCCGGCCACGACACCCAGGTCATCGGCCGGGTCTCGATGGACCTGATGACGATCGACCTGCGCGGCGTCCCCGAGGCCAAGGTCGGCGACCCGGTGGTGTTGTGGGGGCCGGAATTGCCGGTCGAACGCATCGCCGAGGCCAGCGGCACCATCGGTTATGAGCTGACTTGCTCGATCACCCGGCGGGTACGCTTCGTCGAAGCCTGAGCGCCTCGGCGGCTGCGACCCTGATCCAGGGCAGGGCAGGACCGCCTCGCAGGTGCCCGCTCGCGGGCGCTGGTCGCCCCGGTCTCGGCTGGCGTCGCGAGGTCGCGAATCGGCCGCCGAGCCCTCTCCCGCAGGGGGCTCCGAAAGGCGCAACGCTTAAACGGGATGACCTCCCTACAGGCCGCAAAAAGCGGCATTCATCAGCATAAATTTGTGATGTACATCACAAATTTATGATTCATCTGGGCGATTCCTCCCATTCCCAGCCGATCCCCGAGCGCGCTAGCGTCGCTGGAGCGTCGCGGCCAAGACCGCACGCGGCTAACCGGCCCGGACCGCGTCCGGGCCGCAATCTATCTCGGGGAGTCACGAATGAAGCAACGCAATTTGGTGAGCGCACTGGGTCTGGGCCTGGCGATGATGGTCGCTTCGAGCATGGCCAATGCCGAAGGTCCGAACCCGAACCGGGTCTGGGTCAAGTTCAAGTCCGGTGCCGGCGCGGGCGCCGCCAACCGCGGCCTGGTCCAGGCCAACGTGCAGCAGAAGGTGCAGGCGTTGCGTACCCGGCTGGCCGCCGCCCACGGCGGCGACGCCACGGTCAACTTCCAGTTCGACAAGCTCAATGCCGCGGTGCTGACCCTGCCGTCGGCCGATGCGGTCAAGGCCCTGCGCGACAACCCCGATGTCGAGTCGGTCGAGATCGACCAGCCGCGCTATCCGATGGCGCAGAGCGTTCCCTACGGTATCGACCAGGTCCAGGCCCGCGACGTATGGGACGCCAATCGCGACGGCGTCATCGACACCGGGGCGGCCACCGGCGAAGGCATCAAGGTTTGCGTGATCGACTCGGGCATCAATTCGGGCCACGAGGATTTCGCCGGCATCGCCATCACCGGTTATCCGACCGGCTGGAACACCGACACCTGCGGGCACGGCACCCACGTCGCCGGCACCATCGCCGCGGCCAACAACAGCACCGGCGTGGTCGGCGTCAGCCCGGGCAAGGTCTCGCTGCACATCGTCAAGATCTTCGGCAGCAACGGCTACAACGGCAGCAGCCACGGCCAGTGCTCGTGGACCTACAGCTCGACCCTGGTCGACGCGGCCAACCGCTGCGCCGCGGCCGGCGCCAAGATCATCAACATGAGCCTGGGCGGCGGCGGCAGCTCCACCACCGAGAGCAACGCCTTCCAGACCTTGGCCAACAACGGCGTGCTGAGCATCGCCGCGGCCGGCAACGACGGCAACGCGACCCTGAGCTACCCGGCTTCGTACCCGAGCGTGGTGTCGGTGGCGGCGATCGACCAGAACAACGCCAAGGCCGATTTCTCGCAGTTCAACAGCGAAGTCGAACTCGCCGCGCCGGGCGTGGACACCTACAGCACCACGCCGCTGGCCAACGACCCGCTGGTGGTCGGCAACAGCCAGTTCGCCGCCAACCCGATCAGCGGTTCGAAGCAGACCACCGCCAGCGCCGGTTGGGTCAACGGCGGCCAGTGCACGGCCTCGTCGAACACCTGGCGCAACAAAGTCGTGCTGTGCCAGCGCGGCACCAACACCTTCACCGACAAGGCGACCAAGGTGAAGACCGGCCGCGGCCTGGCCATGGTGGTCTACAACAACGTCGACGGCCCGCTGCAGGCCGGTCTGTACAGCTCGGCCACGCCGCCGCAGCCGGTCACCAGCACGCTGCCGGCCGTGGGCATCAGCAAGGCCGACGGCGAAACCATCATCGCCACCCTGGCCGGGCAGACCGCCACCGTCGATGCGACCCCGTCGGTCAGCAACGTGGCCTACGAGAACAAGAGCGGTACCTCGATGGCGACCCCGCACGTGTCCGGCGTGGCGGCGGTGGTGTGGAGCGCCAAGCCGACCGCGACCGCGCAGCAGGTCCGCGACGCCCTGGCGACCACCGCGGTCGACCTGGATGCGGCCGGCCGCGACAACAACACCGGCTGGGGCCTGGTCCAGACCCAGGCCGCGATCACGGAACTGCAGTCCCAGTAAGCGGGGATCGCACGGACGGGGTTCGAGCATGAACCCCGTCCGTTCCGGACGCCGGGGGACGCGGCATACTGCCGCCTCCTCGACCTTGCGGCTGCCGCAATGCCCGACGCCAACGCGACCGCGCTGATCTGGTTCCGCAACGATTTGCGCCTGGCCGATCATCCTGCGTTGCGTGCCGCGCTGGAGGCCGGTTACACCCCGATCCCGATCTACATCCATGCCCCCGACGAGCACGCCAGTTGGCGTCCCGGTGCGGCGTCGGATGCCTGGCGGCAGCGCTCGCTCGCCGCGCTCGATCGCGACCTGCGTAAACGCGGCTCGCACCTGCGCCATTTCTTCGGTCCCAGCCTGGCCACGCTGCAGTCGCTGATTCTCGCCACCGACGCCCAGGCGGTGTTCTGGAACCGCCGCTACGAGCCGCACATCGAACGTCGCGACACCAAGATCAAGCAGACCCTGCGCGGCATGGGCCTGGAAGTCGAAAGCTTCAACAGCGCGCTGATGTTCGAGCCGTGGACCTTGCGGACCAAGCAAGGCGGGCCGTTCAAAGTGTTCACCCCGTACTGGCGTTCGGCCCTGGCGAACTGGAAGGAGGAGCCCTCGTGGGAGCCGCCGGCCTCGCTGCCGAGCACCCGCGAAGGGCCGGACGGCGTGCCGCTGGCCGCACTCAAGCTGGCGCCGGAGCGCGACTGGGCCGAACCGTTCTGGAGCCATTGGACGCCGGGCGAGGCCGGCGCCCGGGCGGCGCTGGAGACCTTCGTTGACGGCGCTTTGCGCGGCTACACCGAACAACGCGACCGCCCCGACCGGGTCGGCACTTCGCGGCTGTCGCCGCATCTGCATTTCGGCGAGATCGCGCCGTGGCGAGTGGCCAGCGCGCTGCGCGAGCATCGCAACGCCGGCAATGCCCGCGACGTCGACTCGGCGGTGCGCGAGCTGGGTTGGCGCGAGTTCGCCCATCACCTGTTGCATCACTTTCCCGAAACGCCCGAACAGAACTTCAATCCGCGCTTCGCCGATTTCGACTGGGCGCGGGTGGCGCAGCCGCGCCTGGAAGCCTGGCAGCAGGGCCGCACCGGCATCCCGATCGTCGACGCCGGCATGCGCGAGCTGTGGGCCACCGGCTGGATGCACAACCGCGTGCGCATGATCGTGGCGAGCTATCTGACCAAACACCTGCGCTATCACTGGCGCCACGGTGCGCGCTGGTTTTGGGACACCCTGGTCGACGCCGACCTGGCCAACAACAGCCTCGGCTGGCAATGGGTCGCCGGCACCGGCGCCGATGCCGCGCCGTATTTCCGCGTGTTCAATCCCGTGACCCAGTCGGAGAAGTTCGATCCCGACGGCGATTACATCGCACGCTGGGTGCCCGAGCTCGCCGGCCTGCCGGTGCCGCTGCGCTTCGCGCCCTGGCACGATGCGGCCTTGCTGCGCAAACACGCGCCCGACTATCCGCCGCATCCGCTGGTCGACCTGGCGGCGGGCCGCGACGACGCGCTCGAGGCCTACCGCAAGTTGCGCGAGTAGGACGAAGGCGAGGGCGCTGCGGCGTGCGTGGCGTCGCAAGCCGCGCTCGGCGGGCGCGTCGAGCGCCCGCTTCGGCGCGGCTCGCGTTGACGCCGCTCGCGGCAGCGTGATTCACTCGACGCTGACGCTTGGGAGGGCGCATGGCCAAAGCAGAAGCGGGGGCAACATCGCGCAAACGCGCGCGTCGCGAGGCGATGTCGCGGGTCGACACGGCCTGGTTGCGAATGGAACGGCCGACCAATCCGATGATGATCACCGGCGTGCTGATGTTCGCCGAGCCGATGTCGCTGGACGCCCTCAAGCGCGTGGTGAAGCAGCGTTTCCTGGCCTATACGCGTTTCAGCCAGAAGGCCGTGGACACCGCCGCGGGCGCCTATTGGCAGACCGACGAAGACTTCGACCTGGACTGGCACGTCCAGCACACGGCCTTGCCGGGGCGCGGCGGCAAGCGCGGCCTGGAGCGTTTCGTCAGCCAGCTGGCGTCGAGCCCGCTCGACGGCAGCCGGCCGCTTTGGCAGTTCCACTTGGTCGAGCGCTACAACGGCGGCTCGGCGCTGATCGCGCGGATCCACCACAGCTATGCCGACGGCATCGCCTTGGTCCAGGTGCTGCTGTCGTTGACCGACACCACCGCCGAGCCGGCCAAGGGCAGCGACCTCGCGCACGCCTGGCTCAAGCAGGACGGCGTTGAAGTCGCGCGCCGCGTCGGCGCGGTCGACCGCTACATGAAGCTCGGCAGCAAGGTGGTCGAGAAGAGCATGGAGATGTATCGCGACCCGACCCTCGCCGCGATGCTGGCGAAGGAGGGCGGCGAGATCGCCCGCGAATTGCTGCATGCCTTGTCGCTGCCGGACGACCCGCCGTCGCTGCTGCGCGGCAAGCTCGGCGTCAGCAAGCGCGTGGCCTGGGCCGAGCCGCTGGACCTGGAAGAGGTCAAGGCAGTCGGTCGCGCCTGCGATTGCACGGTCAACGACGTGTTGATGGCGACCGCGGCCGGCGCGCTGCGCAGCTACATGATCGAGCGCGGCGACAACGTCGACGGGCTGACCCTGCGCGCGACCGTACCCGTCAACCTGCGTCCGCTCGAACACGCGCGCAAGCTCGGCAACCATTTCGGCCTGGTCTTCCTCGACCTGCCGGTCGGCGAGGACAACCCGATTCGGCGGGTGGAACGCGTCGCCGAGTGCATGAACAATCTCAAGAATTCACGCCAAGCCATTGTTGCATTTGGTCTTTTGGCCGCGCTCGGAATGGCGCCGGCGCAAGTGCAAGGCTTGGCGTTGGAGCTTTTCAGCCGCAAGGCCACGGCGGTGGCGACCAATGTGCCGGGCCCGCAGCAACCGCTGTACCTGGCCGGCTGTCGTCTCGACGAGATGATGTTCTGGGTGCCGCAGACGGGCTCGATCGGCATCGGTATCTCGATCCTGAGCTACAACGGCCGCGTGCATTTCGGCTTGATCGCCGACGGCAAGCTGATCCCCGATCCGGACGCGGTGATCCAGCGCTTCGGCAGCGAATTCGACAAGCTGCTGTACCTGTCGCTGATGGGCAATTGGGACGTCACCCTCAATGCCGAGGCCGCCGACGCCCTGATGCCGGCGCTTTGACGGTCTAGCGACCGACGGCAGCGGTCTGCGGTGCGCGGACCGCTCGCCGACCGCGACCTGAATGTGGATCTCCCTCGTCACTCGTCCGCGACGGCGGCGTGATTAGCTTGTCTGCGTCCCGCAACACAGACGAGGAATTCCCATGAACACCCAGATCAAGCTCGCCCTGGCCGCTGCCAGCATGACCGTGTTGCTCGCCGGTTGCGCCACCGGCGGTGGCGGCTACTACGGCGGCCAGCAGCAACCGTATCCGGGCCAGAACCCGCCGCCGGAACAGCAGGGCGGCATGAACCGCACCCAGAAGGGCGCCCTGATCGGCGCGCTCGCCGGCGTCGCGGCCGGCCTGCTCAGCGGCGACGATGCCACCGAACGCCGCCAGCGCGCCCTGATCGGCGCCGGTGTCGGCGGCCTCGCCGGCGGCGCCATCGGCAACTACCAGGACCGCCAGGAACGCGCGCTGCGCGACCGCATGGCCGGCACCGGCGTCGACGTGGTCCGCCAGGGCGACAACATCACCCTGAACATGCCGAGCAACATCACCTTCGCCTTCAACAGCGCCAGCCTCGACCCGCAGTTCTATTCGGTGCTCGACAACGTCGCCAGCACCCTGACCGAGTACAACCAGACCATCGTCGAGGTGGCCGGCCACACCGACAGCATCGGCAGCGACGCGGTCAATCAGCGTCTGTCCGAGCAGCGTGCCGCGAGCGTCGGCAACTACCTGATGTCGAAGGGCCTGGTGCGCGATCGCTTCATCCTGACCGGCGCCGGCAAGACCCGCCCGATCGCCAGCAACGACACCGATGCCGGCCGCGCCCAGAATCGCCGCGTCGAGATCACCCTGGTGCCGGTGCGTTCCTGATGGGCTAGACGAGAGACGGCGGTCGCCGCCTCGGCTTGCAACATCGCATTACCAGAACGGGCCGCATCGCGGCCCGTTTTGTCTGGGGCCGACGAAGGCCTGGCCTCAGCCCGCTCGCTCGAACGAGAACAGCCGCGCCAGCGGATGCGGCCGGCGTTCGATCGCGGCCCGCAACAGCCCGGCGCCGATCATGCTGTAGGTGATGCCGTTGCCGCCGTAGGCCATGGCGAACTGCACGCGCCGGCCGTACTGCGGATGCGCACCGAACCAGGGCAGGCCGTCGGCGGTTTCGGCGAAGGTGCCGGCCCAGGCGAAGGCCGGTTGCAGTTGCAGGCCGGGAAAGCGCTCGCCGATCTTGCGCACCAGCTTGCGTGCGCGCGACTCGACCCGGCGGTCGCGCCGCGCCGGCACATCGACGGCATCGTCGCAGCCGCCGACGATCAGGCGGCCGTCGCCGGTGGCGCGCAGATACAGGTACGGGCGCGCCGATTCCCAGACCAGGGTTTTGTCGAGTCGACCCAATTGCCCGGCTTCGAGCGGATCGGTAACGAAGGCGTAACTGCTGCGATTGCGTGCCAGGCGCCGATCGATCCATTGCTGTCCGGCGTAACCGGCGGCGATCACCGCGTGCTCGGCACGGATCCGGATACCTTCGCCGGTGCGCAATTCGACCGAACGCGAAGTCGCGCGCAGGTGCTCGATGTGGGTGCGGTCGTACACGCCGACGCCGCGCCGTTGCAAGCGCGCCAACAGCCGCAAAGTCAATCGATACGGGTCGACCGTCGCGGCGCAGGCGCTGAGGATCGCGCCCGGGGCTTTCAGTCCGTAGTCCTGCGCCAGTGCTTGCCCGTCGAGCCAACGCAGCTTCAGGCCGTGGCGCTGGCGCAGTGCGGCCTCGTTGCGCAGCACCGGCACATGCGCGGGCTTGCTGGCGAAATACAGGCTGGAGCAGCGCTGGAAATCCACGTCGCGCAGTTCGCGCGCGATCGCCTGCAGGGCCGGAATCGCCTCGGCGCAGGTGCGGTAGGCGAGGGCGGCCTGGTCTTCGCCGTATTGCCGGCACAGATCGCTCAGGTGGGTGTCGATTTCGTACTGCAGCAAGGCCGTGCTCGCAGCGGTGCTGCCCCAGCCGATGTCGCGTTGTTCGACGACGGCGACGTCGTGGCCGTGCGCGGCCAGTTCGTCGGCGATCAGAGCGCCGCTGATGCCGCCGCCGATCACCGCCACTTCGCAGCGCAGGTCTTCGCTCAAACGCGGAAACGCATGCATGAGGCCGTTGCGGATCGGCCAGAACGGGTAGCCGCTTTTCAGGTCCATGCGTTGGCGAGCCGGGACGACATGCGCCCAGCAGAACCGTTGCGACGTCGTCGCAGGGTGATCGTGCGGAGCCTCAGGCCCCGCGGCGGGCCGTCAGTGACGGACTTCGCTGGCTTCGTGCAGGCCACCAAGGCCGGGCTGCGGCTCGACCGCGAGCTCTTTTTCCAGTTCGACCCGGAACTCCTCGAAGCTCAAGCCGCGTTCGGCGACTTCGGTCTGCGCCGCGGTGCGCAGCGCGGCCGAACAGCCCAGGCTGACTTCGCGGCCTTCGCCGCGGTGCAGCGATGCGGCGCGTTCGAGCAGGGCGAGGACCCGCGCCGCGCTTTCCGAACCGCCGACGATGCGGCCGCCGAGACCGAGCGTCCACTCGCCTTCGCGGCGCACGATGCCGCCGAGCAGACGCCCCTGGGCGTCGCGCAATTCGGCATGCGGCTCGATGCTCGGACCGGGCAGGGGCGCGTTGCGGGCCTTGGCGATCTTGCGTTTCTTGGCGTCGCGGCGGGCCTTGGAATTGATCGACATATGTTCCTCGGCTCAGCCGGTTCGTCCTGGAAAGATCATAGCCTGTCGAGGTGATGGGGCCATAGCGTCGGGCCGGGCAGAGGCCCGGCCCGCTTCAGTCCGCAGCCAGATTGCGGACTGTGGCCGGCCCTGCGCGGGCCGGCTTCGGTGGTGCGCCCGGCCGCTATGGCCGGGCGCACTCGCGCGGTGCATGCTCAAGATCGGCGCGGGTTCAGAACCACAGCCGCATGCCGGCGACCAGACGGGTGTCCTCGACGCTTTCGCCTGCGTCGCGGCGGTAGTCCGCGGTGCCGCCGAACGCGCGTTCCCAAGTCACGCCGACATAGGGCGCGAACCGGCGGGTGATCTCGTAGCGCAGGCGCAGCCCGGCCTCGACGCTGCTCAGGCCCGAGCCGATGCCGCGTTGCGGGTCGTCGCGGCCGGACAGGTCGATCTCGATCAGCGGTTGCAGGATCAGGCGATTGGTCAGCAGCAATTCGTACTCGGCCTCCAGGTTCAATGCCGTGCGTCCCGACTCGCCGATGTAGGCCGTCGCGGCGACCTCGAACTTGTACGGCGACAGGCCTTGCACGCCGATCGCCGCCCAGGTCTGCGAACCCGCCGGTGCGAAGTCGTGCTTGACGCCGGCGACGAGGTCCCACCACGGCGATATTGCGCGGCCGTACAGGACTTCCAGATCGGCCGACTCGGTCCGCCCGTGTTCGCGCTCGCCTTCGCTGCGCAGCCACAACCGATCGGTATCGGTGCCGACCCAGCCCTGGGCTTCCCAGGCTTGGGCGCTGCCGTGTTCGACCTCGACCGCTTCCAGCCGGTTGATCAGCAGATAGCTGTTGACCGCCGGCGCATGGCGCATGTGATGCGACACCGGCGGGAACGCCGCGGCGCGATCGGCGTCGGTCGGGGTCGGGATCGGCTCACGCGGTTCGCCCGAGGGCGGTGTGCTGCCTGCGTGCTGCCTGCCCGAATGATCCATGCCCGAGTGGCCCATCTGCGAGTGGTCCATTTTGGAATGATCCATTTGCGAGTGATCCGTCTTCGAACGATCCTCGGGCGTCGACGCGGCAGGCGTCTGTGTGCGCGGCGGATCCTGCATCGTCGCGTGGTCCATCTGCGAGTGATCCATCGCTGCGTGATCCACCGGCGAATGCTTCGATGCTTTCGCATCGGCCGCAGCCGGTTCGACGGCGGGCTTGCCGGCGGTTTGTCGTGCGGCGTGATCGGTGTGATCCATCGTCTGCGCGGTGACGCCGCCGGCCCAGAGCAAGGCGAGCGTCAGCGCGGAACGATGCAAAGTGCGTGAGGTCTTCATTCTTCGACCCTCACTTCGCGCATCATCCCGGCTTCCATGTGGTACAGCAGGTGGCAGTGATAGGCCCAACGCCCGAGTGCGTCGGCGCGTACCCGATAGCTGCGTCGCGTGCCCGGCGGCATGTCGATGGTGTGCTTGCGTACCTGGAACTCGCCTTGCTCGTTCTCCAGGTCGCTCCACAAGCCATGCAGATGGATCGGGTGGGTCATCATGGTGTCGTTGACCAGAACGATGCGCAGGCGTTCGCCGTAGGTCATGCGGATCGGATCGGCGCCTTCGAATTTCTGGCCGTCGAAGGACCAGGCGAACTTCTCCATGTGGCCGGTGAGGTGCAGCTCGATCTCGCGGCTCGGCTCGCGTCCGTCGGGGTCGTCGAACAGGCTGCGCAGGTCCGCGTAGGCCAGCACCTTGCGGCCGTTGCCGCGCAGACCGATGCCGGGGTCGTCGAGCTTGGCCGAGGTCGACATCGTGCGCATGTCGATCAGGCGTTCGTCGCCCGCGCTCGGCTTGCCCGCCGCGCCGCTGTCCTTCATCGCGGCATGATCCATGCCGGCCATGCCCATGTTCGCGCCGCAGCCGCCTTCCATGCCCTTCATCTGCGACATGTCGTGACCGGCGCCATGCGACATGCCGCCGTGGCCCATGTCGTCCATGGTCAGCAGCGGGCGCGGGTCGTTGCGCGGCACTTCGGCCTGCAGGCCTTCGCGCACCGCCAGGGTGCCGCGGGCATGGCCGGTACGGGCATTGTCCTGGGCGAAGATGGTGTAGGCGTCCTGGCCCGAGGGTTCGACCAACACGTCGTAGGTCTCGGCGACGGCGATGCGGAACTCGTCGACGCTGACCGGGTGTATGTACTGGCCGTCGGCAGCGACCACGGTCATCTTCAGGCCGGGGATGCGCACGTCGAAATAAGTCATCGCCGAGCCATTGACGAAGCGCAGCAGCACTTTCTCGCCGGGCCGGAACAGGCCGGTCCAGTTGCCCGCGGGCGCGACGCCGTTGAGCAGATAGGTGTAGGTGTGGCCGTTGACGTCGGACAGGTCGGTCGGGGTCATGCGCATGCGCCCCCAGTCGCCGCGGTCGCGCAGGGTCGCGGCGAGGCCGCGCTCGCGCGCATCGCGCATGAAGTCGCCGACCGTGCGCTTGTAGTAGTTGTCGTAGCTCGACATCTTCTTCAAGCGTCGGAACAGTGCGCCCGGGTCGAGGTCGGTCCAGTCCGACAGCAGCACCACGTGCTCGCGGTCGAAATGGAAGGGCGCGGCCTCGCGCGGATCGATCACGATGGCGCCGTACAGGCCGGCCTGTTCCTGGAACAGCGAGTGGCTGTGATACCAGTAAGTGCCCGACTGGCCGACGCGGAAGCGATAGGTGTAGGTCTCGCCGGGATGGATGCCGTCGAAGCTGAAACCGGGCACGCCGTCCATGTTGGACGGCAGGATCAGACCGTGCCAATGGATCGAGGACATGCCCTCGGCCAGGCGGTTGGCGACGCGCAAGGTGACGGTGTCGCCCTCGCGCCAGCGCAGGATCGGCGCCGGCAAGGTGCCGTTGACGGTGATCGCCGGGCGCGTGCGGCCGGTGAAATTGACCTGCGCGGCGCCGATCGAGAGGTCGAACTCGGTGCCGCGCAAGGTCTGCGCCGTGCCGGCCAGGCCGGTCGAGGCGAATGCGGAATGCCACAGGCCGGTGCCTGCGGCGAGGCCGCCCACGGCCAGGCCGGTGACGAAGCGGCGGCGGCCGGCATCGATCGGCGCGGCGCCGTCGAAGCGGTTGAATCGATTCATGAGGTTCTTCCTGTTGGCGGAAGAGTCGCAACGGTGTGCGAAGCGCGCAGTCCGCAACGGCCGGTCGAGCCGGCGTACGAAGCTTGCGCGGGCGGGCGGCGCAGGGCGCGGTGTAAGCGCCTGGGCCGCGGGCCGGGCGCGAAGCCCCGGCCTGACGGATCTCAGGCGATAGGAGGCCGGATCGGCAGGCTCGACACGCCGCTGGGTGCGGCGGCTTCGACGGGCAGAGCGAGCAAGGTGTTCGACAACTGCGGCGGCACCGGCAGGGCGATGCGCACGATGGCGACCGCCTGCAGGCAATCGCACTGGCAACGGAACTTGCCGCAGCAATCGTCGGCGGCTTCCTGGTCCGGTTCGGCGGGCGCTTGCGGCTGCGCCGCGTGGGCAGGGGCTGCGCCCATGTCGTGGCAATCGGCGTCCATGGCCGTCTGCGTGCCCGTCGCCATTGCCGGCTCAGCCAACGGCGGCATCGCCATGGGAGTCGAAGAGGCATGCATGGCATGAGCGCCGCCCACCGACATCGTCGCCGCGGCGTAGCCATTGAGGCTGATCGCCACGATCAACAGCACGCGCAGCAGGAGCGGGAAATAGGTCATGGAGCGTCGGATCGGAGACGGCACAGGATGCGGCAGGAGACGGGACAGTTTCAACGGTTTCCGGATTCGCCGCGTTAACCGTTCGTGAGAGGCGCTGTCGACACGATGGGAAGGTTGCTCCGCTTGGCAGCGAGCTCAGCGGGCGAGGTCGCCATATTCGGTGTACAGCGCGCGCTCGACCACGGCGCCGCCGATACGGTCGCCGGGCTTGAGCTCGCCGCTGCTCGTTGCCGCTGCGGTTTCGCCGAAGACGCGCTCGCCTTCGCCATGCGCCGCCGACACCTGCACGACCTGGTCCATGTCGGGCGCGCCTTCGAGGCGGTGGGCGAGGAAATGCTCGCGGCCGCGGCCGAAGGCGATCCATTGTCGCGGCTCGGGCTTGCGCCCGGCTTCGAAGCGGCGGAAGTGCACGATCCCTCCGACCTTCACCTCGATGCCGGTGACGATGGGTGTGCCGCCGCGTTCGAAGTGGCCGCGGTACAGATCGGCCTTGAAGCGGCCGTCGGGCCGGATCGTTTCCGGCAACACCCACTGCTCGCTCGGCGCCAGCGTGTAGTACTCGCGCGGATGCGATTTCGCGTCGGCGCGGTACTGCGCCAAGGCATCGGCGGGCAGGCCGGCTTCGAAGATCAGCTGGTAATCGTGCGGACGATGGAACATCGGCAGATGCGAGAGGTAGACCACGTCGGTGCCGGCGACCAGCATGCCGTGCGTATTCGGCTTGTCGGCGAACTCGCCGGGCTGGGCGATGCGCGCCAGTACGAACTCGTCGCGCACTTCCTCGTGGAGGAAATCGCCGAGCTCGGCGCAGGTCTTCTGCCATAGCGCCAAACTCGATGCGTCGAGGGCGAGGGCGTGCTCGTCGGGTTGGTAAGCGCTGCCCAGCGGATAAAGCTGGCCGGCGCGCGCACTCATCTCGATGTGCGCACCGAGCACGCGCTCGACCCGGTGGCGTTGCGCGAACGAGGCCAGGCGCGCCGCGCTGGCGCGATAGGCCGGCCAGTCGCGCACGGTCAGCAAGCCGGGATACAGGCTGTCGCCGCTGAACAGGCTTGCCGTCTGCGTATCGTAGATTGCGATATGCGCAGGCTCGTGCCCCGGTAACGGCAACACCGTGAGCGTGCGACCGCCGAGATCGAAACGCGCCTCGCCTTCGGGCCAGCGGTCGAGGCCGAAGAAGGCGGCGACCTGCTGCGGCTGGGTGCCTACGATCCGGGTGTCGGGACGATCGCGGAACTGGGCATCGCCATGGACGTGGTCGCGATGGCCGTGGCTGTGTGCGACCACCAGCGGCAAGGCGTCGAGCTTGTGCTGGCGCTGCCACTCGCCGAGCAGGCGATCGACCGTCGCACGCAGCGGTAGCTCGCTGCCGGCGGCAGGTTCGGCACCCGAATCGAGCAACAATGCGCCTCGGTCGCCCGCCAACAGGTACAGGAACGGCGCCTCGAAGTTGCTGGCCTTGGACTGGCGCAGGATCCACAACCCGGGCGCGGCTTCGTGCACCTGCAGGCCGGTTTCGCCGGGCGCGCCGTGGACCCAACGGTCCGGCATGGTGACGGCGGGAAGGGCGGGGGCGGGCAGGGTGACAGCGCCGGCCGGGCTGGCGGTGGCGAGGACGAGGAACAGCAGCAGACGGTGCAATGCAGTCATACGCAGGCGGCGGAACGGCGAACGGGCGGGGATTATCCGGTATTGCCGGGCTTCTTGCCGGCACGTCAGGCCGTCATCCCCGCCAAGGCGGAGATCCGGAGACTTCAGAGTCACGAGACTTCAGCGTCATGTGGCGATAAAGCCCAGGATCCCCGCCTTCGCGGGGATGACGAAACAAGAGCGGGAGATGGTGGCGGTGCGCGCAGGCGCACAGACGTGCAGCCGCCCGATCCCGCCTGCTGTCGTGCAGCATGCCGCCGCCGCGCATCCGCGCTTACTACCAACCAGCCCACATGCATTGTGTGAACCCGTCCAGGCAAAAGGAAATACGGGAAAAACAGCCGTTGACAGCGCTGTCATGAGATTCGAGCTTGGCCCCGGACCTGTCACCGGCAGGCGCTATGTTCAGCATCGGAGCCGATCATGAACCTCGCACGTGTATTCGCTTTCTCCACCGCGGCCCTGTTCGCTGCGGGCCTGGCCATGACCCCGCAGGCGGCGCGGGCGCAGACCCTGGTCTGGGAAGACAACTTCAATGGCCCGTCCATCGACGGCAACAAATGGATCTACGACGTCGGCGACGGTTGCCAGATCGGCCTGTGCGGCTGGGGCAACAGCGAGTTGCAGTACTACACCAGCCGCCCCGAGAACGCGCGCATCGAGAACGGACGGCTGGTGATCGAAGCGCGGCGCGAGAATTTCGGCAGCCGCGGCTTCACCTCGGCGCGCCTGAAGACCGAAGGCCGCATGCACTTCAAGTACGGCACCTTGGAAGCGCGGATCAAGGTGCCGGACCTGCGCAACGGCCTGTGGCCGGCGTACTGGATGCTCGGCACGGTCGGCAACTGGCCGGCGCGCGGCGAAATCGACCTGATGGAAATGGGCTCGGCCGCGGCCATCGCGGCAGGGCGGACCAACCGCCGCGCCGGCGCCGCGGTGCATTGGGACTACCAGGGCTCGCAGGCCGACTACGGCCGCGACCACGAAAGCGCCAGCGATCTCAACGGCGGCTTCCACGTCTACCGCATGACCTGGGACCCGCAGTTCATCCGCGTCGCTATCGACGGCCAGCAGTTCTTCGAATTCGCCATCTCCAACATCGAAGGCGCTTCGCTGCACGAGTTCCATCATCAATACTTCCTGTTGCTGAATCTCGCGGTCGGCGGCAGCTACACCGGCATCATGTCGGGCAACGGCATCACCGCGCCGTTGCCGGCGAAGATGGAGATCGATTACATCCGCCTGTACCAGAACCCCGGCAGCGAGCTCTATGTCGGCGGGGCGGCGCCGAGCGGCAAGTTCGGCGTGTTCACCGAGCGCAGCGACATGAACGACCGCCTGCGCTATAACGGCGATGCCAATCTTTACCTGTGGAACAACCTCGCGCCGATTTCCGCGCCGGCCTTCGAGGGCAATCAGCTGATGGCGTTCCGCGCCAATGCCGGCGCCTGGTACGGCCTCGGCGTAGCCACCGGCTATCGCAACATGAGCCGCTTCGGCAACGGGCGCTTGAAGTTCCATATGCGTACGACCACACCGTCGACGTTCAAGATCGGCATCAACTCCTCGTTCGGCGACAGTTGGATCGACTTCGTCAACGGCGGCCAGCAGTACGGCCTGGTACGCGATGGCCGCTGGCACGAGGTCAGCATTCCGTTCAGCGCCTTCCACGATCTCGACCTGCATGCGGTGAAACAGATGTTCATGCTGGTGTCGGACCCGCCGGCGGCGAACGTCGATGTGCTGATCGATAACGTCTATTACCAGGATCGCTGACGCGCTCTGGATGTGATGCGTGTCGCAGGGCGGCGTTTCCGCCTTGCGACGCGCAACCGCGCCGGTTTTTGCGAAAGCCTGCGCAGTCCGCGGCGTTCGTGTGCCGCTCATATCGAAAGTGAACGATGCGAGCGCGAAGCCCGGCTTGCCAAGGCTGGTGGCTCGGCGTACTTTAATCCGCAGTCGGCGACCCGCCGGCGCATGACGATTCCATGACGGGCACGATGCCCGCCATCACTCAGCCAGCCGGCGTTCCTGCCCGCAAGCTCGATCACACCCAGAGCCTGCAGGTAATTACAGTGAACGCATACCGAGGCGCGGCTTGCGCGTCCCCCCGTGTCCGATCGTCTGCCGCATCGCGGCGGCGGCCCGTTTCCGTTCGTCCCCAGTTCGTTTCGACGCGGGCAGGGGGCGGGCGATGATCGGCGAAACGCATGCCCTGACGGCGGTGGAGTCCCCAAACCACGGCGCCCGCTCGCCTGCGACTCCGGCTTTGTTGTCGAGCTATCTGGCGCACGATTCGCTGTTCTCGTCGGCGACCCATCAACTGCATGCGCGCGGCGTGCTGGAAACCCTGGTGCATTCGATCGATGCCGATCTGGCCGGCGAATCCGAGCGATTGCTGGCGCGGGTGGCCGCCGACAGCGGGCGTCTGCCGTTGATGGGCGCGGTGCCGTTCAGTGCCTCGGAAGCCTCGTGCCTGTGGGTGCCGTCGCAGGCCGCATTCGCCGCGGGGCGTGCGCGTCACCGCGGCGCCGCCTTGAGTTCGCTGCCGTCGGATCAGAAGTCCGCACCGCGGGTCGAGTCGGTGCCGGCGCCGGCGCAGTTCAAGCGCAACGTCGAACGCTCGCTCGACCGCATTCACGACGGCGGAATCAGCAAGGTGGTGATGTCGCGCAGCCTGCGCATCGCCGCGCGCGTCGACGTGCCGCAGTTGCTCGCGCAATTGCTGACGCGTGCGCCCGGCGCTTACACCTTCGCCATGGACTTGGCCGGCGCGGCCGGGCCGAAGGCATGCCTGATCGGCTCCAGCCCGGAGCTGCTGTTGTCCAAGCGCGGTGCGCGGGTGGTTTCCAACCCGCTGGCCGGTTCGATTCCACGCGTCGCCGATGCCGAGGAAGACCAGCGCCGGGCGCGCGGACTGCTCGAATCGGCCAAGGACCGCTACGAGCACGCCCTGGTCGTCGATGCGGTCGCCGCGGCCTTGCGTCCCTATTGCCGCGATCTGCGCGTGCCGAAGACGCCGTCGCTGGTGGCGACGCCGACCATGTGGCACTTGTCGAGCGTGGTCGACGGCGAGCTGATCGATCCGAATACCAGCTCGCTGCGCCTGGCGCTGGCCTTGCACCCGACGCCGGCGGTCTGCGGTTATCCGACGGAACCGGCGCGCGGCGTGATCCACGAGTTGGAAGGCTACGACCGCGGTCTGTTCACCGGCCTGGTCGGCTGGTGCGACGCCGAGGGCGACGGCGAGTGGGCGGTGACGATCCGCTGCGCCATGGTCGAGGAAGACAGCGCGACCGTGTTCGCAGGCGCCGGCATCGTCGCCGGTTCCGAACCCGATGCCGAACTCGCCGAGACCACCGCCAAGCTCGGCACCATGCTCAACGCGATGGGCCTGACCCAGGCGGTGGAGGCGACCGGCGCGGAGGGCACGGCATGAGCGGCACCGATCTGCTCGAGGGTTGCACGCCGTGGCCGGAGGACTTCGCCGAGCGCTATCGCGCACTCGGTTACTGGGCCGGGGTCGGCCTGTATCAGCGTCTGGCCCAGGTCGCCGCCGAACACGGCGAACGCATCGCCGTGGTCTGCGGCGAACGGCGTTGGAGCTATGCGCAGTTCGACGAGAAAATCCGGCGCTTCGCCGCTGGACTGACCCGCCTGGGCATCGGCCCGCGCGATCGGATCGTGTTGCAGTTGCCAAACCTCGGCGAGTATTACGTCGCCTGCTATGCCTTGTTCCGCATCGGTGCTTTGCCGGTGTTCGCCTTGCCGGCGCATCGGCGTTCGGAGATCGCCTACTTCGTCGAGCATACCCAGGCCCGGGCCTGTGTGATCGCCGACCGCGATGTCGGTTTCGATTACCGCGAATTGATGCGCGAGGTGCGCGCATCGCAGGACTGCCTGCGCGAGGTGATCGTGGTCGGCGAGGCGCAGGAGTTCCACGCTTTCGATTCGCTCTACGATGCGCCGATCGATCAGCCCGGGCCGAAGGCCGGCGAAATCGCCTTCCTGCAGCTGTCCGGCGGCAGCACCGGCGTGCCGAAACTGATCCCGCGCAGCCACGACGATTACCTTTACAGCGTTCGCGCCAGCGCCGAGATCTGCGGGCTGGACCAGGACTGCGTGTATCTGTGCGTGCTGCCGTGTGCGCACAATTTCCCGATGAGTTCGCCGGGTGCGCTTGGCGTGTTCGAGGTCGGCGGCCGCGTCGTGCTCGCGCGCCAGGCCGAACCCGACTTCTGTTTCGGCCTGATCGCCGGCGAGGGCGTGACCCTGACTTCGCTGGTGCCGTCGCTGGCCTTGGCCTGGCTGGAGTCGCGTGCGCGCGAACGCCACGACTTGTCCAGCCTGCGGACCATCCAGATCGGCGGTGCCCACCTCGCCAACGAAGTCGCACGGCGCGTGCCGGGCGCGTTCGCCTGCCGTTTGCAGCAGGTGTTCGGCATGGCCGAAGGCCTGGTCAACTACACCCGCGACGACGATGCCGAGGATTTGGTGTTGAGCACCCAGGGACGCCCGATCAGCGCCGACGACGAGATTCGCATCGTCGACGACGACGATCGGCCGGTGCCCGACGGCGAAACCGGTCATTTGCTGACGCGTGGGCCGTACACCATCCGCGGCTATTACCGCGCCGAGGCGCATAACGGCCGGGCCTTCACCGAGGACGGTTTCTACCGCACCGGCGACCGCGTTCGGCGCTTGGCCTCGGGGCACCTGATCGTCGAAGGCCGGGCCAAGGACCAAGTCAACCGCGGCGGCGAGAAGATCGCCGCCGAGGAAGTCGAAAGCCATCTGCTCGCGCATCCGGCGGTGTTCGATGCCGCCCTGGTGGCGATGCCGGACCGTTGGCTCGGCGAGAAAACCTGCGCGTTCGTGGTTCTGCGCGAGCCCGCGCCGAGTCCGCGCGAGCTGCAGCGCTTCCTGCGCGAACGCGGCATCGCCGCGTTCAAGATTCCCGACCGCATCGAGCCGATCGAGCGCCTGCCGCGCACCGCGGTCGGCAAGATCGACAAGAAACTCCTGCGCGCCCGCTTCGTCGCGCCGCCGGCCGACGCCTCGGCCCCTCACTCACTTTTCGCCGAAACGCTGTCATGACGATTCCGACCATCGCTTCCTATCCCATGCCGGGCACCGACCGCCTGCCCGCGAACCGTGTCGACTGGCGCCCGGACCCGTCTCGCGCGGTGTTGCTGATCCACGACATGCAGGATTACTTCCTCGCTTTCTACGACCGTGCCCAGGCGCCGGTGCCGGAACTGTTGGCGAACATCCGCGCCTTGCGCGATGCCTGCGACGATGCCGGCGTGCCGGTGGTCTACACGGCGCAGCCGACCGAGCAAAGCGCGGTGCAACGCGGCCTGCTGCAGCCCTGGTGGGGGCCGGGCATCACCGCCAAGCCGGAGCTGGCGCCGGTCGCGCTCGAGATCGCGCCGCGCCCGCAGGATGTGGTGCTGACCAAATGGCGCTACAGCGCTTTCGTTTCCAGCGACCTGCGCGAACGCATGCGCGAGCAGGGCCGCGACCAGCTGATCGTTTGCGGCATCTATGCCCATATCGGCTGCATGATGACCCTCGCCGACGCCTTCATGCACGACATCCAGCCGTTCATGGTCGCCGATGCGGTCGCCGACTTCTCCGCCGAGGAGCATGCGATGGCGCTGGATTACGTGTCGCGTCGCTGCGGTGTCGTCATCGATCGCACCGTCTGCATCGATGCGCTCGGCGCCGGCCTGGGCCTGCCGCGCAGCCTGATCGCCTTGCGCACTGAGCTGGCGCAGATCATGGAGGTGCCGCTCGACGAGATCGCCGCCTCGGACAATCCCTTCGAAGCCGGCCTGGACTCGATCCGGCTGATGACTTTGCTCGAGCGCTGGTCGAGCCGCGGCGAGCGCATCGGCCTGGTCGAACTGGCCGAACGCGGCAGCGTGTCGGAGTGGTGGCAGTTGATCGATTCGCGACGGGCCGCCTGATGCAGCAGAACAGCCAAGCCTTGCCGCTGACCGGCCCGCAGTACGGCATGTGGGCGGGGCAACAACTCGATCCCGACAGCCCATCGTTCTGGACTGCCGAGGCGATCGAACTGACCGGTCCGCTGGATCTCGGCGCGCTGGAAGCCGCGTTGCGCGACACCTTGTCGGCCTGCGATGCCTTGCACATGCGCTATCGTCTGCAGGGCGAAGAGGTCGTGCAAATTCTCGACGCGGCACGGCCCGTGACGATCGCGCACCAGGACTACTCGAACTGCGAGGACCCGTGGCGCAGCGCCCGCGCCTGGATGGACGAGGACCTGCAGCGCAGCGCCGACCTGGCGCAGCGGCCCTTGTTCGCGACCGCACTGATCCGACTCGGCGAACATCGCCACCTGTGGTATCTGCGGGCCCACCATATCGCCCTCGACGGCTTCGCCTATCTGCTGTTGATCCACCGCGTCGCCGAACTGTATTCGGCCGGTGTCGGCGGACGCGCGGCGGAGCCGGCGCGCGACTGGTCCCTGGCGGCGACCATCGCCGACGAGGCGGCGTATCGCGCCTCGCCGCGGTTCCTCGCCGACCGCGATTACTGGACGCAGCGTTTCGGCGACGTCGGCGAGCCGGTGACCCTCGGCCCGAAGCGCGCGCCCGACGACAGCTCGCATTCGCAACGCCTTCTGCTGGCACCGGCCGAGTACGCGCGGTGGCAGACGGCAGCGCGGGGTCTTGGAGTCGATTGGGCGACCTGGCTGATCGCCTCGATCTTCGCCTGGCTGCATGCGCGCAGCGGCGCGAGCGATCTCAGCCTGGGCTTGCTGGTGATGAACCGGCTCGGCACGCCGGCGCTCGCCGTGCCGTGCATGGCGATGAACGTGGTGCCGCTGCGTCTGCGCATCGACCCGGAGCAGAGCTTCGAGGGCCTGGTGCGAACGGTGGCCGGCGAACTGCGCGAACTGCGCAGCCATCAGCGCTATAACTATGAATGGATGCGCCGCGACCTCGGCCTGGCCGACGGCCATGCCCAGCTCTACGGCCCGGTGGTGAACCTGATGCCGTTCGATCGCGGCTTCGTCTTCGAAGGACTGCATAGCTGCGCCCATCCGATCTCGGTCGGTTCGGTCGAGGACCTCGACATCACTGTCTCGCCGATGGCCGAAGGCATCCGTTTCGACATCGAAGCCAATCCGCAGGCTTACGATGCGGCGACCCTGCAGGCGCATCACGCCGCGCTGTGCGAGGTGCTCGAAACGGTGATCGCCGAACCGGCGATCTCGGTCGGTGCCCTGGCCGGGCGGGTCTGTTCGCCTCGCACGGCGGAGGCGGCATGAGCGGCGCACGGCCGCGCCCGCGCCCGCGCTTGCTGCGGGTGCTGCGGGTCGTCGACCTGACCCCGCGTATGCGCCGCTTCACCCTCGGCGGCGACGACTTGATCGGTTTTCCGGGCGGCAGCGAAGGCGCGCATATCAAGCTGTTGTTTCCCGATGCCTCCGGTGAGACGCCGCTGTTGCCGAGCCTCGGCGAGCGCGGCCCGGTCTGGCCCGAGCATGCGGTGCGGCCGCATGTGCGTACCTATACGGTGGTGCGCATCGACCCGGACGCGAACGAGATCGACGTCGACATCGTCCTGCACGGCGACGACGGCCCGGCCTCGCGTTGGGCCATGCGCGCCGGCGTCGGCGACCCGCTCGGCCTGGCCGGGCCGGGCGGGCCCGATCTGTTCCAGGGGCATGCGCAGCGCTTCGTGCTGATCGGCGACCCGAGCAGTTATCCCTTGCTGTTTGCGGTGATCGCCAAGCTGCCGGTTCCGGCGCAGGTCGATGTCCTGATCGAGGTGCCGGATGCGAGCGAAGTGCAGCCGCTGCCGCCGCACCCACGCTTGAACGCGCAATGGCTGTCGCGCCATGGCGGTCCCGCCGGCGCCAGCCGCTTGCTGTTCGATGCGGTGCGCAAGCTGCCGTGGAACGAGGCCGAGACGGTGTCGGTGACCCTGGCCGGCGAAAGCGCGCAGGTAGTCGCGATCCGCGATTTCCTCGCCGAGGTTCGCGGTGTGCCTCGGCGGATGATGTACGCGGTGCCGTACTGGAAAGACCGCTGGGACGAAGACCGTTACCACGACGAACGCCACCGCATCATGGACGCCTTCGACGAGGTCGCGGCTTGAGCGCTGTCGCATTGAAGCCCGGCGAGTTCGTCGGCCGCACTGTGCTGGTGACCGGCGCCGCGCAAGGCATCGGCGCGGCGACCGCGCAGCGCCTGGCGGGGGAGGGCGCGCGACTGGCCCTGGTCGATCGCGACGCCGACTTGCTCCAGGCCGTAGCCGAAGGATTGCGCCGCGCGGGCTCGCAGGTCCATGCGATCGTCCTGGACCTCGCCGATGTCGCCGCGGTCGATGCGGCGGTCGCGGAGGTCGAAGACGGCTTCGGCGCGATCGAACACCTGGCGCATGTCGCCGGCATCTTGCGTGTCGGCGAATCGCTCGATCTCGACCTGGAGGATTGGGAGGCCTGCATGGCGGTCAACGCCCGCGGCGTGTTCGCGACCACGCGGGCGGTGGCGCGGCGCATGGTCGCTCGCGGCCGCGGCAGCATCGTCCTGGTCGGCTCCAACGCCGCCTCGGCGCCGCGCTTCGGCATGTCGGCCTATGCGGCTTCGAAGGCCGCGGCCACGCAGTACCTGCGTTGCCTGGCGCTGGAGCTGGCGCCGAAGGGCGTGCGTTGCAATATCGTCTCGCCGGGCTCGACCGACACCGCGATGCAGCGCGCCTTCGTGCGCGACGAAGCGGCGCGCCGCGACATTCTCCATGGCGCCGCCGATCGCTTCCGCCTGGGGATTCCGCTTGGGCGTATCGCCGACCCCGACGATGTCGCCGAGGCGGTCTGCTTCTTGCTGTCGGACCGGGCGCGGCATATCACCCTGCACGATCTGCGCGTCGACGGCGGCGCCACGCTGGACGCCTGAAACCCGACGCTGGCTTGTTCGAGCGCTGGTTCGCGGTGAACGCCGCGAGATACGCAACCCCCGGGCGGACACGGCTGAAGACGCTCGGCTTCCTCATCTTGCCGGAATAGGACACGACGGAAAATGCTCTGCTTGCGGGCCGGCCCCGATCGAGGGCTGGCCAGGCGCGCCGGCTCATCAAGAGCCGGCGCGCGATGCTCCGACCGGCGGAACGGCGTCCGCCAGCAATGGCTCAGGGCACGATGATGCCGCGATCGTCGTCCTCGCCGACCACGCCGCTGTCGGTGGCGCCGTTGTTGTTCCAGACGATGTAGAGATACTTGCGCTCGCCCGGCGCCGGATCGCCGTAGTCGCCGTTGTTGGCGATGAACTTGCGCTGCTTGTTAGCGTACTGTTGGGTGACTTTGCTGGTGACGTCGTTGGTGCTGTTCCAGACGCCGTAACCGGCGAAGCTGATGGTGGCCATGATCCTGTCCTCATTGTGCAGACGACTCTCGCTCGCATCCGATGCCGGCGAGCCGCGCCGGCGTCGTCCTGGCCGGCGGCAGGACGGAGCATCCACGTTTGCGCCCGGATTCACCTGCCGGGAACCTTACGGTTTGCGTTCGTAACTCGATCAATGGCTTAGGGCGGGTTCGCATGCCGGTAACACCGGCGTCATCCGGCGAGCGCCCGGTATCCGCACAGCGCTCGCGCATGCGGCATGGCCATGGAGCCGAGCCGAGTCGAAGCAATCGCCGGAATCTTCGACAGTCCCGTGAAGCCGCAAGTCGAGCGTAAGCGCGGGACACGGCCGAGTTCGGGACCGACCTTCATGTCGGGCCTGTCTCAGCGAAGCCCGGATGAGGTATCGTGCCGCCATGTCCGTTTCCGCCATCGCGCTGCGTTTGCTGCTGAGCCTGGTTCTTATCCTCAACGGGATAGGGACGGCGAACGCATCGATACGCATGTTGGGCGCAATGGCGATGCCGGCCGCTTCGTCATCGGTTACGGCGGCAGCGAAGAACGGCGCTGCGCCCTGTCTGGAGCATCATGCGGTGCCGCCAGGAAAGTCAGGTGCCGCAAGCGATGCCTCCGGGCCGGCTCCCGATGGCTGCGCCGATCCCGCACCGGATTGTTGCGAATCCTCCGCATGCGGTTGCGCATGCATGCAGAGCTGCGCGTTCGCGGTGCCGGCCGTCGCGCAGCCCATGGTGGTCATCGCTCGCGATCCGTCGATCCGAGCGATGAGCTTGGGTCACCCCGCGCCCACGCTCCCGCATCTGATTCGACCTCCCATCGCCTGAGCGTTCGCCGGCGCCGCAAGGCGCCTGCCGTCGTGCATTCGGTCTGCCCGAGCACGACGGTCCTGCCCACTCCCGCGGGCGTCCCTGGCGCATGCAGAACTCGCCATGCCATTCGATTCCGTCGCCGCTTGCGCCGACGGATCGCTGATTCGATTGCGCGCCGGCTTGGCCGAGCCACGCGTCGGAGCGGCGAACCTGCGCCTCGCATCGGCGCAGGTTCGAGCAGGGTCGAGGCCGCGCCCAACTGCGCGACGAGTTCGCCAGCACGCTCGCGCGTTCGCACAAGATTCACGAGAGACTCCATGAAGACCATCCGCACCTCCATGCTCGCGGCCATGCTCGCGATCGGCTTAGTCGCCGTCGCCGGCGCGGCCACCGTATATTCCGGCGTCTACAACGTCGCCGCTGACGAGCCGCATACGCCTGCGGTCTACGCATTGCTGGAAACCGCCCGCGCTCGCTCGATCTCCGTACGAGCGAGCGAGTTGCAACTGCCGGCCGGTCTCGACGATGAGGCGCGTATCCGACAGGGCGCAGGCAACTACGCCGCGATGTGCGCGGGCTGTCACCTGGCGCCAGGCAGCGGGCCGACCGAACTGAGCAAGGGCCTGTATCCGGCGCCGCCGGACTTGACTCGGGAAATGGTGTCCGCCGCCGAGGCGTTCTGGGCGATCAAACACGGCATCAAGGCCAGCGGCATGCCGGCCTGGGGCAAAAGCATGCAAGACGAATACATCTGGAACATGGCCGCGTTCCTGCAAAAATTGCCCAAGCTGGACAAAGCGCAGTACCAGGCCTGGGTCGCCAGCAGCGGCGGGCACTCGCACGGCGGCGGGGAAACCGGTGGGCATGCGCACGCACCTGACCAGCGCGACAGCCATCGGGAAAGCGGCGGGCCAGCGCATGAACAAGCGCATCCCCGGCAGAACGATGAGAGCGGGGCCATGGGAGCAAAGCCGGGCATGAGGTCGGAAGGCGGAACCCGCCATACCCACGCAGATGGTATGCAGCACCTGCATGCTTCGACGGTAAAACCGTCCGGGCCGAAACCGCCGGCAAAACCCCAGGCCGCCGATCCCCATGCGGGGATGGCCATGCCGGAAGCGAAACCCAATCCCCAAACCCATCCAGCCAGCGACGATGGCCATGACCACCAACATTGACCGTTCACTTACCCGGGAGAATAAATCGATGCCTTTGCGCTTACTGACCTGTTTCTGCGTGGCCGCACTGTTCGCGTTGCCGGCACCGGCCCACGATGGCAAGCACGCATCGCCGGCCAACAGCGATGTCTCGGCGGCCGCGAAGCCTGCGCTCGAAACGGTCGAGCGCTTTTCCTCGGCGCTCCAATCCGGAGACCTGACCCAGGCGGGCTCGTTGTTGGCGGACGAGGCGCTGATTCTGGAAAGCGGCGGCGCCGAGCATTCGCGCGAACAGTACCTGGGCGGGCATGCCGCGCACGATGCCGCATTCCTGAAAACGGCGCGCGTTCGAGTGCTGCGCCGCACCGCCCGCGCCGAAGGCGGTCTGGCCTGGGTGGGCACCGAGAGCGAAGTGCATACCAGCGGGGATGGCAAGCCCACGATCTTGCTGAGCACCGAAACGATGGTGCTCGAGCGAGCGCAGCCAGGCTGGCGAATCGTGCATATTCACTGGTCTTCGCGGCCCAAACGCTAAGGAACGCCGTCATGCGAATGAACAGATATCAAGCCGGACTGTGGCTGGCGCTGGGAGCCGGCCTCGCCTTGAGTGCCTGCGCACGCTTGCCCGATAGCGCGGCGGCCAGCACGCCTGTCGTGTCAGCCCCAGTGAGCCCCGTGGCATTGCCCCAGGTCCTGGTGCACAAGGACCCGGCCTGCGGTTGTTGCCATCTGTGGGTCGAGCATCTGCGCAAGGCCGGCTTCCGGGTGGAGGCGCGCGACGAGGACAATCTCAACCCGATCAAGCAGCGGCTCGGGGTTCCGCATGGCAAGGGTTCGTGCCATACCGCCGAGATCGATGGCTACGTGATCGAGGGGCATGTGCCGGCGCAGGATATCCGTCGTCTGCTGGCCGAGCGTCCCCGGGCCCGCGGCCTGGTGCTTCCGGGCATGCCCGCGGGCTCGCCGGGAATGGAACTGCCCGATGGCAGCGTGTCGCCCTATACGGTGGAACTCGTCCTGTTGGATGGCAGCACGCAGGCCTTCAGCCAGCATGGCGGCGAAGCGGCGCCGTAGATCGGTACGGGCCGGTCCGATGCGCGATGACGGCCAGGCTGGCCGTCATCGTCGTATGCGCGAACCTCCGCTTCCCGCGGCCGTGTCAGAGCATCAACTCCAGACTGAGTTCGTCGCTGAAACGCGCCGACCAAGCGCCTGTCGCCTTGGCACGCAAGTCGTACAGCCCGGTCGGTGCGACCAGGGCGGCGCGGGCCAGTTGGCCGTCGCGGTCGAGCGCGATCACTTGCAGTTCGCGAGTGGGCCAGGCTTCGGCCGCGTCGAAGTAGCCGCCGAGCGAATTGGCGGCGCTGAGTTGGCCGATGCAACGGCCGTCGACGAGACGGAAGCTGAGCTCGCCGTCGAAGCGGCGTTCGCCGAGGCTGCCGCGATAGCGCGTCGCCGCGAGCGGGCAGGGCCGGGGCAGCAGGCCCTGCGGCCGAGGCCGGTGCGGTGCCGCCAGCATCATCGCGGTCTTGTCGATCGCCGAAACCCACTGGGCGTTCGACAAGACGCCGGCGGCGAGATCCTGCTGCGGCCACAGCACCAGCGCGCTGCGTGCGCCGTCAGTGGTGCCGGCGTGATGGGCGATGCCTGCGCCGTCCTCGTCTTTGCCGATGCGCCAGCCCAGGCCGAGGCCGTAGTCGCGTTCGCGCACCGGTTGGCCGTTGGCGTAGCGGGTCGGCTGCAACATCGCCTGCCACGTCTTCGGCGAGACGATGCGGCCTTGCAGCAGGCGCCCGCCGAACCGCACCAGCGCCTCGGGCGTGCCGGCCATGCCGCCGCCGGGCCAGGTGTAGCTGAAATCGTTTGGCGGGGCAGGGCGCGGCGCGCCGTCGCCGATCTTATACAGGCGCGACACGTTCTTGCCGAGCCCGTCGGTATCGGCCTGGATGGCCAGGCCCGGGATGATCTGTTCGGCGAGATAGTCCAGGTAATGTTGGCCGGATAGGGCTTCGATCACCGCACCGATCAAGGTATAGCCCCAGGACGAGTATCGGTAGGTCGTGCCTGGCACCGACAACAGCTTGCGATCGGCGAAGATGCCGACCGCGTCGCGGCCGGTCGCGTAGTGACGCTGGCCGGCGTTTCTGTCTCCGAGCTGGTAATGCGGCATGCCCGAGATATGCGCCGACAGCTGCCGCACGCTGATCGGCGACCAGTCGTTGCGCAGCCACGGCAACATTCCCGAGACCGGTGCATCCAGATCGAGCCGGCCCTGTTCGGCGAGCTTCGCCGCGGCGGTGATCGCCAACGGCTTGGACACGCTGGCCAGACGGAACACGGTATCGCGCTCGACCGGCAACTTCGCGGCGATGTCGCGCAGGCCGCTGCAGCCGGTCCACACGACCTCGCCGTCGCGCCACACTGCCGCTCCCATGCCCGGCACGCCGTTGGTGGCGCGCAGCGCATCGAGCATCAGTTGCGAGGTCTTGGCCGCGGGCGAGTTCGATCCGGCGGCGCAGCTGTCGGCCGCGAGCGCGGTATGCCAGGGCGCGATGGCCAGGCTCAGCGCCAGCGAAGCGTGCAGGTGGGAGGCTAAGCGGAGTGTTCGAGTACGCGACATGCGACGGTGCTCCTGGGGCGGTGACGCTACTCTAGTCGCGAGATTCGGGCCCGGATCGGCTACTGCGGTCAGTCGTGCACGGCCTGCGCCGAGTCGGTGGGGAACGGTGCCGCGGCGCATCCCGGTGCGTCTACGAACGAGCGCCTTGCAGCCGCGCCAGCAGCGTGTCGATATACGTGCGGCTGACCCGCAACGGGGTGCCGTCGTGCAGACGCAGCATGGCATCGCGATTGGTCTGAGCCTGCAGTTCGGCGATACGATCCACGCGCACGATGGTCGAACGGTGGATGCGTACGAAGTAGGCTGGGTCGAGGCGGGTGGCGAGATGATGCAAGGACTCGCGCAAGAGGTACACGCGACCGTCGGCATGCAGACTGGCGTAATCGCCATCGGCTTCGATCCAATCGATGTCGGCGGTGGCCACGAACAACGAACGCCGCCCGACCCGTGCCGAAAAACGCGTCGGACAAGCGGGTTCCGGGACGATGCCGCCCGGCGTTTGCGCCGCGGTGCCGCCGGCATGCCAGGCGAGCAAGCGCCTTGCGCGGTCGAGCGCTTCGGCGAAGCGCAGCTCGTCGATCGGCTTGAGCAGGTAATCCACCGCGTTGAGCGCGAAGGCCTGCACCGCGAAACTGTCGTGTGCGGTCAACAGGATCGCCAACGGCCGGCACGTCGACGGCAGCGCGGCCAACACTTCCAGGCCGGTCATGCCGGGCATCTGCACGTCGATGAACACCAGATCGGGCCTGCGCTGTTCGAGCCCGGCCAGCGCCGAGGGGCCATCGGCGTATTCGCCCTCCACCACGACATCGGTGCAACTGGCCAGCCGCGCGATCACGCCGCTGCGCGCCAGGGGTTCGTCGTCGACCACCGCCACGCGCATCATGCGGCAGGCCCCGCATGCAGCCGCAACGGAAAGGACAGGTCCACCCGATAACGCCCATCGGCGCCGATGCCCGCGCTCAATTGATGATCGCCGGGATACAGGTTGGCCAGCCGGGCGCTGATGTTGCCCAGGCCCACCGGCTCTGCCCGCGCGACGCAGTCGTCGTCGCGGCCACGGCTTTGCTCCGCGCACAGATCGTTGCTCACCTGCACGCGCAGCCGTCCAGCCTCGTCGCTGATCTGGATGTCGAGTCGGCCCGGCGCGGTGCGTGCGGCGATGCCGTGGCGGATGGCGTTCTCAACCAGAGGCTGCAACAACAGATAGGGCACCTGCGCCGTCAGCAGGCCGGGGCCGAGCTCCCACTTCACCAGCAGGCGCGCACCCAGGCGTGCCTTCTCGATATCCAGATAGGCCTCGGTGATGGCGACTTCATCGGCCAGGCCGACTTCATGTCCGTGCGCACCGTCGAGCGTGGCGCGCAGGAAATCGCCCAGGCAGGCCAACATCTGCTGTGCTTCGCGATTGCGTCCCTCGGCCACGAGAGCGGAGATGGCGTTGAGGGTATTGAAGAGGAAATGCGGCTGTAGTTGATAACGCAGCGCGCGCAGCTCGGCGTCGCGGATCAGGGCCTGCGACTGCAGATGGCGCGCTTGGGCCTGCTGCAACTCCGCGTAATACACCGCCACCGCATGGATGGCGCAGTACGCGATCAAGGCCAGCCAAGCGCCTTCCAGACCGCGGAAGATCAACCACCAGTTGAAGCCGTCGAGCGTGGCTCCCTTGCTCCAGGCGATCATCACCACGCTCAGGGCCTTGGTCGCGACCACCATCGCATAGCTCGCCGGCAGCAACACCGCGGCCATGGCCCAGCCGGCCACACCGCGACGCCACAGACCGCGTTGCAGCGCCGTCAGCGGCAGCATCCACAGCGCCAGCGCGAACAGGTACAGCGTGCGCGATGCCGTCGCCGCGCCATGGTCCAGCAAGGGCACTGCCATCAACAGCAGCCCCAGCCCCAAGGGCAGGCCGGCCAACAACGGCAGCCAGAACGGCGGTTCGCTGCGGGGCAGGGGGCTTGAGTGTGGCTTGGGACGAGCTTCGGTCGACGCGGTCATGGTCCTGGGGCACGAAGGGTCGGCCCGATTGCATCCGATCCGGCCGCGTTTGGCCAGCCCGTCAGCGCGGGCGTGCGCCGAACCGGTGGCTGGATGCGCTATGGCGGTGTCCGGCCTTAGGAATACGAGGACTCGCGCACTGGCTCAGCAGTCGCCGGCCGAGGACCAGGTGTTTCCCTTGCGAACGACCAGTTCGCCGTTGATGCAGCGCAGTGAGCTTTTTTCTTGCGGTTGTGCGCTGCGTTCGGCCAAAAGCTCGGTTTCCAACTGCAGCACCCGGTCGCGCAGGCTGTCGCGCTCGGCAAGGGCTTCTTCCATTCGCAGTTGTATCTGCTGCTGTTGGGCGATGGCCCGGTCGGCCGCTTCGTTGCGTTTCTTGTCGTCCGCGGCGGTCTGTTGCTTGCCGATCTGGAAGGCTGCCGCGCCCGCGGCGGCAACGATCCCGGTGAAGATCAGGATGGCGAGCCCGGGGCTGATCCAGCCCCAGGGGCTTCGATCCTCGTCTTTCCTGACGGTGCGTGTGTTCTCGTCCATGACGCTTCCCCCTGGGTAGGCAAGCAGGATAGCCGGTCGTAAAGGAGAAGGACGCCCATCGAGCCTGCACCTGGAACTGTTATCGCAACGATCGGCGCGAGGACTGCCGAGCGTCCGCCACGCACTGGCGCGACCTGGATACGTGGCACAGGTTTCCGCCGGGCCTGTTCGTTGCGGATTCTTGGTCGTATCGTGGAGCGACCAAACGGCGCAGGGGGCGCTATGCACGCAAGGATCGCGGTTGGGTTATTTCTTGTACTCGTAGCGGGCCCGGTGGCCGCCCAGAACATCCATAAGTGCGTTCGCGGCAAGGAGATCAGCTATCAATCCGAGCCGTGCGAGGCTGACCAAGCGCACCTGAAGACTTGGGGCACCTGGGCCACTTCCAGCGACGCCTATGGCCGAGTGCGAAATCCGCCTCAGCCTCGGATAGATCCCGACTATTTGCCGCGCCTGGCCAGGCGTGCGCGACAAGGCGCCGGTCCTGGGACCGTTATAGGCCCCAGTACCGGAAGCTACAGTGCTTGCGCGGAGACGAAGCGTTTACGCGACCAGTACCTCGAGTCGGAGCAAGGTCGGAACACCGGCTACGACGGCCGCAGGGCATGGAACGATCGCGTGTATGACGCCTGCAAATGACGTTGCCAGGGAAGCTGAGCTCAGCCGGCAGCCGGATGCCAGCTGTTCTATAACATAATAGGCATTATGCGAAGTGTGCGTAGGAAGCGGGACGCGTACCGACGTCTGGCGAAGCGGAACCTGCGTGCCCTTCTAAGCACACTGCGATCTATGGCTCACTGGTGCGCCGCAAGGACGCAGGCAAATGAGTCGACCGCCGTGCTGGTCTGAAGGATCGCCATGCCCCAACAACTGCGCCGCGCAGCAGTACCGCCGCACGGTTTACAACGAAACCCCGTTGTTCGGCCCCTGGACCGGATGGCGCATGGCCGGGCAGCGGCTGATCGCACCCACCCGCGAATGGATCGCACCGCACCAGCTGGACCGCTGGCTCTATCGGCATCAGCGGATGTTTGAGCGGTAGCTACTCGAGCTGGCAGATCCGTCGATCGCTGCTACTCAAAATTGCTCGCTCAGATCCGAACAGACAAAAACGAAGGCCCCCAATTGGGGGCCTTTTCGTTACGCGTCACTCTCCGGTTTCGATCTGAGATTCTCAACCTCAAGCAACCACCCGAGCTGCTCAATCAGGCGCTCGCGGCGTCGAGCACGATACCAAGCCGGAAAGGCCGCGATGAGAACCCCCGCGACGAACACATATGCAAGCAGCATCCAGTCCATGTCGATCTCCAAAGCCGTTATCGGGGGCGGGGTGACCTGGGCGGCCCCCTGCCCGGTTGACCCAACCTAGTCCTCGTCCGAGGCAGGCGCAGGTGCAGGTGAGGCGTTCTGCTGGAAATCCCCTTCGTCGGGGCTATATGCCTCGCGTACTTCGCGAATGATGTACTGAAAAACCGGCAGCAGGTAGAGAACCACACCAGCCAGCGCGCCGACTGCGATTGCATCATGGAACATGGCTCATCCTTTTAGTGACGCGTTACGGTTTAGGGCAACGGCGCAGAATTTCCGCCGCGAGTTCGTACATCAAGTTCGGCGCCTCTCCAGGCTCTGCCCGAGAAGCAACACGGCGCAGGTACTCGCAAAGCTGCGGCAACGTCGCACTGCTCAGGTCATCGAGCATCCTATCCTCGCGTTGACTGCGACGCGCACGATAGCAATAGGCCCGCTCAGCGGGCGTCAATGGCTTTCCGGATGGCCGATACGTCGGTCGACCGCGTTTGCGCGGCAAGGGAAGCTCAATCGTTCCTGGGTCCTGAAGGTCTTTCATTGGGCGCTCCTTGGGTACGATGCATATTATCGTGACGCGTCACTAATGTCTAATGGCTTTGTGTTATAAGTGACGCGTCACTATTTAGTTCCCGCTGGCTGCTGCAGTTGCCGCGGCACCGATACCAATGTCCCCATACCGCGCGACCTGGTCAGCGGCCAGGACAGTGCCGGCGAGGACCCTGGCCGGAGCCACCTTGCCCTCGCCCCCTGCCCGCGCTGGAGCGGCCGTAGGGGCCTCCTGGCGGCGCTCCCTACCCGCTTGGTCCTGTGGCCCGCCTGGGCGCTGGAACGGGTTGTACGGGGCTCCCCAGCGCGCCACGTTCTCGCAGGTAGCTTTAGCCACCTCGGGCTCCCCGCCGATCAGGAACCGCGTGCCCTGCTCCGTGATGCAGCTGCAAGCCTCTTTGCCGTCCTGGCCCGACGACATGCAGTAGACCTTCGGATCGGCCAGCGCCGGACGGTTGACGAATGCCGGCGCTGACCAGGGCAGCCCGTCGACCAGCGGCCGGTAGTGCTTTCCGTAGTCGGCAGCGCTTCGTATGGTGACTCGCGGCTGGCCAGCGCCAGAAGTGGCGGCGTCGGCTGCGGCGACGCCGGAGGCGTCGCCTTCCGCCGACTCATGCCCCTTGGCTAGGGACGTGTCGCGATACACCGTGTACCAAGCGATGCCGCTCATCAGTATCACGGCCGGAATGATCATCAAGGCCTTCTTCACCAACGCCGGCATTTGGTATTTCACCGTGTGGATCTCCGCCGACTTGTAGCAAGCGAAGTACTTTGTGGGGAACGACCAGTTTTCATAGTCGTACAGCTTCTTGATGCGCGGCAGCGCGGCACGCACTTCCTCGATGACTTGGTTGTTGCGAAAGATAAAGCTTGCTTCCTTGCCGTTCCTGCGCAACAGGTGTTCGTGGTAGCCGATCAAGCCGCGCAAATGCGTATCGAGATAGCTCGGCTGCTGCGTCGCGAGCACGATGCGAATGCCGAGGTGCCGGATGCGATTCATGATCACGGCTTCCGGGGGCTCGCCACCGCGACGCGCGGGAAAAAAATCCTGGGCTTCGTCGACGAACAGAATCGCGCCCGTAGGCAGATCGCGCCAGTTCGTCGCATCAGGCCACGGCGTGGTGCCCTTGATCGAGAGCTCAGGAATATTCGCGTAGTAAACGTGCTCGCCCTTTTCAACGAGCATGCTGATTGCCTGCGCAAGACGCAGACTCTTACCGCTTCCGGGAAGGCCGGTCAGCGCGGAAATTGATGCGGTATCACCCAGCATGGCCGACCTCAGCTCTGATTGTCACGACGAATGAAAATGCGTTCCGCACCCTTGATGCCGTACGCACTGAGGATGATCGACGCGCCGGTGTCGATGCCGAAGGCGTGCACCCAATTGGCTACACCGAGCGGGATCGCCTGCCATGCATCCTGCGCGTACTGAATCAACGGGTCGTAGATCACCGCTTGCGCGACAAAGCCCAGTCCCACGGCAGACAGGATGCGTCCCAGCCAGATCGCGCCTTTGAGCTGAACCAGCTTGTGAAAGCCCTCGGCAGCGGCCGCGATGATGTTGCTCGGTAGATCGAGAAAGGCCATCAGATATTCCTCCCGACGACGAACGCAGCAACGATCGTGCACACCGCGATAATCAGGAAGCGGATCTGTGCGATCGCGTCATAGAAGCTCTCGGGGACCGTCCACTCTTGGCCCTCGATCTGCACAGATGGAAAGAGCGCGCCAGCGCCGCCAATGGAAATCAAGTCGCGGTTGAGCGTCGGACCGGAGCCGGGGTTCTTCCAGAAATTTTCAAGCACGCCATCGTCGCTGAGACTGGTGCCGGCGACGTCGTCGAAACCCTTGTTCGCCTTGTCTCCCGCGCAGCGTTGTTTGTGCTGCTCACCGAGGATCGCGCCGAGGATCGCATCGCCGGACGTCGTCCAACCGCTGCCACACGCACCACCAGACGCTGTGCTGGGCTCGGGGCCCTCACCCTCGCCGTCGGTACCGCCGGGGATGCCGGGATTCTCTGAGCCATCGCCAGGAAGTTCGCTTCCCGGAGTCGTGTTCGGCGTGCCGGCGTTGCCGCTCATGCTGATCGAATTGCTGTTGTTGTTCGAGATGTTGTTAATCGTCCCGCTGCCGCTGGGCTTCCAATCCTCTCCAGGCCGAGGCGTTGGCGGCGTCGGAGGTGTCGGCGAAGGCGTGGGCGGTCCTACCTTGATGTTCTCAGTGCGATTCGGGTTGGTCGCATTGAAACCGTCTGACGCGGGTCCGCAGTAAGTGCGTCCAGTCCCCGCACTGGTAACGCAAATTTTTCCGTCATCGCGAGTGCAAAACGTATGACCACCCAACGTTTCGCTGCATACGCCACGCTTGTCCGGTGGCTTCTTCGCAGGCGTCTCCGGCGACTTGCAGCTTTGCCCGGTGGGAACCTGCATCCCCTTGCCTGCAAGAATGCTGTCCTTGCCGGCCGTGTCCAGTCGTTTACGAATGCTGTAGTCAAGGCGGTACTCGCAGCCGTTGGCACAGACAAAACCGTCCTTGACCGTCGTGTCGTACAGTTCGCCCGCATACATAGGCTGCCGCGCCGTGCAAGCGTCTTCAAAATAGAAATGCGAGTAGACAGGGGCGGGCTTTGGCGCGGTGAAAAAATCCGTTGCAAGTCGCGAGCACGAATAGCCCTGACCCGCGCCCGTGCCCTTGCAGTAGTAGTGCATCGGCGCGGCAGTCACCCGCTCGCACACGTACGTGTATTTAGAAATGATCTTCTGGCCGCTGGCTTCGCATGCCGAGCGTGCCGAACCTTCATCTTTGAAGTAGCACAACGAGTCGGAACAGGTGTTTGTGTATTCAGCCGACGCGGGAAAGGCACTGCCGAGAAGTAGCGCGAGGGCAAGGATGCATCTCGTCCAGTTCATATCAATGACCCCAGCCGGTCGAACAAACGTGCGCTGCCAGGAACCACCACACCAGCATCACTAGACCTTCCATGACGTTCTCCAAAAAAAAAGGCCGGGCGGATGGTGGCCGCCCGGCGTGAGGTAAGCACCGGTTGTGCGAAGACTTACTTGCCGCCGATGAGACCCATGGCGCGCAGCGTCCAGCGACCGAGCGCGAACGCACCGAGGATCAGCACGCCCACGGCGGTGTACGCGACGACCTTGGTCACGATCTCGGTACCGTCGAAATCGGCCGCCATGGCGAACGGCGACAGCGCGAGCAGGACGGCGGCGAGCTGCATCTTGTGGAAGGTGGAGACCTGCGACTGGGTGTTGTCGATGATGTTCATTCGTTATCCCTTGGGGGTTGGGTCAGTGATTTGATTACTGCGAGGGTCAGCAGGCTCACGAAAATCGCCGCACCCACCGTATTCGCCTGCTCGACGGTGGGCATGGCTTCGAGCCACGGGCTCGTTTGCTCGACCCAGGCCTCAACGTCGCACTGCTGTGCGGTCTCGTTCCAAGTCACGCAGGTGAGAACCCGTGCCATGACGGTTAGGCCTTCGCCGGTTCGAGAACCATGTCGCGCTGGAGCTGGACGGAGCCGAAGTCGGAGACCTTCAGCGCAGCCTCAGCGTCGTAGTTGTAGCGACCAACCTTGTACGGCGGCTGGTCTTTGCGGAGCGGCAACTTGCAGTTGTTACGCATCTGCGAGGTTTCGATAACGGCGCTTTGCTCGCGGATTTCCCACGGCTTGCCGTTCTTTTCGCCGCGCTTGGTTTCGATCTTTTCCGAGGTGACAGTGACAGTGGCCATTTTTAGTTTTCCAGGTCAGGTAGCAGTTGAGTTCGGAGGTGTGCAGAGAGGTCGCCGCTAAAGCTCTTGAATCGTCCGGGGCGACCGGTCCGGATGATTTTCGTGACGAGAAACGAAATGAAGTCTTCGCCCAGGGCTTCAGCCAGGACGCCAAGTCCTGTGCCTGCCTGGGTATTGAGAAAGCGCACAACCGCTTTTGCGCTTGCGTTGACGAGTTGGTCTTTCAGTTCTAGCCGTTCGACCTCGCCAATCACGTAGTTGATGAGCAGGCGGTACGCACCACCGAAATAGCGGCCAGGGTTGCGCAGAACATCGGTCGTCAACTCGTAGCGCTTCGAGTAGAGGCGCAGCTCACAGCGCGTGTGTTGCGATTCCGGATCGCCGAGCTGCTTGCCCTTTTCGTAGACGTTGAGCTGCTTGTGACCCTTTTGACCGACGTACATCGAGCAGCCTTTTTGGCTGCCGCAGTCATCGATGAAACGGCCCTCTGGGGGCCTGCCGTTATTGGTGAACTCACCGGCTTCGTGCAGCTCTTTGAACATGCGGACGCTGAACATTTCGCCGGTCAGATCATCGACCGCGATATCGACGCGAGACAGCTTGCCGTCGAGCATGTCGACCACGTCAGCAACAGCGCGCCAGTTGGCGACGTGCTGACACCCCTGCCCTGTCAGCGAGATTTGAACCTTGCCATCGTCTGAGAGGCCGATCTTTCCGCAAATGGTTGCGGTGTCGTCGATGAGCGTGCAGCTGCGTTCGTAGAAGTTGAAAGGACGATCCGTGATGGGTCCAACAGCGATAGCTCCCGCCGTGAAGACGGAGCGGAACATCTCGGCCGGGTGCATCTTGCGGAAGAACTTGCGAGCTTTTTCGCTATCCAGGACGACCGTCGCGAAATCGATAATCGGGGCCGTGAGGGATGACTTTTGGCCCGTGTTACTGCTCGGGCCAACTCCCGCGATCAAGTCGCGGGCCGGGAGGCGATTGCACGCCTCGACCGGTGAAAAGGTGCCGTCAGCCGGCATAGGGAGCCCCCAGGCGGTCAGCCTCAGCAGCGCAGGCGAGCCAGATGCCCAGCCATTCGCGGCAAACAGCTCGGGTGGGGTCGAAGAGGTCGACCTGGTCGCCTGGACGGGGCCGGCTACAGGCAGCATGGGCAGCGCTGTAGCGCTCCCAGGCGGTGTGCTCGAGCTCGAGCGCAAGGGCTATTTCGTGACGCATCACAGAAACCTCCCCTGCCGGCGACGACGCAGGGAACGGCGGCGGCGTTCAGCGCGCCACTGGTAGTAGAGGTTGGAAGCGAGGTCGACCAGGGACCTAGTGCAGAGGCCAGCGATGCAGCTGGCGACCATTGCGAAGACGAACGCTTGGGCGAGTTGGTCGCCGATCTGCTGCTGTGTGCCGCTGTCCATGCCTACCCCCGTAGTGGGCGGGGACGGCAGCCCTTGGGGGGAGGGCTGGGCCCCGTCCCCGCCGGCGCCCTAGTCCTCTCAGATGAGGACTAGGTGGAAGTATGCTTGGATGAGTACCAAAGTCAACTCTGGTGAGGACTATGAAGACCATTGCCGACCTGATCGACCACGCCCGCGCCCGTAGCGGCATCGCTACCGATAGCGCCATGGGTGTTCGCCTGGGGAAGTCCAAGCAAACGATGTCGCAGTGGCGGTCAGGGGTGCGGAACCCGGAAGACGATGACGTAGTGCGGCTTTGCCGGATCGCAGGCGAAGAGCCGGCCGAGTGGCTTCTGATTGCCCAGGTAGCCCGCACTACCGGTGCGGCTCACGACGCTTGGCTCGCCCTGGCGCGTAAATTCGGGGCGGCGGCGTCGGTTGCGTTGATGGTCTGCGTGCTGTCGTTGGTCGCCCTACCCGCTTCGGCTCACGGTGGCGGCTCGGTCGTCGGGTTCGGCTTACCTGAACAAGCAGTGGTTATAGGCATTATGCGAAGTAGTGGGTCGGGGTGTGGCCGCGGCTGAGCTGTCGGTGAGCTGCGTTCCAATCGCATGCGGATCCGTTCGGCGCTCGGCCGTACAGGCAATCGGATTCAGCCCCTGTCGAGCTCCTGGAATGACCGCGGACGCCACCCGGCCTTCAGGCGCGCGATCCAGCGCTTGCGCTGCGCAACCACGTCGGGGCGGTCGCCCGCCCGCACATAGGCCTCGAAATCACTGATGGCCCCGGCCGTATCGCCGGCGAGCACACGCGCAACCCCGCGACTGTCGCGCGCCATCCAGTTGGCCGTATCGCTCGACACCGCGGCGTTGCATATGGCCATGACCCGCTTCGCGTAACCGCGCTTCACCGCGGCCCAGCAAAGCCCATTGGCCGAGAACGAATCGACCTTGACGGTCGCATCCAGCGAACGCCCCTTCTCGAACAGCTCGATGGCGCCCGGAAATTCTCCGCTTCTATAGGCCTGCTCCAGCCAATAGGTCGCCACGCGCTTGGCGGCTTCAGCTTCGGGATCGATCCCGCGCTTCTCGTCGAGGACCATCGCCGCGCGGTAGCCAGCAATGGCACCCTGCAGGTCGCCGCCATCAGCCAGCTTGCCGGCTTCGGCGATGAGCACGTCCGCACGCACGCTGCCCGCGGTTTCTTCCGGCGTTCGCCATAATGCCTTCGAATCGAGCTGCTCGGCGCGTTCGAAGCGCGCGATCGCCTCTTCCATGTGCCCCTGCCTCGCAAATTCCTCCCCCTCTTGCACGAGGATGGGGGCATAGATCTTGCTCGCTTGCTTGCCAGGGTCGATGTCGAGGCCGGGATCGAGGACCAGTGCCTCACGATACTTTGCAGTCGCCCCGTCGAGCTCGCCTATGGAGGCTTGTGCGTCCGCTTGGACGACGAGCTTACCCGCCTTCTTGACGCGCTCGATTTCCTGCGCCGGATCGAAGCTGGTACCAGGGTCGATTTGGCGAACTCTACCGAGCTCCGCGAGCGCGGTGTCCGATCGTCCGTCGCGTACCAGATCCCGACCGCGCTCGAGCACGCCGGCGATGCCGATACGCCTCGCTTCCGCCGCCGGCTCGAACGGCAGCTCGGGAACCAATGCCTTCGCCCGCGTCAACAGCCGTACTGCATTATCGAGATGGCCGCGCTTCGCATCGCGGCGTGCATGCGCGAGATAACCCGGCCCAAGGCCCCACTCGGGGCACGTAAAGCGATACTCGAGCTCGCCGAGATACTTCTCCCATTCCTCGACATCTAGATTGCGCCCGCTCGCCTCGCAAGCAAGGCGAATCAGCTCCCCGCCGTCGAGACGCCACACTCTGCCCTCTCCCGGGAGGAGCGCGGCAAGCCAGCGATCGTCGGGGGAGAATTTCAGCGCATAGAGCCCGGCGCGATCCTCTTCCCTCCCCGGCCATGCCAACGGAAACTCCTTCCCCACGGCATCGAGCGCCGCCATCCTCAGCAACTGCACGTTGCCGGCGCGATCGGCAAGCGCGAGCCACTGCCCATCGTGACTGACCGTGATGATCGACAGCGGCACGCGTAGCGCTATAGCCTTTTCCGGCTGGTCGCCGGAGGCCAGGTTCCACACGCGAAGCCATCCATCTTCGCTTGCGGTGATAAGGCGCTGCTCGCCAGGCACCAGCGCCAACGTCGTGATGGTGTCGATATGGCCCTGCAGGATGCGCGGCTCGGCCTTGGCATCCCTCATCGACCATACCCGGATGCTGCCGTCCATCCCGGCCGTGACGACAGCTTCGCCGTCGGCAATAAAGGCGCCCCATATGAATCCCGTGTGACCTTTGAGCGCACGCACGGATACGGGCTTGGAGAGCGCCACGACGCTCGCTGCGCCACTGTCGGTCGCGACCAGGAGGCTGCCATCGTCGGGACTGAACTCGAGGGACGTCACCCAGTCTTCCTGTCCTGCCAGCGTCAGCGGCTCGGCCGCCAGGTTCGAGACATCCCATACGGCAACCGCGCCGAACGCGCCACCTGCGGCCAATCGCTGACCGGAGTGACTGAACGTCAGCACGGATACGCTTGAGGCGGCTCCCTCCGCGCTCGGTATGCGCAGTGTCGCCATGGGCTTGTCGTGCTCGCCGTTGCGCCAGAGCCGTATCGTGAGGTCCTTGTCGCCCGCCGCGACGAGCTTGCCGTCGGGACTGAAGGCAACCGCGGAAACGCCGTCTTCGTGCACTGGGATCGTTACCGGAGCACGATTCGGCCGCGCTAGCGTCACGATCGCGAGAGCACCGCCCTGGCGCGGCATGGCGACGCGCGCGGCATCGCGGTCGAAGGCCAGCATCTGCTGGAGGCCACCGAAGGGTTGACCCGAACGGCTACTGGAGCTTGAGCCGGACGTCATCCGCTGCTCGAGCTCAGCGTCGTCTTCGACGTCGCTCACTCGCAATGGATCAAGGCTCGGGTTCGTCAGCATCCAGAGCCGCGCTTCGCTCGACCAATCGCCGATGACGACGGCGTGACCGTCGGCACTCATCACGAGCTTGTTGCCTTTCGCACCGAGATAGCGGCGCGCGTCCGATGACTCGAAATCGGACGTCAGATCCCACACCCACAGCTCCTGGGCATCCGTCAACGCCGCGAGTCGGCGACCGCGCGCCGAATAACCGACGGCATGAATCGGTGCGTTCACTCGCTCTTCGGCCTTTGCCTCCGCGGATGCTTCAACATTCCATAGCGACATGATGTAGTCCGGCGGTTGTCCGCCCGCCACGCGCGTGGTGACGAAATGGCGTCCATCGCCGCCAAGCGCTGCGAGGCTTTCAGGAATACGCCGCTCGATCTGCGCGCCGGTCGGACTTAGCTTCCAAACCAGCGTCTCGCCGCCGCCGGCCGCGATGAGGTGATCGCCCGTCATGAATGCCGACGAGGGCGCATCGAACGACAACGCGGCTCCGGGAGCAGTTTCGCCCGGCGTGCTGGCCATCGCGACGGCCCGCGGTGCGTCGTCGCCAAGACTCCAGAGCACATGGGGTGCCGACTGCGTGGCGACCACGAGCCAACGGTCGTCCGCGCTGAAGACCGGAGCGGTTGCAATGACGCCCGTCAGCAGCTTATGCGGGGCAGCATCGATGGCCTTCCTGTCCCACAAGAGCACCGTCTCATCCCATCCGGAGGTAACGATCCAGCGACCGGTCGATCCGAACGCCGCGGTTGCAATGCCGCGCATCTCACCGTCGACTGACTTCGCGGCGTGACCACGCAGGAGAGTCGGCGGCGCGGTCAGGTCGGCGACCTCATGCAAGGCGAGATCTGGGCTGTCATCGACTAGCAACAATGCAGTGCCGTCGTGACTGAACTCGAGATGGCGAATACGACCCACGCGAGGCGTCAGCCAGCGTGGCTTTCCCCGTCGAGGCTCCTGCACGTCGACTACCGCAAACCGATCACGATCTTTGGTGATGAGGGCGAGCCGATGCTGCGGTCCGAATATCGCTGCCGACAGCCGGCCTCCCTCCGAACCGGACGCTTTGTCGTTCGGCAGCGCCGGCAGCGTTAGCTCGCGAGACTTGCTTTCAGAAGCCCTGAGATCCCAGACGGTCACTTTGCCGTCGTCGTCGTAACGCGCAAGCCAGCGTCCGTCGGCGCTAAAACTCAGCCCACGCGTGTCGATGCCGAGCCGCGTGCCGCCGGCCTCCGCCAAGACACGCCGCAGCGCAAGCTCCGCATCGTCGGTCAACGTGCCGTCAACATCGTGTGTGGCACGCGCCGCTTCCACGGCGAGTAGAAGCGCCGTTTCCTTGTTTACCTCACGCTCGTCCTCGGATTGCATGGCCAGGGAGCGCGCGAAGCCGCGAACCGCGACATCGCGCTGTTCTTCGGCGCGTTTCATCTGGACCCAGGAGAACACCGCCGCGCCTGCGAGGCTCGCCATGACCACGCCCGTGATGGCGATCGCGATACGCCGTTCACGCCGCTGCCGCAAACGCTCACGCTCCTCAAGCTTGTTGCGGTCGATGCCGTAGATGTTCGCAAGCAGTGTGTACCATGCGCCAGCGAACGGCGCTTTGGCAGGTTTGTTGCTGGCTACGTCGAAGCCGCGATAGTCGGCGGCAAGGGGAATCGCATGCGCCTTGCAGAGTTGCGCAGGAAAGGCGCAACGTGGGTCGACGGCATCGGCTTCGTTGTTCGGTACGCCGTCGAGCAACAGCGAGATCACATCGGCGTTCTCGTGCGTTTCGAGAAACCACTCGATCTCCTGGTCGACGAAAGCGCTCTGGCGCGCGTTGGGCGAGCACACCACAAGGAGCCTCTTCGATCGCCGCAGGTTATCCCGGATAGAAACGCCGTACTCGGGTCCGGTCAGATCCTGGGCATCTCGAAAAACACGCAGGCGACGTCGTTCGAGCGGCAAGGAACTTGGCGGCTTGTAGGCCTCGAGCGCTCGTTCGAGCCGCGCGACGAACTGAATGTCTTTGCGGCTATAGGAGATGAACACGTCGTAGCGTTCGGCGAGCGACTCCTCAAGAGGTGCGGCGTTGGGCACGCTGGTCGATGTAGGCAAACGTTCCATCGTATCGACATCTAGAAAGGGCGGCCCATCTCACGCGGAAGCTCGCTCAGGTCGATCGGCTGAACGATGACGCCGAAGATGCGCTTGCCGAGCGAATTGGCGAGTAGGAATTCGGTCAGGCACCATCTGGAGGCGGCCGACGTCGGCGAAATCACGAAGATCAAGGCTCCGCAGCGATGCGCGGCCTGGGGCAGCCCCACTTGCCATCGCTCGCCCGCTATCAAGCCGCGGCGCGGGTCGAGATCGAGGAAGACGTCGCTCCAGCCGTTGACGGCGAGCCGGTCGCGCAACGCGAAAGCCTGCGCATTGTCGCTCGAGGAGTGGCTGATGAAGATGGGCGACACTCGCTGTCCTCACATCGGTTCTATTGGCTTGTCGCCGGCGAAGTTACAGATGCCCCACTCCGCACCGCATGAAACGCGATCCCTTCGTTGGCTTCATAACAGCCTTCTCCACGCAGGCGCGGCATCGACGCCGAGCCGCCGTGATGAACGCCGATCACCTCCCACTGCGAGTTGAAAACCGGACTTCCCGAGCTGCCGGGGTCCGTCGGCGTGCGGTAGTGAATGAGGCGACCATCGTCGTCGATATCCAGCAACAAACTGTCATGCAGCGATATCTGCAATCCACTCCCCAGCGGATGGCCCACGACGTAAGTTTTGGCCTTCTGGCTGACCAGTGGCAGCGCCCTCGCCGTTGCGAGCCCGGAAAACCCGGTCGTAGTTTCGGTGAGACGTACGATGGTCACGTCGAGACTATCCTGGCGCGCGCATCGCATGCCGAGGTTGCCGGGCGCCGAGGTGAACAACACCTCCGCTATACGGTGGAACACTGGCTGCGGTGCGGTAGCGCATTCCACTTCAAAAGTGACCAGGGCATCGCTCGGCGGGATCGCGCCGGCGACTTCCTCGCTGATGACGTGCGCGTTGGTAACGAACACCGGCTCGGCTCCCCACGCCGGATTGATCTCGGCGCCCGCCACCAGAAATCCGGTGCCCAGGCGTTCCATGCCACGCTTGGTCACGCAACCGATGGAGCTGCACGCGGAAACCATGCGTTGGAGCAAAGCGAGGCTGAAACCGGACTCGCCTGCGAAGTTCTTCTCCAACTCGGCCGGGCGCTTGGCGATCGCCTCGGTAATCGCCTGCACGCGGCCTGGCGAGATGGAAACCCTCGCTTCGGAGCGCAGCACATATCGCGCGATGATCGTTGCCAGCCTGTTTGCGCATTCCGGCCCCGTGCCGATCGCGCTGCCCTGCCATATTTCGCGAAGTTGCCGCTCGTAGCTTTCGACATGGAACGGCAGCGTGCGAGGATGGTGGAGGAAACGGTACAACCAGAATTCCGCCGACTCGCATTCGCCGAGAGCAAGGTAGGTTTCCGAAAGCGTGGAGCAAAGCCACGAGTCGCCGGGATCATTGGCATGGAGGGCGAGGAGACGTTCGCAAAGGACTTGCGCCATTTGCGTCGGCGATGCAGGGCGAGGCGGCAGTCCTTCCTTGAGCTCCCGGCTCATCAGCGCAATGGCGTTGATGGCCAGCCAGTAGGGCTTGTCCCGATGCGCATGAAACTGCTCAAGGTAGCGATCGGTGGCCTTGACCAGGCTGCCCTTGTTTGCGCGCGACACGAAGCGTTGCTTGTCGATGCGCCCCAGTAGGCCTTGGTATTCCACTATTTCGGACATGGCGTCCGCGGATGCTCCAGGCGCCTCGGCTGCGGATAGGGCCTCGTGCAAAAGCCGCTCGGCAGCATCGAGCCCGGAAAGATTAATCAGCGCCTGGGCCTGGTGTTTGGCGATGGTCGGATCCAAGCCGACGCACGCGTGCCAAGCCTCACCCAACCGTTGCGCATGATAGAAATGGCGGTACGCGTTGAGTGCACGCATCGCAAGCCTTACTTCGTCGACAGAACGGCGCTGTTGGCCGTTTCCAAATGAGGCGATAAGCAAGTCCACCGCCGCTGCGAGCTCCCATGGCGGGGCGGAGCCACAGTTTCCCTCCGCGAGGGAATTGGCGAGCTCTAGCATCGCATCGCCGTCCACCGCGCGCATGAGCTATTGGCCCATTGCTGCGATGAGCTGTTCGCGTAGCCGGGAGCCAGCCAGATAGTGCGTAGCGCTGTGTCTCCAACGCCCCCAGTTGGATTCCTTGATATCTTCGACGCCCTTCCCTCCTGCCCCCGCATAGTCATTCGCAAACCGTGGGTCCGCGCCGCAAATCGGATCGAGCGGATCGTAGATGTTGATCCAACGATCGAGGCGAGAGGGTGGGAAGTCGGGCTTGCTGCTTCCTGGTGCGTGTAATTCGTCCTGTACCTCCTTTACCCCCAGGGGCGATCCGAGGGTAAGTAAGGCGTGGACATGGGGGCAGTCATCGCAGTTACGTATAACGTCATACGCCACTATCGTGCCCATGCTGTGCGAAACGACGATGACCCGGTCCGATTCCTCGCGGGCCGCATTGAGCTTATGAAGCAACCGGGTGCGGAGTTCCTCGCGAACCTTGAAGCGACGGCCGTCTTGCCGGACGTATTCCTTGTCGAACAGATAGTAGTAGGCCTCCATCGCCGCGGCACGCACGATGGCTTGTTTGATCGGGGCCGGCAGCCAGCTTGCGATTTCGTACTCCGACGCCTCCTCCAGCGATGAAGCCGGATTCGCGACGGCGACTGGTGACAGGGCAAGTTGCGCGCTGAATTTCGATTCCAGGCTGGTAACGAAGCGTCGCTCTTCGTCGGTCAGCAACTCCATTTTGCCGGGCACATCTTCCATGCCCGCAACTTCCGCCACTATTTCGGCCTCCCCTGCATCCCCTGCGGACTCGTAGTACGAAGAAAGTTCCGTTTCGTAGTCGGTGCCGTAGAAGACGTCGGCGTAGTACCCGAAGTGCCTGGGAATACCGCGGTTGTCCAGATGGACGCCGGAGTTGGGCGGTGCGAAGACGCTGGGCATCGGATTGTCGCGGGACAATGCCCACATCCAAATCTCCTCCAGCTTCTCTGGCGCGGGCTTCTTTGCGAGCCCGTGAACGAACACGACTGCCGCATCCCTTTTCATGCGCACCACTCCCTAGAACCCGACCCTGGCTCTATAGCGAGTACAACGCGGGCGACACGTCATGGCGGCCACTTGGCATAAACCTGAATCGACCAGGCGATGCTGTCTACGCTGTTCGCAAGCCAGTACTGGGGGGCCTTGCAAATCAAGGGCCTGCGTCAATCGCTATTTTCCCAGGCAGACATCGTGGCTCCCGCGTCGGCTACGCGCGCTCCTCAGGTCCCCGTGAACACTCACCGGCCATGCTGGCCCGACTCGTCTCACGAACTGCGGTTCGCGCGAGTCGCACCGGAAACCGATTTATGCACAACGGCGACGAAGTTTCGGTTGGCGCTTGCGGACGAGTATGGAGCGGATGACCGACGGTCAAGGTCGCTCTGCCCCGATCTGCTCGAACGATCGTCGGACCGGGCGGATCGGCTGCAACCAAACGAAGGCCCCCGGTCGGAGGCCTGTCTCAGGCTGACGCTCCACCTGCTTCGGTCGAATCTACTGGCGGACGTCGACCGTCATCACCTTCTGAACGATCTTCCAGCCGCCCTGCACCTTCAGGCACGACAGCAGGTCGGTGAAGTGACGCGGCGGCATCTGCAGCTTCAGCTTTATCAGGGCGAGGTTGTCCGAAACATCGATCGCGACGACCTCGTCCTTGCGCTCGAGGCCGAGCTTTCGTGGAGCGGTCGCATTGCGCACGCCGCCCAGCCAGGTCTCGATCGGCATCACGCTGACTTCGCCGTCGTCGCCGATTCTGGTTACGGCACTGAGGGGGTGAAATATCGACTGGAACTGCTCGGCGTCCATGTCGTACGCGGCATCGAAATAGACTTGAGCCAAGGCTCGCAAGGTGTTTTCAGCGTCTTCCATAGATTTAACTGCCCGATGTCGGAGATTGCTGCGATAGCGAGGACGGCCGGTCCGCTCTTCCGCTCTGGGGCGTGCTCTCCCGGTCGCCACAGGAATCACTTTAGATTGCGCCTATATATGAGTAAATTGCCAATACCAACATAGAACTCATGAGCCGATTTCATGAAGAGCGAACTCAATGACCTCGCAGCGTTCGCCATCGTCGCCACTGAGCGGAGCTTTACCAGGGCTGCGGCGCGGCTTGGGGTCACACAGTCCGCGTTGAGCCACACGATCCGCGGCCTGGAACGTCGGCTGGAACTGCAGCTCCTCGCGCGCACGACCAAGAGCGTGGCGCCGACCTCCGCGGGTGCAGCGCTGTTGAAGACGCTCTCGCCTGCGCTCGAGCAGATCGATCGGGCGCTCAACGAGGTCCGCACCGCGCGAGACCGGCCGACCGGCCGGCTTCGTCTTGCCGTCTCGAAATCCGCCGCTGTGTCGGTGCTGTTGGCCAAGCTTCCGGCGTTCGCCGCGGCCTATCCCGAGGTGGTGCTTGATGTTTCCACCTGCACGGGCCCGGTGGATCTGGTTGCAGGCGGGTTCGACGCCGGCATCCAACTGGAAGAATTCATTCAGAAGGACATGATCGCCGTGCGCGTGACCCAGGAACTACGCCTGGCCGCCGTCGCTTCGCCCGGGTATTTCGCGACACGCAGCCGCCCCCTGAAACCGCGGGACCTGAGCGCTCATAACTGCATCGGGCTGCGCCTTCCGGGCGGCCCGTACCGATGGGAATTCGAGAAAGGCGGCGTGCCCGTGACGATCACCGCCAACGGGTCGCTCGTCGTCGACGACACGAGCCTCGCCATCCACGGCGCCTTGGCCGGTGTGGGCATCGCGCTGGCCTATGAAGACCAGGTGGCGGGTTACATCGACGAGGGCAAGCTCATCAGGGTGCTGGAAGATTGGTCGCCCTCTTTTCCCGGCTTCTTCATCTACTACCCGGACCGTCGCCATCAATCGGCGGCGCTTTCCGCCCTGATACGCGCCCTGCGCCTAAGCTAGCGCCGCTGCGCAGCAACGCCACCCGCATCGCCACCGGGCGTGTCTTGCGCGAATTCGTTCCTCAGCCCAACTCTTGCGGATTCGGAACGAACGCCGCAGCCAGCTCAACGCGTTTCGGCCGTCGTCATCGTCATGGCCGCGAACAGCATCCAGGTGGTGTGGGGAATCCACTGCTCCACCCAGCGCCACTGCTCGGAATCCGGGCCAGGCGCGAAGCTGATGCCGGCACCGGTGTCGCTGCCCGGTGCGCCGGTGATGCCGTTGGAGATGCCGCCCACGAACATTTCGCCGGCGCTCTCCAGCACGGTCGGCGGATTTTTCTTGCCGAAACCGTAGAGCATGGAGATGCCGTAAGGGTTGCGGCCCAGGGTCCAGTCGAGTTGGCTCTGCGCATAAGCGGCTCGATCGGCGGGCAGTCTATAACCGGCCGCGTCATGGTCTGCGAGCTTGCGGCCGCCGATGACCATGGCCGCGCTGAGCGAGGCCAGGCGGGCGCTTTCGCCCTGCCACCAGTAGCCGGTTTCATTGCGGTGCGGGATGAAGAACCCTTCCAGTACCTCGCCTGTGGCCTTGCCGTCCTGGGTCAGTTGGAAGCGCTGGCGGGCGTAGCCATACGGGTTAGCGACCGCATTGGTGATGGTCAACTCGTGCTTGAGCGCCGAGCCGATGGCATCCAGCGCACGCTGGCGGCGCCCCTGCTCCGGTTCGATATCGACATAGGCAGAGAGGCTGATCACCGGCAAGCCGGCCTCGGCCGCATGGTAGTACGGGCGGCTGCCGCCATCGCTGACGAAACCGCCGTCGGCCTGTTGCCGCGCCATCAAGCGGGCGGCGCGCTCGCGCGCATCGTCGAGATAGCGCGACTGGCCGGTGGCGTTGTGCAGTTCCACCAGCGCCATCAACGCGGCGTAGTCGTCGATGATGTTTTCTTTGCCGTCGGCGCCGTATTGCGGGTTGAACCGGCGCAGGTGCGCATAGGCACGCTCTGCATCGGCCAGATACTGGGCACCGTCGAATTCGCCATGGCGGCCGCTTTGCTTGGCCAACATCGAAGCGCGCGCGAGCGCCGCGATGGCCATGCCGCCGCCGGCGCGAAATGCCGAGCGGTACAAGGTAGTAAACGTTCCGGCCGAGCCTTCATAACCGGTGACCATGCGCTCGACGCCGGGCGTACCCCATTGGTCGAACACGGTGGTGTAGAAGTAGCCCTCCGCATCGAGGATGCGATGCAGATAGTCCGCGCCCCAGAACGCCTCGTCCTCGACCTGTGTCTGCAAGTCGTGGGCGGCGAACAGGGCCTTGCGCGCATGCGCGCCATAGGCGAGCACCCAGGCCGCCATCGAGGCCTGCTGCGGATTGAAATGGTTGGCGTAGCCCAGGTGCGACAGGTATTTGCCCTTGTCGCCACCGGCATCCTGCCAGCCGCCCCACACATTCACCTTGCGCGAGGTCTGGAAGATGCGTAGCTCGCGGTCGGCGTTATCGGTGTGGCGGCTGCGCTTGAAGTAGCCCAGCAGCTGCGCGCCGGTGGTGGCGAAGACTGCGTTGTCGCGCACCGAGACCGACGCCGACACCGCACGTTGCTGGCCGATGCGCACTTCCACTTCGTACTTGCCCGCATCCTGCGCATCGGAAAAGTCGACGCTGAAATAGCGTTTGCCCGTGCCCCACTCGGCAAACGGCCGCAGTGGCTGCAGATCGCCTTGCTTGATCGGCTGGCCATCGCGCAGCACGGTGTAAGTGCCCTCCCCGGCCTCGCCCGCATATTCGACGATGGCCTGTTTCGGCCCCAGCCGCTCCAGCGCCACCTGGTTGATCTGCACCAGCAGCGGCTGTTTCGGCAGGCTCACTGACACCGTGGTCTTCGGCTTCGTCGCCGACGCTTCGGTCGATGCCGAGATGGCCATCTGCGGCAGGCTGGACAGCGCAATCGCCAGCGCGGCCATCGCTTGAATTGCGGTCTTGCGGGAATGCGGCGCAGCGGTCATTGGCACGGTTCCGGATAGACTGGCCACCGCAACTTAGCCATGTGGCCGGCCGCCGTCAATAAATACTTCACATGGATGTATGAATAATACGAACTCCCTCTCCCCTACGCTCAAGCGGTTTCAACGCCTATGAATATCGGCCGCGGCGCCACCCAGCAATCCAGCGCTCCCTACAATCGCCGCCTCGTGCTGGATTTCATCCGCCAGCATGGCGCGGCCTCGCGCAAGGACATCCAGGAAAAGGTCTCGCTCAGCCCGCAGACGGTCGCCAACATCACCAATGAGCTGGAATCCATCGGCCTGATCGTCTCGCGCCGGCAAAAGGACCTGAAAACCCGCGGCCAGCCGCCGATCGCTTTCGAGATCAATCCCGACGCCGGCCAATCCATCGGCATCAGCCTGGAACCTGGCCGCGCCTCGGGCGCGCTGGTGAATCTATTGGGCCAGATCGATGCGCGCTGCGAGGTGCAGTTGCAGGGCTGCGATCGATCGCAGTTGTTGGCCGGCTTGCTGGAGCTCGTGGCCAAGCTGCGCCGGCAGGCCAATGCCCGGCTGTGGGGCATCGGCGTGGCCCTGCCCGGCCCGCTTGGCGACACCGAACTGAGTTTCGTCGGCCCCACCGCGCTGGAAGGCTGGAAGGACTTGTCCATCCTCGACCAGTTGCAGGAGGCCACCGGCCTGCCCCTGTTCCACAGCGTCGACAGCGTGGCGGGCGCGCTGGGCGAGACCTTGTACGGGGTCGCCCGGCACCTCGACAACTTCTTCTACCTGCACCTGAGCATGGGCCTGGGCGGCTCGTTGATCGTCGCTCGCAACACCTACCGCGGCACCGACGGCAACGCCACCGAGATCGGTCACGTGCCGGTGGTCCCGGGCGGCACGCCCTGTTATTGCGGCAACCAGGGCTGCCTGGAGCGCTACTTGTCGCTGCACTCGCTGGCCGAGGCGCTGGGCCTGGACGACGGGCAGATCCGTACCTCGGACGTGCTTGATCGCTTGGACGACGCTGCCGACGAACCCTTGCAGCAGTGGTGCCGGCAGGCATCCCAGCGGCTGCGCGATGCCATCTGCATGATCGAGAACATGCTCGACCCGCAGACCATCGTCATCGGCGGGTCGGCGCCGCAGAAACTGGTGCAGCGCCTGGTCGACCTGGCCCAGCCATGGCACCGCTCGGTACGCGGCCGCCCTGCCCCGGAATGGCCGCGGGTGATGATTTCCCAACGCGAGGAGGACTGTTCGCTGTTGGGCGCCGCGGTGCTGCCCATCCACGAGTTGCTCTCGCCGCGCCTGGAAGGCCTGCAGAAAGATGAACTCGGGGAGCTGCAGACGGCCGAGCTGCTGGGTCACCGCCCGGCTGCCGGGGGCCGCCGAATTTAATTATACTTCCACTGGATATTTTTATTGACAGAGCAAAATTGGGGTGACTATAGTCGCCCCATGAAGCTAGAGCATCCCGAACCCAGCCGGCCCCAGCCCAACCGGACCGAGTCAAACCGGTCCGAGTCCAGCCAACCTCAATCCCGTCAGCCGGAGCTCGGCCGGTCTCAGTTCAACCCGCCCCAACTCAGCATCGTCGGCGACGTCAGCGTGGACCTGGTCCTGGGCACGCTGGACGGTTGGCCCAAGATCGGTACCGAACAACTGCTGCCGCGCAGCGAACTGCGCGCCGGCGGTTCGGCGGCCAACTCCGCCCTCGCGGCCCGGCACCTGGGCCTGAACCCGCATCTGATCGGCGCCATCGGTGACGACGACCTGGCCCAGTGGCTGCTGCTGCAGCTGGCGGGTATCCGAGTCGAACTGCAGACCTGTGCCAGCGACACCACCGTATCGGTCGGGCTGATGCATGCCGATGGCGAACGCACCTTCTTCACCAGTTGCGGGCACCTGCAGCATCTGACTCCGGACTTCGTACTCGAACACCTGCCGCAGGCATCTCCCGGCAGCATCGCCCTGTTCACCGCCCCCTTCCTGCTGCCGGGCCTGCGCGAGCGCTTCAGCCAGCTGCTGGCCGCGGCCTCGAGCAAGGGCTATCAGGTCGCACTGGATACCGGCTGGCCGCCGGAAGGCTGGACGCCGCAGGTGCATCAGGAAGTCGAAGGCTGGCTGGCGCATTGCGACCATCTGCTGGTCAACGAGTTGGAGGCGGTGAGCATCGCCGGCAGCCAGGACGACGGCCAGGATCTGGACGACAGCCGGGTCCTGGAGCTTGCGGTGCAACACGTCGCCCGCCTGCTCAAGCCCGGTGCCCATCTGATCGTCAAATTGGGCGCCGCGGGTGCGCTGGGGCACGTCGATGGCCGGAGCACCCGCTACACCACCGAGATGGTCGGCGACATCTTCGACACCGTGGGCGCCGGCGACAGCTTCAATACCGGTTATCTGGCGGCGCGCCTGAGTCAAACCAGCACGAGCCAGGCCAGCACGAAGCAGGCCAGCCTGCGCGACGCGCTCGCGGCCGGCTGCCGCACCGCCAGCGCGATCCTGCCCCGCTTCCCGCGCAAGCGCATCGGCGCCGGCGAACTCGCCCACTGCCTGCAGCCGCAGTCCTGACCCCGGAGAGACGATCGTGAAGCACCAGCCGATGATCATCAGCTACATCCTCCTGATCTGGTTCGCGATCTCCTTCATCACCAATCTGATCGGGCCGCTGATGCCCATCGCCATCCAGGATTTCAAGCTCAGCCTGACCATGGCCGGCTTCATGCCGTTCTCATTCTTCCTGGCCTACGGCTTGATCTCGATCCCCGGCGGCCTGTTGATCGAAGTCCGCGGCACGCGCTTCACTCTGTTTACCGCCTTCGCGCTGAATTTCATCGGCGCCCTGGCCATTGCCGTGATGCCGGGTTACGTCTCGGTGGTGGCCGGGCTGTTCGTCATCGGCTTAGGCATGGCCCTGCTGCAGGTGGTGATCAACCCGCTGATGCGCACGGCCGGCGGCGAAGAGCACTTCGCCTTCTTTTCGGTGATGGCGCAGTTGGTGTTCGGCCTGGCCTCCTTCCTCAGCCCGCTGGCGTTTCGGCTCTACATGCAGCGCCCCGGCGTGGAGGGGCAGCCGCTGGCCTGGCTGACGTTCTACTGGTTCTTCAGCGCCGCCTTCGTACTGCTGGCTCTGCTCAACTACAAGCTGCCGTTGCCGGCGGTGGCGCTGAAGGAAGACGAGCGCGTGGGCAGCCGCGCGGCCTACCGCAGCCTGCTGCGCCGCGTCGATGTGCGTTTGTTCTTCCTGGCCATCGTCGCCTATGTCGGCACCGAGCAGTCCCTCGCCAACTGGATGTCGCAGTTCCTGCACAGCTACCACGGCATGTCGGCCACCGAGCAAGGTGCGATTGCCGTCAGCCGCTTCTGGGGCTTGATGTCGCTGGGCTGCCTGGCCGGCTTGGGCTTGCTGAAACTCATCGACTCGAAGTGGGTGCTGGCGATCTTCTCGACGCTCGCCATCGCCTGCCTGGCCCTCGCTCTTTTCGGCTCCGCGGACATCTCTCTACTGGCCTTCCCCGCCGCGGGCTTTTTCTTGTCGGTGATGTTCTCGGTGATCTTCTCGCTGGGACTGAACTCGGTGCGCCAGCATCACGGCGCGTTCTCGGGAATCCTGTGCAGCGGCATTCTCGGTGGCGCCATCGTGCCGCTGTTGATCGGCTTCATCGCCGACCACTGGGGGCTGCGCGTGGGCCTGTCGCTGGTCTTCATCCCCCTGCTCTACATCCTCAGCGTCGGTGCCTGGGCCAGGCCACTGGTACGCAACCAGACCGTGTATTCCGCGAAAAACACGCCCGCCTCGAACACTCCCGCCTCGCCCTGATCGGGCAACCGCACCAGCCACTGCGCGGGTCCGCCGGCCCGAGTCGCCGTACAACCAGGAGCCCATAATGAAGAAGCATCCCAGCGATGTCCGACCGACCGGCATCGCCGTCGCAATCGCCGCGGTATTGATCGGCTGCGCAAGCGCGCCGGTGATGGCCCAGTCCAGTACGAGCGAGGACAGCAAACAGGTCAGCGCCGGGCAGGTCGACGCCGGACAGGCTGACGCTGGCGAAGCCCGGGCCACTCCCGTTGGCGAAGCCAGAACGACACTGGAAACCGTGCATGTTTCCGCCACCCGCATCGAATCGGACCTGCTGAAGACGCCGGTGACCGTCACCGCCGTCACCCAGGAAGCATTGACCCGCGAGGGCATCCGCGACGTGCGCGGCCTGTCCGGCAGCATGCCCAATCTGCAGATCGCCTCCGGCCCGGATTCCGGCGTGCAGGTCAGCATCCGCGGCATCGGCGCCAACAACTTCACCGAGATCGGCGACCCCGCCGTGGGCCTGCACGTGGCCGGCCTGTACTCGCCGCGTCCGCAAGGCGCGCTGGCGCTGATGTTCGACGTCGACCAGGTCGAAGTGCTGCGCGGCCCGCAGGGCACGCTGTTCGGCCGCAACTCCACCGGCGGCAGCATCAACATCATTCCGGCCAAGCCCCGTTTCGATTCCAGCTTCGGCAGCACCGAGCTCGAAGTCGGCAGCTACAACCTGCGCCAGCTCAACCTGATCCAGAACATCGCGGTGAACGATCGCTTCGCCCTGCGCCTGTCCGCCACCAAGGTCGAGCGCGATGGCTGGATCGACCAACAGCAGGACTTCACCGACGTCGATATTCCCGAGCGCGGGTTCATCGCCGACGGCATTCCCGACGTAGACCAGCGCCGCAACGTCAAGGTCGGGCGCGACGAGTATTACTACAACCGCGACGAATGGGCGGTCCGCCTCGCCGCGCGCTTCGCCATCACCGACGACGTCGAGTGGCTGCTGGCCTACGAGAAGTTCCAGAACTCCGGCGCCGGCCAGGTCGGGCTGAAAGACTGCAAGCAGGCGGCGGGCACCCGCTTCGCCTGCCAAGGCGGCAAGTGGGACGTAAAGATCAACGTGCCTGGCAAGACCGACATGTCGATCGACACGGTGCGCTCCAATCTCAACTGGTTCCTCAGCGACACCAACAGCATCGAATACAGCGTGGCGTTCGCCACACAGAAGCGCTCGCAGATCGCCGACGACGATGGCGGCTACCACGAGATCCCCTCGCAGGTGACCGCCACCTTGCCGGTGCCGGCGGCGGGCGACTGGGGCGTGTGGCCGGTGCGCGACAACACCTCGATCACCCTGGACTCGAAGTACAAGTCGTTCGTGCACGAACTGCAGTTCAAGCATCAGGGCGAACGCCTGAAGCTGGTATCCGGCCTGTTCTGGATGCACGAGAAGAACTCGATCGACTATGCCCAGGAAATGCTGGTCAACGCGCCGTTCGGCTATCCGATCAGCCAGTTCTACCACCAGCCCAATCGCCAGATCGACGCCAAGGCGATCTTCTCCCAGGCCGACTGGCGCTTCGCTCCCACCTGGACCGCAACGCTGGGCGCACGCTACAGCCGCGACGAAAAAACCGACCGCGGCGGCCAGGTGTATGGCGGTTGGGATGCCGAATCGACGGCCTATTACAACGGCCTGTACCACCCGGGCACGCCGGGCGAACCGGGCTTCCGCCCCCACAACGGCCGCGAGCTGACCGAACGAATGGGGCCGTTCGGCGGTATCGATGCCTACAAACTGTGGGGCCCCCCGGCCGAGAACGAACACTCCGAATCCTGGCGCAAGGTCACCTGGCGACTGGGCCTGACCAAGGATCTGTCCGATGACGAGATCCTGTTCACCTCACTCTCCACCGGTTACAAGGCGGGCGGCTTCGGCGACAAGGACGATGTCTGCGGCGGCAAAGTCTGCATCGACGGCCCGCCCGGCCCGCAGTACACCTTCTTCCCGTACGAGCCGGAAACCGTCACCAATTTCGAAATCGGCTACAAGGGCCTGCTGCTGGACAAGCGCCTGAGCCTGTCGGTCACCGCCTTCTACAGCCGCTACAAGGACATGCAGGTGACCGGCGATTTCTTCGCCGCCAAGGTGCACGTCAACGAACCCTGCCCGGATTGGGACCCGACCTGCGATGTGATCAAGAAGTGGCAGACCGTCAACGTCGGAACGGTGAACATCCCGGGCCTGGAAGTGGAAGTGGACTATCTGCCCACACCCAACACCCGTATCGGCGGCTTCTTCTCCTACATCGACAGCAAGATCAAGGACTACCCCAGCTTCAGCGACGAATGGAACTGCGGCGTGCGCGAAGAGTTCGGCGCCGTGCCTTGCCCGGAGCCCTACAACGGCCCCGACCCGACCCTGGCCGGTCGCCAGATCTACGACATCACCGGCCACCACCTGCCGATGACGCCGAAATTCACCGCCGGTATCAACGTCTCCCACACGTTCAAGTTCGGCAACGGCTATGAACTGGTGCCTTGGCTCAGCGTGAAGTGGCAGGACAAGATGTACTTCACCTTGCGCAATCTCGACAACGCGCACGTCTCCGACGCGCAGGAGGCTTATACGACGGTCGATGCCAGTCTGAGTCTGCAGTCGCCGTCGTTCTGGCGCGCCGAGCTGTACGTGCTCAACGCCACCGACAAGATGACCAAGAACTGGGCCGACGATGCCGGCGGCTTCATCCGCGGCTACTGGAACGACCCGCGCACGGTCGGCCTGCGTGTCCGCTTCGACTATTGATGCCGTCATTGCGGCGCGTAAAGCCCCCCTCCCCTAGCGGGAGAGGGGGCAGATTTGCCAAAGCGAAATCGGCAAGCGACTGATGATCGGCGACGACATGCGGCGCGAGGAATCGGGAGATCTCGAGCCGGCTGTGACCGTCCGGCGTACGCATCATGGCGATCTCGACGCGCATGTCGTGCAATCCGGTGACGCCATCCGCCCAATCCCTTTCGATCGGGGCACGTCCTTCGAGCCCCAGGCCGAGCTCGGTGAAAAACCCGATGGCGGCATCGATGTCTTCCACCACGATGCCGACGTTATCCATACGCTCGATCGTCATGATGTCTCCTCGGCGTGGACGATGGCGGCTTGGCCGCTAGCGCCTGGACCTCTCTGTGGCCTTGACGCAGACCCGCAGCTTGTCGCGTGCAGCGAGCCCTCCGCTCCATTCGAGGATGTAAAGCACGTTTTCGTGCTTGCGATCGAAGACCTCGAATCGATGTTGGTCGAGCATCCCATCGAGCAGCGCGTCCACGTTCTCGACGGCCATCAGCAACATGCCGTCGCCGCCGGTGCCCGCCATCGGCAGGTTGAATACCTCGATGGCCTGGCGCTCTTCCCCGGTCTGGTGCAATTGGACGGTCAACTTCTGCGCCGACTTGGGTTTGGGAACGCCGCGCCCGTAAAGCGCCAGATAGGCGTAGGGAGAGCCGCCGCCCGGGCCTAGAATCATCATGCTGCTGCCCTCGCGATAGAAACGCGCGGCGCAGTACTGTCCTGGCGCGTTATCCGCTGCCGGCCTGAAATTCCAGAATCCGTCGAAGAAGGCCCGGTAGTCAGGGTCGCGCGCCATCCGTTGCTGATGCTTGCGCAGGCTTTCCGCCTCCTCCTGCTTGCTCCTGTGGAGCATCTCCTGCAGATCCTCGGCAGAGAAGTTGGGCTCGTAGCCTTGCCATTGATCTTCGTCGTCTTCCCCGTGGCAACACGGTGGGGTCGCCGCGATGTCGTTCATCGCTCGCGCATGCGCAGCCATTTCCGCCTGATTGGCTTGTACCGGCCCTATTGCGCACGCAAGCGCCAATGCGCAAATCAGACTCGCAGCGACCTTCTCCATGGATGCTTTCTCTCGGAAGTTGAGATGTCGGCGGACTACGCGCCGTCGCCATCACGATACTTGCCTTTCTCGACCAAGGCGACGGCGAAAGCAAATCCCCCTGCCCCCTTTGGCAAAGGGAAAATGGCAAGAGCGGCCCATCCCAAGCGCAAAACTCCGTGCGCAAAGCCCCCATTGGAGGGCTTCGGCGCTCGATGCTGCAGCCCTCCCCTCCGGCCATTCTGGTAGGCCCAAGGCACTCAGCGCTGGGGCCGGCCCTGGTCGCCCCGTTCGTCCCGGCGAATCCTCTGTCCGAGATCGCCCAGGCACTGCCCCAACCAAGACCGGATGAGCTTGCTCGACCGCTGCGAGGCCATCGAGATTGGATCGCCCGGCTCTCGCTGCTGCGAGCACGCCCGCAATCTGCGCAATTTGTGACTATCGACACGCTTGTCGACGGTCTGCCGCGTCCTGTCGAAACGCCGCCGCACGTATCCCCTAGAGCGTCGATCAGTGGAGCGCCCCGTGCACGAGCCCGAAACCGAAACCGAGCAGGACGTCAGCGCATTGCTCGACAGTGTCAACGATATCGGCGCCGACACCATCGAGTACGCCAATCTAAAACAGCTGTTCGCCGACTCTCCGCATCTGCGAAGTCAGTTGCGCAGGGCCATGGCCGAGGGTGGGCTGACCTCGATCGTCCTGTTGCCGGAGACATCGACATTAGGCGGACTTTATACCTATACGAACGGGGTGATATCGCTAAGTCGCGAGGCCCTGTCGAAGTCTCCTGCCGAGGGCGGCACCGCAGCGGCTTGGATCGTGGGCCATGAACTCGAACATTGCGTCAGGTCCGCCGAGCTTCATGCGCGTGTCGGCCGCGATATCGAAATCGCAAACATATTTGCGACAGACAGTACTTACGACTACACCGACGTGGTCGGGTTCTATGTGCAAGCAATGCGCGAGGACGAAGCGTATTCGGAGATCGCGGGCTGGAATGCGCATTTGGACGTCCTCAAGAAAAACGGCGGCAAGGACGTGCCCGACGCCAACGACATCGTTGTGTCGGTTCCAGGTCGGAAAGACCTTTACTTCCAGCCCAGCGCCGGTAGCCTGGGTTACGATTTCAAGCCGGAGATCGAGGCGGTTCTGAACTCCGACCGGAGCATGCCGGCCAGCACCGAAGCCATCGCCAGGATATCGCAGTGCTACTTCGACGCTCCGCCGGAGCGCTCGCGCCTGGGCCCGTCGGGTAACTGCGACTATCGGCACTACTACGCGGCCATGGCGATCGGGGAAATCCATCAAACCGCCTCCTCGCAAATCCAGGTGCGACTGTCTGCGCTCCATCTCGATACCGCGACCCTTTGGGCCAGCGGGGTAGATCTGAGCCCCACCGGCATTCCGATCTTCAGCGATGCATCCGTGCCGGCACCGGCGAACGACCCGGTAGAAACCGAAACGCTGCCCGCTCCTGGCCAACCCGAGCCCAGACCATTGTTTTACGACTCCTCATGGCTGGGCATGTCCGAGCAGCGTGTGGGCGACGAATATGCCGCCAGCAGCGATGCTGTCGACCTCAGTGGCAGCTCACTGCTCGAGACGAGGATGTCTGCCAAGTGGAATCCGGATGGCGAAGCGCCGGTCCCGTTCACCACGCCTCCCGGATCTCCGCCGCTGCCGCCCGTACCGCAGTCGCCCGAACTCTTGGATCTTTGGATCGCCTCGCTACTCAGCGACGAAGTTGGGCCGAGTACCGGCAGCGCGCTCGGCAAACGCGAGTTCGACGACGAATCGCCAAGGGCAAGCCAGGGCAGTCCGAAAATTCCGCGCATCGACCGAGAATTCAACCTGATGCAGCCGCCCGACCCGCCACAAACTTCTTCCAGTACGCCGCAATCGCAACATCCACTGTACCTGCAAGCCTTGCACGCGCTGCAAACTCACTCCGACCCGGAGCTTCGCAGCCGCGCGCCGGAAACCTTGCAGTGCCTCGCCGCCGGGCTGGCTTATGAGGCGCAGAAGTCCGATCTGGGACGCATCGATCATGTCGTCGCGTCCGAGCACAACGAGTATCTGTTCGCGATCAGGGGCGGCATACCGAACGATCCCGCCAATCAGTACGTGCAGGTCGATCAACGTGTCGCCAGCACCACGCCATTGGAACGATCGCTGGCGGAACTGGCCGCGATCACACCACCCGACGCGGCGCATGCCATGGGCGCAGCATCGCAAACGCCGCACGAGCGCCATCTGCCCCCGCATTGATCGTCCGATTCACACACGCTTTCGTCACGGACAGAACGGGCCCGACACGGAAACGCCCAGCCAGGGCCGAGCGTTTCCGTGCGTTGCCTCGATCGAACTTCTACTTCTTGCTCTGCGCCTTATGAGTCTTGAGCGCCTCCGTCAGACCAGGCACGCCGTCGGCACCGTGCGGTACGGACAAGCTGGAGCCTTGCAGATCCTGACCGATAGGCTCGACTCGTCCGCCCAAGCACTTGCCGAGAAACCCTTCGGTCAGCGCATTGAAGGCTTTGCGGTTTTCCGGGCGCGCGAAACCGTGTCCCTCATCGGCGAACAACGCATAGCTCACCGGAATCTTGCGCTGATTCATCGCGGCAACCAGGTTGTCGCTCTCGGCCTGGGTGACGCGCGGATCGTTGGCGCCCTGACCGACGAGCAAGGGCTTGCTGATCTTGTCGACACGACCGATCGGCGAGCGCTCGAGCAGGTGCTTGCGCCCGGATTGCGTGCGCGGATCCCCTACCCGCTTGTACCAGGTCGTCTCCAGCATCGGAGCGGCGTATGCCGGGAACGATTCGATCAGCGTGACCAGACTGGAGGGGCCGACGATATCGACGCCGCATTTGAAGGTGTCGGGCGTGAAGCTCAGCCCGACCAGGGTCGCATAGCCGCCGTAGCTGCCGCCCATGATCGCGACCTGGTCCTTCGTGGTCACGCCCTGTTTCACCGCCCAGGCCACCGCATCGATCAAGTCGTCGTGCATCTTGCCGGCGAACTCGCCGTCGGCACGGTTGAGGAAATTCTTACCGAAGCCGGTGGAACCGCGATAGTTGACGTTGAGCACCGCATACCCGCGGTTGGCCAGCCACTGCGTAGTGCCGGCATAGCCGTACGAATCGCGGGCCCAGGGGCCGCCGTGCACGTTCAATACCATCGGCACCGCTCGCTCGGGCTTGCCGTCGCCGTTGGTATCGGCCTGCGGCGGCAGGGTCAGGTAGCTCACCAAGGTCAGGCCGTCGCGCGAGCGGATTTCCTGTGGCCACATCGGCGCCAGCGGCAGGCCTTCCATCTTCGGCCGCGACGAAAACAACTTGGTCAGCTTGCCCGGGCGACCATGCTCGCCGCGATCGTAGCGGTAATACACACTCGGCGTTTCCGGCGCCGAATACAGGATGATCCAACTGCGATTGTCCAGCGTCTGCGATTGCACCGAGACCTCACCGGGGCCGATTGTCTTCAACGCCGCCAGGTCGGCGGTCACCTGCGGATCGATCGCGGTCCACTCCTCGCGCAGGTAGTTGGCGCTCGCGGCCAATATCCGGCCGCTGCTGGGATCGGTCAGAACCCCGGCGATATCGGCTTTGGGGTTTTCCAGCAGCAGGCGGCGCTTGCCGTCGGGCCCCTGCGCGAACAGCGCGCCGGTATCGCGGCCGCGCGAATCCAGCCAGTACAAGGTTTGGCCGTCGGCGGTATAGCCCAGGGTTCGGGTCGTCAGACCGTCCTCGACAGGGATGCGGTCCCAAGGACTCCATTGCCCGCTCTCGCCGAGAGCCAGTATCTCGCGGCTTCCGTCCGCAGCCGGCTTGTAGCCCAGGCGCACGCGATAGTCCTCGTCGGTGAGAAAGCCGCTGAAGCCATCGTTTTTCTGCACCAATGTACGCTCGCCGCTGCTCAGCTCGACGCGATAGAGATCGTGGTACTTCGCATCGCGGTCGTTCATGCCGATCATCACCGACTCGGGATGGCGCGGACTGATGTTGCCGATACTGGCACGGGTCTTGGGATAGGGCGACAGATCGCGCTCGTTGCCGGTAACGATGTCCAACGCGAATACGTGATAGTTCTCATCGCCGCCGCTGTCGCGTACATACAGCAGCGTGCCGGGTTTGTATGCCCAGGTATACCCGGTGATGCCGCGGGCCTTGTCGTGGGTCGCGGGCTTGGCTTTGTCCAACTGGCCTGCAGGTGCGACCCACAGGTTGAGCACGCCATCCAATGGAGCGACCCAGCTCAGGTACTTTCCGTCGGGACTGATCGAGACGTTGGTGCGTTCAGGGTTGCTGAACAACAGATCACGCGAAATCAGCGCCGGAGCATTGCCCGGCGAAGACGCAGGCACGACCTGCGCGGGTAAAAAGGCCAAGGCAGCGGTCAGGCCGGCAGAAAGCAAAGTGATCTTCATGAGCATCCTCGAACTATGGGGTCGCGTGAATCGACGGCAGAAAAGATGCCGTTCGCCATGTCGCCGTCTTTGCAGATCCCGAACGAACAGTTTGGCCAGTTCCAAGTTTCGTCGGGAGCAACGGGCAGCACTTCCAAGGATGCTCGAAGGGCGCAGTTGGTCGCAGGCACAGGATGCTCGAAGAGCGCCTTGGGTCGAAGGAAAGTGCGCTATTTATCGCACTCAGAAGAAAGATCCGCTCTCGAGGAACGGATCAGCCTGTCTGCTTTCAATCGAATTCGGTGGCGCTCAAGTTCAGCGTCATCGCGATCCCTTCAGAATGAGCCAAGGCTCATGTCCGCAGATAGCTGTTGGGGCCAGGGCCAGTCGCCCATGGATGCGGAGATGAACACGCAGAGGTCTCCGGACGGATCGAGCGTCGCGACCGGCCCTATGGAATACTTGCGCAGCTGCAGCCTGCCCCAAGTATCGAAGACCGTATCCCAGCGGTCGCCCTGGCGCACGCCGCTCGTATCCAGGAACGCGGTGAGCGGCATGACCAAGTACCAACTTCCATCGAGCGCCGGCTTCCAGCGCTCGTCGCGTAACTCATTGAGCCATGAAAAATTCAAGAACCTGTCCTAGCGCTTCGATGCCGTCGCAGCACTCGTTCGGAATGCAACGGCGCAATACTAGGAGTGCGCTCGATAGCGCAAAATTGGCAAAAGTCTTAGAAAGTCGGCCATCGCGCCCGCAGTCCGAAACGTAAGGCCGAGGCCCGCGTACGACAGGCATCCACCGGGTCGTCATCGGGCGGTGCATGCCTCAGGCATGCACCGCCCCTGCCGTCACCAGCGAATCCGCACGCCCAGGTTGGCCTGGCGCTGCTTGACGTCACTGCCCTCCAGGCTTTCGCCGTAGGACAGCACGCCGAACACACTGACCGATTCGTTCAACTCGGCTTCCACGCCGACGTCGACGGTCGCCATCAGGCCCAGCTCATGGTTCGGAAACGCTTGCGGTTGCGTGCCGGAGCCGATCGGCACCACCAGCAAGGCGTTGTCCTTCTCGCCCAGGGTGTCCTGCAGGCCGAGCGTCGCCCACGGGCGGATGCGTGCGCCGCCGGCCGTCTCGAAACGCTTCTCGGCACGCACCGCGGCGCGCACCGTGCCCAGCAGGTCGTCGTCCATCACCAGTTGCTTGCCGCTCGCATCGCGCTGGTCCTGCCACTGCATGGCACTGGCGCTCAGGTTCACTTGCGGCTCGAGGGTCCAGCCGTTGCTCAAGTGAAAGCGATGGCCGAACTGTGCGCTTGCGGTCACGCTGCTGCCGCCGATGTCTTGGTTGAAACCGTCGGCCACCGCGACGCGGGCCTCCGGCCGTTGCCCGACCAGGGTCATGTCCAGGTAGCTGCCGCCCTGCCAACTGACGCTACCGTACATGCCGACCATCGGCGTATCGACGCGCACATGGGCCTGGCCGATGCCTTGCAGATCGGTCGAATTGGCGCCGTCGGCCCAGTAGTTGCCGTGTTGGTAGCCCAGGAATACGCCGCCGCGGAAGCTGCGCGTCTCGCGGTCCTGCAACAGCGCGTCCATGCCCAGGTACAAGCCGAGCGTGTCGCCGCTGAAAGCGAAGCCCGGGTTGGCGCCCATCTCGAGTTCGCTGCCGCTCGCCGCTACCCAAAGGCCGTGGCAATCGCCGCGCAACGACGCATAAGCGCGCCGTGCGCCCTCCTCCTCCGCGCCGCAGCGCGGCGTGTCGCCACGTACGCCGCTCATGCGTTCGAACAACAGCCGGTTGCTGCTCTGGATATCGGCCAGGCCGATGTCCGGCAGCACCGCGTACCCGCCGATTTCCGGCAGGATATTGCTGGCCTCGGTGTTCAGATACCAGCCATCGCCCTGGCGGTCGAAGCTCCACGGGAACACGCTGCCGTTCAAGCGCACCACTCCGTCGCTCGCGCCGGCCGCGGTGAAGCTGCCTGCGGTCGCCGCGTTGTCGTTCGGGGCCGAGATCACCCGGATCGACGCCGGCTGCTGCGGGGTCTCGCTGCCGTCGCCGAGAAAGGTCACCGCGGTGGTGCCGGCGACGTCGCCGCCGATGTCCAAACCGCCCGAGGTCTGGTTGCCCGGCGATACCGTCAGCGCCAGCGCGCCGCCGCCGGTGTAGTTGCCGCTGATGCCGAAGCGGGCGCCGCCGACCGTGATCACGCCAGAATTGGCCACGCTGCCGGTCAGGTTGGCGCCGCTCATTGCAATCAATTCCGAGGTACCGTCGATCGACAGCAAACCCCCGGCCAGGTTCAGCGGTGCGTTCAAGGTCAGGTGAGTGCCGGTGAGCAGGTCGACGCGCTCCCAGTTGGACAGTGCGCCCACGTCGCTCTGGTCCAGGGTCATGCCGTGGAAGTTCACCCGATCCTCGCCGCCGGCACCGCCGTCGAAACGGGTCAGGCCGCTGAGCTCGCCGCCGCGGAAATCGGCGCTGTCGTTGCCGGCGCCGAATTCGAAGTTGCCGATCACCGTGCCCGACGACGCGAAGCTGTCGTTGCCGGCGGTGCCGCTGTACAGGCCGGTGGCCTTCAGGGTCGCGCCGGCGGCTACCGTAGTGTTCTGCGCTGCCACGCTGCCGCTGGCGGTGACTTCGAGCAGGCCACCGATTACATCGACGTCGATGAACTGCGAAGGCCCGTTGATCTGCAACGCACCGGCACCGGACTTGGCCAGCGATTCGAAGCCCAGCATGCTGCCCAGCGGCACGTTGAAGCCGCCGCCGATATTTGCCTCGAGCGTGTCGTTGCCGAGGCCGCCTTCGACCGTGCCGATCGCCGCGGTGGTTTCGTGGACGATGAAGCGATCGTCGCCGCTGCCGAGTGCGAAGATGCCGCTGCCGGTGTCGAGCGTGCCGGCCAAATCGAACACGTCGTTACCGTCGCCGAGGTCGCCGGAGGCGAGCAAGCTCGCGCCAGCGGCCACTTCGACCGTGTTGACGCCGGCGCTGCCGGTCAGCACGGTCTGGCCCGCGGCCATGCCTTGCACGCGGCCGTCGATCGCGAGCGTGGTGCCGTCGGCCATCGCCAAGGTCGGCGTTTGCAAGGTTCCGGCCACGCTCAGAATGCCGCCGTTGAGCGTGGTGCCGCCGCTGAAGCTCTGAGAGCCGGTCAGCGTGGCTTCGCCGGTGTTGTCCTTCTGCAGGAACTCGAAGTTGATCGTGTTGCCGGCATCGAAGCTGAAGGCGTTGGCGTTGTCGAGCACCACGGTGTCGCCGGTGCCGTGTCCGCCGCCGCTGATGGTCGCGTTGAGCACCGCACCGTCGCTCAAGGTCAGGGTGTCTTCGCCGCCGCACAGGTCGATGCTGCCGCTGCCCGACACCGTGCCCGACACGCTCATCGTGTCGTTGGCGGCGCCACAACCGAAGCTGCCGTCGACGTTCAAGGTCGCGCCGGCTCCGACCACCGTGGCCAGTGTGCTGCCTGCCGTCGCCACCACGCTGCCGGCCG
>NZ_JAHXYK010000008.1:0-248722 GCF_019970005.1 Lysobacter sp. ESA13C | reverse complement strand
CATCGAAACCGGCCTCAGCGCCTTGTTTCGTGCTCGTCACCGAAGTGCCCGAGCGAGCCGCACACTATACAGCAGTTTTCGTGAACGTCAACACCTGTCCGCGAAACTTTTTGCTGCTTCCCGACTCGTCGTCCGTTTCGTTTTTCCGAAGCTTCCGTCTCACCGGGCCGCGCATCTTACAGCATGTTTTCGACTCGTCAACACTTATCGAAACCGCCGTTTTCTGCGCCCCACCGACCTCACAAACCGGTCAGCGGGCCGCGCATCTTACAGCAATGTTTCAGACCGTCAACACCTGTCGAAACCGCCCTTTCTGCGCGTCCCCGCCGTGCGATGCGTCTGCTCAGCGGGGCCGCGCATTATGCATACATGAATACGCATTGGGAAGAGGATCACGAAAAGAATTTCACAGCGCTCGCATTGACGCGCGCCGGCCGCTTCGATGATGTTCGAGGCATTCTCCAACCGCAGGGATGAGCGCTATGTCGACGCTACGTGCAGCGATCGTTTGCCTGGGCCTGCTCCTCTCAGGCTGCGCGTCCAATGACGGCGAATCCTGGGTGGAACTCGCTGGTCGCCGCTATACGGTGGAAGTCGCCGCCGACGATGCATCCAGGGCGCGCGGGCTGATGTTCCGCGACGAGATGGCCGCCGACCGGGGCATGGTGTTCGTCCACGACGGCGAACAGGCGCTGGCCTACTGGATGAAGAACACCCGGATCCCGCTCGACATCCTCTACTTCGATGCCCGCGGGCGGCTGGTGTCGCAACGCCGCGACGTGCCGCCGTGCTCGGCCGGCGATGCCTGCCCGCCGTATCCGAGCGATGCGCCGGCGAAGTATGTGCTCGAGCTCAATGCCGGCCAGGCGGCTCAATTGAACCTGCGCGACGGTGCCGCGCTGCAGTTCGGGCCGGGGATCCAATAAAGACGGGCGGTGGGATCACGCCGGCCTGGGCAGGCCCCGCGATGCGGGATACCTGTATCGGGCGCCTTCACGCAGGGAAAGACACCCAAGAAGCGAGCCAAACCGGCCGGAGCCGGCCATCCGCCGGGACGAAAAGCCCGCGCAGCGACGCTTCAGACTTCCATCATCTCGAAATCGTCCTTGGTCACCCCGCAATCCGGGCAGGTCCAGGTGTCCGGCACGTCCGCCCAGCGCGTTCCCGGGGCCAGGCCCTCTTCCGGCAGCCCCTGGGCTTCGTCGTAAATGAAGCCGCACACGACGCACATCCAGGTGCGGTAGGCGGTGGTCGCGGCGATCTCGGACATGGGCGGATAATGCGGGGATTGCGGGACGCGCATTGTCACACCCCGCCCTCCCCGACGGAAGCCGACGCATGAATTCTCCTTGGCCGCGCCGCGGCCTGTACGCGATCACGCCCGACGAAGCCGACACCGGTCGTTTGTCGGCCCGGGTCGACGCCGTGTTGGCCGCCGGGGCCCAGTGGCTGCAATACCGGAACAAGTCCGCCGACGACGCCCTGCGCCGGCAGCAGGCCTTGGCCCTGCTGGCGATATGCCGGCGCCATCGCGTGCCGCTGATCGTCAACGACGACTGGCGTTTGGCCGCCGAAATCGGCGCCGACGGCGCGCACCTGGGCGAAGACGACGGCCAACTCAGCGCGGCCCGCGCCGCGCTCGGCCCCGATGCGATCCTCGGCGCCTCTTGTTACGACGATATCGAACTCGCCCGCAGCGCCGCCGCCCAGGGCGCCGGCTACGTCGCTTTCGGCGCCTTCTTCCCCTCGCCGACCAAACCGCATGCGCGGCGGGCCTCGCCGCAGTTGCTGACGCAGGCGGCGGCGCTGAACCTGCCGCGGGTGGCCATCGGCGGCATCACCCCGGACAATGCGCGCTCGCTCGTCGATGCCGGCGCCGATTTGCTGGCGGTCATCAGCGGCGTGTTCGATGCGCCCGACCCGGCCGCTGCGGTGCGCGCCTACCTTTCCTGTTTCGAAGAAGCCCCCCCATGAATAACACCCGCTCCCACGAGCTGTTCACCCGCGCGTCCGAACTGCTGCCCGGCGGCGTCAATTCGCCGGTGCGGGCCTTCAAGTCGGTCGGCGGCGAGCCGTTCTTCGCCGAACGCGCCCAAGGCGCTCATCTGTACGACGTCGACGGCAACCGTTATATCGACTACGTCGGTTCCTGGGGCCCGATGATCGCCGGCCATGCGCATCCGCAGGTGTTGGCCGCGGTCGCCGAGACCATGCGCCATGGCCTCAGCTTCGGCGTGCCGAATGCGCTCGAGGTGACGATGGCCGAGGCGATCACCCGCATCGTGCCGAGCTGCGAGATGGTGCGCATGGTCAATTCGGGTACCGAAGCGACGCTGTCGGCAATCCGGGTGGCGCGCGGCGCGACCGGGCGCAGCCGCATCGTCAAGTTCGAGGGCTGCTATCACGGCCACGGCGACAGCTTCCTGGTCAAGGCCGGCAGCGGCGCGCTGACCCTGGGCCTGCCGAATTCGCCGGGCGTACCGTCGGCGCTGGCCGACCTGACCCTGACCCTGCCCTATAACGATTTCGACGCCGCGACGGCCTTGTTCGACGAGGTCGGCGGCGAGATCGCCGGCCTGATCATCGAGCCGATCGTCGGCAACGCCAACTGCATCCTGCCGCGCAACGGCTACCTGCAGCATCTGCGCGAGCTGTGCACGAAGCACGGCGCGCTGTTGATCTTCGACGAAGTCATGACCGGCTTCCGCGTCGCCCTGGGCGGCGCGCAACAGCGTTACGGCATCGTTCCGGACCTGAGCACCTTCGGCAAGATCATCGGCGGCGGCATGCCGGTCGGCGCCTACGGCGGTCGCCGCGACCTGATGAGCCAGGTCGCGCCGAGCGGCCCGATCTACCAGGCCGGCACCCTCAGCGGCAATCCGGTCGCGATGGCCGCGGGCCTGGCGACCCTGGAGCTGATCCAGGCGCCGGGCTTCCACGATGCCTTGGAACGCAGCACCCATGCGCTCTGCGATGGTCTGGAAAGCGCGGCGAAAGCCGCTGGAATCGCCTTCCACACCACCCGTGCGCCGGGCATGTTCGGCCTGTATTTCCGCGAAGGTCCGGTCGAAAGCTTCGCCGATGCCCTCGGCTCGGACACCCAGCGCTTCAACCGTTTCTTCCACGGCATGCTCGAACGCGGCGTGTATCTGGCGCCATCGGCGTTCGAGGCCGGCTTCGTGTCGAGTGCGCACGGCGAGGCGGAAATCGCCGAGACCATCGAAGCGGCGCGGGCGACGTTCGCTACGTTGTAAGGCGTCCGCTCGCGGGCTGAGGCAAGAGCAAATCCCCCCTGCCCCCCTTCTTAAAAGGGGGGAACGGCACGGGATGTGGGCGAGTTGCGGTTAGTGCCGTTCGCCGCCGCGAACGCGCAAACAAAAGGCCGGCGAATTCGCCGGCCTTTTGTTCTTCATGGCGATTAGAAGGTAAACGTAGCGCTCAGGCCGATGTTGCGCCGGGCGCCGAACCAGCAGTCGCCGCGGCCCATGCAGATGCTGAAATAGCGCTTGTCGGTCAGGTTGTTGACGTTAAGCGCCCAGCGCCATGCGCCGGTGTCGAACGACACCATCGCGTCGGCCAGCGTCACCGAAGGCGTGGTCGGCGCCGGCAAACTGTCGAACGCGCTCATGTAACGCAGGCCCAAACCGGCGGCGAAACCGTCGCGCCCCCTGATGCTGAAACGCTGCTTGCCCCACACCGCCGCCTGGTGGCGCGGCGTGGCTTCGAGCTGCTTGTCGTTGTCGAGATAGTTGTAGTGCGCGGTGATGTCGAAGCTGGAAGTCACCCTGCCGGTGAGTTCGAGCTCGAACCCGCTGACCTTGGTCTTGCCGGCCTGCACATTGGTGTTGTGGTTGGCCGGATCGGGCACCAAGCGGTTCTCTTCGCGCAATTCATAGGTTGCGGCGCTGAAACTCAGATCGCGGCCGGCCGGCTCGAACTTGAGGCCGGCTTCGATCTGCTCGCCCTTCTGCGGCTTGTAGCGCACGCCGGTGAGGGCATTGGTGCCGGCCACCGGGGTGAAGGACTCGCTGTAACTCACATACGGCGACCAGCCGGCCCAGTCGTGGAACATCACGCCCAGGCGCTTGGTAGTGGCATTGGAGGTCTCGTCGGCGGCGCCGACCAGCCCGCTCTTGGCGCGATCGTGGCGCAGGCCGGCGACGACGATCCAGTGATCGCCGATGCGCATCTGGTCCTGCAGATACGCGCCGACCTGGCGCTGGCTGCTCTTCACCGCCGGGCCGAACGGCGGCGGCGTGTACGGCGTGTAGACGGGGCGGTAGATGTCGATCGGCGGCACCGTGCCGCCGCGCGAGGGCGAGCCGTCGAACAGTTGCGCTTCCTCCTGCTTGAATCGCACTGCGTCCAGGCCGAGCAGCATCTGATGCTCGATCGCGCCGGTCTTGAAGCGGCCTTCGACGTGCTGATCGAGGTTCTGCATCCGCACCCGGTTGTGGGCGAACCAACCTTCGCGATTGATGACGCGTTGCTCGGCATCGATGAAGGGATTCAGCGGCGCGCTGAAGGGATCGCCGTAAAGGCTGGCGTAATCGACCTTGTTGCGCGCGGCGCGGAACGACTGGCGGACGGTCCAGTTGTCGTTGAAACGATGCTCGAACAGCCAGCCCGCACTGGTGCGATCGGTGTCGTAATGATCGCCGGGATTGCCGATGAAGCGGTTGGCCGGGACGCGCCCGTTCGGGTTCGGCGCCAACAGGCCGCTCCAGCCGAAGAACTGCGAAGTCGAACCGGTGCGGTCCTGCTGCCAGCGCAGTTGCAGCGTCAGCGAGGTGTCTTCGCTCGGCTTCCAGGTCAGCGAGGGGGCGATCAGGCGGCGGTCGTCGTCGACGTGGTCGACCTGGGTTTCGCTGTCGCGGTAGACGCCGACGATGCGATACAGCCAGGTGCCGTCGGCGGTCAGGGGCCCGGTAAAGTCGGCGTTGACCTGGCGGCGGTCGAAGCTGCCCAGTTGCACGCCGATTTCGCGCTGCGCCTGCGCCTGCGGACGCTTGCTGACCAAATTGATCACGCCGGCCGTGCTGCCCTGCCCGAACAGCATCGAGGACGGGCCGCGCAACACTTCGATGCGCTCGAGCATGTAGGGATCGGTGCGCGCGGAGCTGGTGTAGTAGTTGAAGTTGCTGCGCAGGCCGTCGAGATATTCTTGCGGCGAGCTGCCGCGGATCAAGGTCCAATCGCCGCGCGAGTCCAGGCCGTACGCGTCCGAGCGCACGCCGGCGGCGTAGTTCAATGCGTCCTGCACGTTCAAGGCGCCCTGGTCGGTCATGCGCTCGCGGGTAACCACGGTGATCGCTTGCGGGGTCTCCGAGATCGGCGTGTCGGTCTTGGTCGCGGTGCTGGCGTTGCCGGCCTTGTAGCCGATGGACGCGCCTTGGACGACGATGTGGTCGAGCGTCTTGGCCTGGTCGGCGGCGGCATCCGGGCCTTCGGCCAGGGCCGGAAAGCTCAGGCAAAAACCAATGGCCAGGGCGAGGGGCGCCGGGACGTGACGGCTGCAGGGCATGCGGGGGACTCCGGAGTCTAAAGCAAACGAGAATTATTATCGTTTAGTGAAGAACCGTAAAGACCTGCCCCTACCGGAGCGCCTGCGAAGGCGATACCGGCGCGGTTTCCATGAGGTAAGCGCTAGAGATAGCGGGCGATGCGCTCGGCCAACCGGTCCAGCACGGCGCGATCGGCAGGTGCCGGCAAGCCGTCGCGGTACAGGCGCAAGATGCCGTCGTGCTCGCGGCGCGGCTGCACGTGCAGATGCACGTGCGGCACTTCCTGGCCGCCGGCCTCGCCGTTGGATTGCCACAAATTGAGCCCGGCCGGCCGGTCTTGCGCCGCCAGGGCCTTGGCGATGCGCACCGCGATCGCCATCAGATGGCCGGCGGTGGCTTCGTCGAGGGCGTAGATGTCCTCGATGTGCCGGCGCGGCACCACCAGGACATGGCCTTCGACCGCCTGGCGCAAGTCCATGAAGGCCACCGCGACCTCGTCCTCGTACACCCGGCTCGCCGGCGCGCGGCCGGCGAGGATGGCGCAGAAGATGCAATCGCTCATCGCGCCCAAAGTCAGCGCCCGGCTCAGCGCCCGAGGAACTGCAGCAAGGCAGCGCGCAGGCGCGCGAGCCCGTCGGCAACGTCTTCGTCGCCGATGTTCAGCGCGGGCACGAAACGCAGCACGTCCGGCCCGGCCTGCAACACCAGCAGGCCGTGCTCGATGCAGCGGTCGAGGATCTCGCCGGCCTTGCCGGCGTGTTCGGGACGCAACTGCGCGCCGATCATCAGGCCGCGTCCGCGCACTTCGGAGAACAAGCCGAGTTCGCTGTCGAGCGCGGCGAGGCCGGCACGGATCGCCTGCGCCTGACGTTCGACGTTGGCCATCAGCTGCGGCGAGTTCAACTCGCGCAACGCAGCGCCCGCGACCGCCGCGGCCAACGGATTGCCGCCAAAGGTGGTGCCGTGGGCGCCGAACTGCATCGACTGCGCGGCCTTCGGCCCGACCAGCATGGCGCCGATCGGAAAACCGCTGCCGAGTGCCTTGGCCAGCGTCACCACGTCGGGCACGACCTCGTAGCCGTGGCAGGCGAACAGACGCCCGCTGCGGCCCATGCCGCACTGGATCTCGTCGAGGATCAACAGCGCTTCGTGGCGGTCGCACAGATCTCGCAGACCGCTCAGGAACTCCTGCGTGGCCGGCGTTACCCCGCCCTCGCCCTGGACCGGTTCGACCAGCACCGCGCAGACGTCGCCCGCGCCCATCGCCGCTTCGGCCGCGGCCAGATCGTTGAAATCGCTGTAGCGGAAGCCCGGCGGCAGCGGCTCGAAACCTTCGTGGTACTTCGGCTGCGCGGTCGCGGTGACCGCGGCCAGGGTGCGGCCGTGAAAGCTGCCGCGGAAACTCAGGATCACCCGGCGCTCGGGCTCGCGGCCCTGCGCGGTCGCCCACTTGCGCGCGAGCTTGATCGCCGCCTCGTTGGCTTCGGCGCCGGAGTTGCACAGGAACACGCGTTCGGCGAAACCGGCGGCGGACACGAGCTGCTCAGCCAGGCGCAGCGGCGGCTCGCTGATGAACACGTTGCTGGTATGCCAGAGCTTGCCGGCCTGTTCGGTCAGCGCCTGGATCAGCGCCGGATGCGCATGGCCGAGCGCGTTGACCGCGATGCCGGCGCCGAAGTCGACGTACTCGCGGCCGTCCAGGTCCCACACGCGCGAGCCCTTGCCGTGATCGAGCACGATCCGGCGCGGGCGGTAGACGGGCAGGTAATAGCGCTCGGAGAGGGCGTAGAGCGAGGCGGTATCCATGCGGGCGGCGGTCGCGATCGAGGAAGAAGAACCGACATTGTCGCGCATCGTGCCGGCGGCTGCAGCGGCGCGGGGGCAAGACCGCGCGGGCGTTCGGCGGCTGCGCGCCGGCCGGATCGAACCGCCGACGGACTGGCGCCGGCCGCGCCGGGCCATCTCCGTCGCGGTGCCGAAGGCGCCGATCGCGGCACCCCGACACGCTCGCGGCACTTCCCTCCCGCGCGGTTCGCGCCGACCCTGACCGACGCGTCGGCGCTGCGATGGCGCGTCGCCGGACATTCCATGTTCTCCTTCGATGAGGAAACGTCATGAGTTCACGCCGTAGCCGCACCGTTCGCCTGCTTCCCGCCGTGCTCGCCGTGGTCCTGGCCCAGGCCGGCGCCGCGCCGCCTAAGATCGCGATCACCGAAACCGCCCCCTTCGATGCCGCCTCGGTGCCCGCCTTCACCGGCGACTACGCCGATGTCTATGCGCACCTGGAAAAACAGCGTGCGGCCGACCTCGCCCAGTTGCAGCGCTGGGTCAGGCAGCCCTCGATCAGCGCCCAGGACAAGGGCATCGACGCCATGGCCGAACTGCTGCGCGGCGACCTGCAGGCGCTCGGCTTCCGCGATACCGCGCTGGTGCCGACCTCCGGCCACCCGGGTGTCTACGGCTATTACGACGCCGGCGCCGAACACACGCTGGTGGTCTACATGATGTACGACGTGCAGCCGATCGAACCCACCGGCTGGAAGGTCGACGCCTTCGACGGCGCCCTCGTCGACGACCCCAAGCTCGGCAAGGTGCTGATGGCGCGCGGCGCGACTAACCAGAAGGGCCCGCAACGCGCCTTCCTCAATGCGCTCGACGCGGTGATCCAGGTGCGCGGAAAACCGCCGGTGAACCTGATCGTGCTGGCCGAAGGCGAGGAGGAACTGGGCTCGCCGCATTACCCCGAAGTCGTCGCCAAATACGAGGCGCAACTGCGCAAGGCCGATGGCGTGTTCTTCCCGATGAACACCCAGGACCGCGACGGCGAAGCCTCGATGTTCCTCGGCGTGAAAGGCATCCTGTACCTGGAGCTGGAAGCCAAGGGCAATGCCAAGACCGGCGGCCCGCAGAAAAGCGAGGTGCACGGCTCGCTCGCGGCCAAGCTCGACTCGCCGAGCTGGCGCCTGGTGCAGGCCCTGGCGACATTGACCACACCCGACGGCGAGATCGCCGTGCCCGGCTATCGCGATGCTATCCGCGCACCGAACGTCGAAGAACAGCGTTTGTTCAACGGCCTGGTGGCCAAGCGCGCCGGCGACACTCAGAAACAACTCGATGCTTTCGGCGCGGCGCGCTGGAAGAACGGCCGCAACGACCGCGACGCCAGCGCCGCGGAATTGTTCGACACCACCCTCAACATCGACGGCCTGGTCGCGGGCTACACCGGCGAAGGCGTCAAGACCATCCTGCCGCACCGCGCCGTGGCCAAGGTCGATTCGCGCCTGGTGCCCGACCAGACCCCCGACGAAGCCGTGGCACTGATCCGCAAACAACTCGACGCCAAGGGCTTCGACGACATCGAGATCCGCAAGCTGTCCGGCTACCCGCCGGCGCAGACCTCGGTCGAAGCCCCGTTGACGCGCGCCGCGATCGGCACCTACCGCAAGCACGGCTTCGCCCCGCCGGTCGCCCCGCGCATCGGCGGCAGCGCCCCCTACTACGTCTTCACCCAGACCCTGGGCCTGCCGATGATCGCCGGCGGCCTGGGCCACGGCAGCGGCGCCCATGCGCCGAACGAATACATGGTGATCGAACCCCTGAAGGGCTCGAAGATCGCCGGCCTGGTGCAGGCCGAACAGTTCTATGTCGATCTGTTGTATTCGCTGGCGGAGGCGTTGAAGCAACCGAAGTGAAGTAGTGAGTCGGGTGGCTTCGCACGGGAGCCCGAGGCAGCGATGGTCTGCCGTTGCCGTGAAGATGTCGCTGTTGCTGTTGCTGTTGCTGTTGCTGTGCGCAGCTTGGCACTAGCGAAGGCTATGGAAGACCCGAAGGGCGGCGCGCAGGGATGCGCGCCGTTTTTCATCGGGACAGGGATGTCCCGTATGAAAAAGCCCTGCGTATGCACCGAGCATGCGGGCCTGTGATTCAAAGCAAAAGCATTTTTCTTTGATGACTTTTGACCGAAGGGAATCCAGACGGACTTTTGTTGCTTTAGACAAAAGAAAGTTACCCGCCGCTTTAGTGGCGGAAGCTTTAGGCGTTTGATCCTGATCTTGTTTTTGAAGAAGCCATAAGCAAGAGCAGAGCTTCCGCCCGCTACGCGGCCGGGTTACTTTCTTTTGCTAAGCTCAAAAGTCCGTCTGGATTCCCTTCGGTCAAAGGTAACCAAAGAAGAGGGCTCTCCTTGCAAGGGCACAGGCCACGAGTGCGCAGCTGTCGCAGGGATTTTTCGATAGGACATCCTTGTCCTATCGAAAAACGGCGCACGTCCTGTGCGCCGCCCTCCGGGTCTCCACTGGACCGGCAAAGCGGCAAAGCAGATCAAAATCTCGGCAACGGCAACGGCAGTAGGACGCCGCTCCTACCCAGAGCGCAGATGGAGAACGGCGCACTGCGCCGCTCCCCATCCAGAACGCCATCAATCGAGAAACAAATCCGGCAGCGGCTGCTTGCTCGCATCCACCGCGTATTCGCTGAAGTCGGTCACCCCGGCCTCGCCGAGCACTTCCTCGTCGATCAGGAAACGTCCGTAGAACCCCTGCGCCGGGCGCACCAACACCGCGTGCACCGCATCGGCGACGATGCTCGGCTTGCGGCAGCGGTCCATCGGGATGCCCGGGATCAGGTTCAAGGCATCGGTGGCGATGATCGTCCTCGGCCACAGCGCGTTGACGGCGATGCCCTTCGGGCCGAATTCGCCGGCGAGGCCCAGGGTCACGAAGCTCATGCCCATCTTGGCCAGGGTGTAGCCGGTATGCGGCGCCCACCACTTCACGTCCAGGCTCGGCGGCGGCGCCAGGGTCAGGATGTGCGGGTTCGCGGCCTGCTGCAGGTACGGCAGGCAAGCCTGCGCGCACAGGAAGCTGCCGCGCGAGTTCACTTGCTGCATCAGGTCGAAACGCTTCATCGGCGTGTCGAGGGTGCCGCGCAACCAGATCGCGCTGGCGTTGTTGATCAGGATGTCGATGCCGCCGAAGGTGTCGACGACCGCGGCGACCGAAGCGTTGACTTCGTCTTCTTCGCGAATATCGCACTTGAGCGCGAGTGCGCGGCCACCGGCCGCTTCGACTTCGGCGGCGACGCTGTGGATCGTGCCCGGCAACTTGGGATTGGCGACCGAAGACTTGGCGGCAATGGCGATGTTGGCGCCGTCGCGCGCGGCGCGCAGCGCGATCTCGCGGCCGATGCCGCGCGAGGCGCCGGTGATGAAGATGGTCTTGCCGGACAAGCTGCTCATGGAAGCTCCTGGGAGGCGGACGCCGGGCTCCCGAGTGGAAGCCCTGCGCTGGACAAAGGATTCGACCGATGCGCGGAACGCAAACACAGCGACGACGCTGCCAGTTCCTGTTCCGCGACGGCGCGGCCGTATCGGCGGATCGTAGCGGACCGGGTGCACCATGCGCTTGCGCGCCCTGTGCGTACGGAAGCAGGCCGCACGCGCCGCCGGCGTCAACGCGGCCCCCGCCTGATCGCCGCGCGGTTTCAACGAATCCCTAATCCCGAATCCCGGCCGTCAAGGCTTGGGCCCCTGCCCCTCGTTGTCTTCCCAATGCAGGATGCGCCGGGTGACGAAGCGGTAGACCGGCTTGCCGGTCGCGAACCAGAGTTCGCGCAACCAGGAATGGCGCTTGAGCACGCGCCGTTCGACCGGCGTCAGCGCCTGCGGGCAATAGGTGCGTTTGTGCTTGAGCAGATGGCGCAGGTCTTCGCGCGCCAGCAGGCGCATCCAGCGCGAACGCGGGTCGCCGCTGGCGGCGAGCTGGAAATCGATGATCGCCGGGCGGCCGTCGACCAACACCAGCCAGTTGGCCTCCTTGGCCAAGTCGTTATGGGCCAGGCCGCGCCGATGCAGCCGCTGCAGCAGGCGCCGGGCCTGGCGGAAATAAGCCAGGTCGCCGTGCGGCGGGCGTTGGTACATGGCGGCGCCGTCGAGATAGCTGCGGTCGAGCCGGCGCCCGTCCCAACGCAGCAACTGCGGGGTGGCCTCGAGGCCGTCGACGCGCTGCAGCGCGCGCGCCTCGCGCCGCGCCAGCCACCAGGCCGGCAGACGCAACCACCACGGCACGTGGCCCAGATCGCGGCGCACGAACAGCCCGTCGCCATCGCGCATCAGGGCGATACGGCCGAAGCTATCGGCCTTGAGTGCGGCGACTTCGATGACATCACGGGACATGCCGCCAGTGTAGCCGGGGTCGGAATCGGGAATCGGGAATCGGGACAGGCGAATGCATCGGCCGAGGCAGGGCAAGCGCTTACGATTCTCGATTCTCGATTCTCGATTCCCTATTCCCCATTCCCGCCCCCAGGCAGTGCCGTAGGTCACGACCTGCCGTCAAGCACAGGCAGTCATCCGCGCAACAGACATCGCTGCCTATAATCGGCCGATGGAACCTGCCTGGCTAGAAAGCGCGACCGCATGGATCGCGGCCAATCCGATCGCCGCAGGCATCGTGATCTTCTTGATCGCGTTCTGCGATGCCCTGGTCATCGTCGGCATCGTGGTGCCCGCCCTGCCCCTGTTGTTCGCCGTCGGCACCCTGGTCGGCCTCGGCCACATCAGCGGCCCGTATGCGCTGGTCTGCTCGACCCTCGGCGCCTTCGCCGGCGACGGCCTGAGCTATTGGGTCGGCTACCGCTGGGGGCCGCAATTGCGCCAGCGCTGGCCGTTCTCGCGTTATCCGCAATGGCTGGACCGCGGCGAAGGCCTGTTCCGCCGCCACGGCAGCAAGAGCATCGTGATCGCGCGCTTCGTCGGCGCGGTGCGGCCGTTCGTGCCGGCGATCGCCGGCATGTTGAAGATGCCGATGAAGCGCTACGCGATCCCGAGCTTCGGCGCCTGCCTGGTGTGGTCGGCGCTGTTCCTCGCACCCGGCTGGGTGCTCGGCGCTTCCTACGACGCCGTCGCCGCGGTCGCCGATCGCCTCGCGATCGTGCTCGGCGCCTTGCTGGTCGCGGTCGCCCTGGTCTGGGCCACGGTGCTCTACACCTGGCGCTGGTTCGCCTCGCACGCCAACAACCTGCTCGCGCGCGCCTTGCGCTGGACCCGCGCGCATCCGCGCCTGGGCCGCTACGCCGCGGCCCTGATCGACCCTAATCGCCCCGAATCGGCCTCGCTGGTGATGCTTGCGGTGTGCCTGCTCGGGATCAGCTGGATCTGGTTCACCCTGCTCGCCACCCTGCTTGCGAGCGGCGGCCCGCTGGCGATCGACCACAGCGTCCACGAGTTCATGTGGACTTTGCGCAATCCGCTCGCCGACCGCTTGATGGCGGGGCTGGCGAGCCTGGGCGATGCCTCCGTGCTCGGCCCGGCCTCGCTCGCGGTGCTGGTCTACCTGGCCTGGCGCCGGCGCTGGATGGCGGCGGCGCACTGGGTCGGCGCGATCGTGTTCGGCCTCGCCCTGACGTCGTTGCTGGAAGCGGCGATCGACATGCCGCGCCCGCCGACCGCGCCGGCCGGCTTCGGTTTCCCTTCGGTCGCAGTGACGATGACCACGATCGTGTTCGGCTTCTTCGCCGTGCTGATCGCACGCGAACTACCGGGCCGGCAACGCGTATGGCCGTATCTGCTGGCCGGCGTGGTCACCACCCTGGTCGGCTTCGCCCGTCTCTACCTGGGCGCGCACTGGCCCAGCGACCTGGTCGGCGGCACCTTGTTCGGCATCGTCTGGCTGTTGCTGCTCGGCATCGCGTATCGCCGCCACGTCGCGCGCTCGTTCTGGATGCGGCCGTTGGCCTGGCTGTTCTATACCGTCTTCGTCGCCGCCGCGCTGTGGCATGCGCCGCGCTCGGCCGACGCCTTGCTGGCGAAATTCGCCGCCGCCACGCCGACCACCGTGCTCGAAGCCGGGCCGTGGTGGAAGAGCGACTGGGCGACGCTGCCGGCGCAACGCAACGAAAGCGACGTGCGCCAGCGCTGGCCGCTCGACATCCAGATCGCCGGCCCCTTGCCGCCGCTGCGCGCGAGCCTGGAAGCCAACGGTTGGCGCGTGCAGGAGCAAGCCAACTGGCTAGCGACCATCGCCCTGCTCGACGACGATGCGCCTGCGCGCGATCAGATCGTGCTGCCGGCGACGCTGGATGCGCAGGCCGAAGCGCTGCTGATGCTGCGCGACGGACCGAGCCCGGACGTGCAGTACGCCCTGCGCTTGTGGCCGGCGCCGGCGGTGCTGTCCGACGGCACCCCGCTGTGGGTCGGCACCACCCAGACCCTGCGCTTGAACAAGCCCTTCAACGCCGCCGCCTTGTGGCTGCCGGAATCCGACGACGGCCGCGCCCATGCCGAAGTACGCAAGGCACTGACCGGCTTCACCATGATCGAACAGGCGCACCCGAAGAACGGCACGCGCGTGCTGCGCCTGCAATCGCGGTATCGAGTGCCGGGTACCGACCCGGCGCCGTGAGCGCACCGCGTGATCGGCGCCCGCATGTGCGGCGCCGATCGATCAAACCGTGCGTGCGGGCTTAGGGCAATACCGTCAGCAGGTGCTCCAGGCGCTGATGCGGCCCATCCATCTGCAGCAGCGCCTGGCGCTGGGTCAACGACAGCGGCAATAGTTCGGTCAGCCGCCAGCCGACCCAGGCTGCGTCGTCCATGCACGAACGCGGCGCCTTGGCATGCTCGCCGCCGATCTGTTCGAGCAGGTGCTCCAGCAAGGTGACCAGCAACGAATGCTCGGGCCGCACGACCTCGCTCGGTTCCGGCGCGCACCACTGCACCTCGGCGACCTGCAGGCCGTTGTCGCGCACCCGCACGCGCTCGGCGTGGAAGCGCCGCACGCCGCGCACGCGCAAGGTCAGCAGACCGTCCTCGCCGGTACCGAAATCCTCGATCACCGCCTCGGTGCCGTAAGCCGCGGCCGCGGCCGGCGCACCGGCCTCGTGGCCGTCGATGATCAGGCAGACGCCGAAACCGCGCCCCTGTCGGCCGCAATCGCGCACCAGGTCCAGATAGCGTCGTTCGAACACGCGCAAACCGAGCGCCGCACCGGGCACGAGCACGGTGTGCAGCGGAAACAAGCCCAGCGATTCGGAAGCGTCGATGTCTGCGGACATGGCGGCAGTGTAGCCAAGACCGGCTGCGGCCACGATATGCGGCGGCTTGCTGGGGGCGCTGCGTCCGGCAGTAGCCCGCACGGCAATCGTCGCTTGCTTGGCTCGCGGCCCCTCTATCGCCGGCCCGGGTCGTCGGGGCTTATGGTCGGCGAGGGTGAGCGGTTGCCGTTGCCGTTGCCGTTGCCGTTGCCGTTGCCGTTGCCGTTGCCGTTGCCGTTGCCGTTGCCAAGATTTTGATCTGCTTTGCCGCTTTACCGGTCAAGTGGAGACCCGGAGGGCGGCGCACAGGACGTGCGCCGTTTTTCGATAGGACAAGGATGTCCTATCGAAAAATCCCGGCGACAGCATCGCACTCGTGGCCTGTGCCCTTGCAAGGAGAGCCCTTTTCTTTGGTTACCTTTCTTTTGGGCTTAGCAAAAGAAAGTAACCCGGCCGCGTTAGCGGACGGAAGCTCTGCACTTGCTTGTGACTTCTCGCTGAGAAGCAAGATCAAACGCTAAAAGCTTCCGCCACTAAAGCGGCGGGTTACTTTCTTTTGTCATAAGCAACAAAAGAAAGCTAACCAAAGAAAAATGCTTTTCTTTTGAATCACAGGCCCGCACGAGCGGTGCCTCCGCAGGGATTTTTCATACGGGACATCCCTGTCCCGATGAAAAACGGCCCGCATCCCTGCGGGCCGCCCTCCGGGTCTTCGATTGCCTTCGCAACTGCTCGGCTACGCACAGCAACAGCTAAAGCCGAAGCCGAAGCCGAAGCCGAAGCAGAAGCAGAAGCAGAATCTTTACGGCAAAGGCGAAAGCCGGTGTTGCCTGGCGTCGTGACCGGCGCCGGCTCAGGAACGGGCGCGGTCGCGGCTTGTGACCGAAGGAAATCCAGTAGGACGCCGCTCCTACCCCGAGCACCTGCCAGCTACGAAGCTAAATCGAAGCGGCGCGGTCGCGGCTTGTGACCGAAGGAAATCCAGTAGGACGCCGCTCCTACCCCTGGGCACCGGTCAGCTGCGAAGTTAGATCGAAGCGGCGCGGTCGCGGCTCACGCCGCTCCTACAGGGTCTCGGGGGGGCAACGTTAATTACGCCGTCTGCGCGTCCTGCAATGCGGCGAAAAACCGCCGCGGGGCGCCATCGAAACCGCCGTTCGACATGAACACGACATGGTCGCCGGCGCGTACGCGTTCGCTCAACGCGGCGATCAGGGCATCGGCGTCGGGCACGGTCACGCCCTCGCCGCGCAGGCCGGCGACGACCTTGCCGGCATCCCAGGCCAGTTCGGGCCGATGCAGGAACACCACGGTGTCGGCGCCGTCGAGCGACGGCGCCAGGGCGTCGGAATGCGCGCCCAGGCGCATCGAATTGCTGCGCGGTTCCATCGCCACGACGATGCGCGCGTTGCCGACGCGTGCGCGCAGGCCGGCGAGCGTGGTGGCTATCGCTGTCGGATGATGGGCGAAGTCGTCGTAGACGGTGACGCCGCCGGTTTCGCCGATCACTTCCAGGCGGCGCTTGACGCTGCGAAACGCGGCCAGGGCCGGCAGCACGCTGGCGACATCGACGCCGACCGCGTTCGCCGCGGCCAGCGCAGCCAGGGCGTTCATGACGTTATGGCGGCCGAGCAAGGGCCAACGCACTTCGCCGACTTCGACGCCGTCGTGGATCACCGCGAAGGCGCTGCCGTCGGCTTCGATCAAGCGCGCGGTCCATTCGAAGGCCGGTGCCGCCGATTCGGAGTGCAGGCCGAAGCGCTCGACCGGGGTCCAGCAGCCCATCGCCAGCACTTCGCCCAGGCGCTCGTCTTCGCCGTTGACGATCAGGCGGCCGCGGCGCGGCACGGTGCGCACGAGGTGATGGAACTGGCGCTGGATCGCGGCGACGTCGGGGAAGATGTCGGCGTGGTCGTATTCGAGATTGTTGAGGATGGCCACCAACGGACGGTAGTGGACGAACTTGCTGCGCTTGTCGAAGAAGGCGGTGTCGTACTCGTCGGCTTCGACGACGAACTCGCGGCCGGCGCCGATACGCGCGGACACGCCGAAATCCTCGGCGACGCCGCCGATCAAAAAGCCCGGCTGGCGGCCCGCGGCTTCCAGCAGCCAGGTCAGGATAGTCGTGGTGGTGGTCTTGCCGTGGGTGCCGGCGACGGCGAGCGTGTCGCGGCCCGGCAGCACCTGTTCGCACAGCCACTGCGCGCCGGAGGTGTAGCGGCGGCCGTCGTCGAGGACCTGCTCGACCGCGGCGTTGCCGCGCGACAACGCGTTGCCGACCACGATCTCGTCGCAATCGGCGCCGATGTGTTCGGGCCGATAGCCTTGCTTGAGCGCGATGCCGAGCTGTTCGAGCTGGGTCGACATCGGCGGATAGACCGCCTGGTCGCTGCCTTCGACCTCATGGCCGAGTTCGCGTGCGAGCGCGGCGACACCGCCCATGAAAGTACCGGCGATGCCCAAGATATGTAGCTTCAAGATCCGAGGTCCTGGATTAACGTCGAAGGTCCAACGCGAGCGGCTCCTGCACGGCACCGACGCCCCCTCTCCCGCCTGCGGGAGAGGGCAAGGGCTGAGGGCGCGGGAGTCGGCGTGCGCAGAAGCGCCACGGCTGCCGATCCCGCTACCGCGAAACCTGTGCGGTGGCTGGAAGGGCGAATGCCCTCACCCCAACCCTCTCCCGCAAGCGGGAGAGGGAGAAGAACCGGGGCGCGAACGCGACGCAGAAGAAACGGGGCTCAACCGACCGTCGGCGCCGGTTCCAGCGCTTCGATGATGCGGGTGAACACCACGTCCAGCGAGCCGACGCCGTCGACCACGGTCAGGCGGCCATGCTGGCGGTAGTACTCGATGACCGGCGCGGTCACGTCGTCGTAGACCTTCAGGCGCGTGCGCACCGCTTCCGGGCTGTCGTCGACGCGGCCCTGCTCGGCGGCGCGGCCGGCGATGCGCTGGACCAGCAATTCGGTCGGCACTTCGAGCTGCACGGCAAAGTCCATCGGCTGGCCGATCTTCTTCAGCAGCACGTCGAGCGCATCGGCCTGGGCCAGGTTGCGCGGATAGCCGTCGAGAATGAAACCGCCGGCGGTGTCGGGACGCGAAAAACGGTCCTCGAGCATGCCGAGCAGGATCTCGTCGCTGACCAGGTTGCCGGCGTCCATCACCGCCTTGGCTTCCAGACCCAGCTTGGAACCGGCCGCGACTTCGCCGCGCAACAGATCGCCGGTGGAAATATGCGGCACCTGCAAATGCTCCTTAAGCCGCGCAGCCTGCGTGCCCTTGCCGGAACCGGGCGCGCCCAGAAGTACCAATCGCATCAACATCGCTCCTGAAAACTAACGAAATCGTCGCGGCCGGCGTTCGCCACGCCAGCCTCGCAGCCCACCGGCCGCACGAGGCTGGCCAGTCCGCGGGGCGGCGCTACACTCGGAGCCGCCATTCACCCGCCGGGCAAAATATTGCTGGCAGCTTACCGCAATCCGGCCGAAATCCTGGAATCCCCATGCCCAACGGAACTTTGCTGTACGCCCAATCCGGCGGTGTGACCGCCGTCATCAATGCCACGGCCTCGGCCGTGATCGAAACCGCCCGGGCCCGCAAGGTCAAGGTGCTGGCCGCCCGCAACGGCATCCTCGGCGCCCTGCGCGAGGAGCTGATCGACACCTCCCGCGAGTCGGCGGCGGCGATCCGCGCCCTCGGTCACACCCCGGGCGGCGCCTTCGGCTCCTGCCGGGTCAAGCTCAAGTCGCTGGAGGCCGACCGCGCCCGCTACGAGCGCCTGCTGGCCGTGCTCAAGGCCCACGACGTGCGCTGGTTTCTCTACAACGGCGGCAACGACTCGGCCGACACCGCCCTCAAGGTGTCCCGGCTCGCGGCCGAGTTCGGCTATCCGCTGACCTGCATCGGGGTGCCGAAGACGGTCGACAACGACCTCGCGGTGACCGACTGCTGCCCCGGCTTCGGCTCGGCCGCCAAGTACACCGCGGTGTCGGTGCGCGAGGCCGCCCTCGACGTGGCGGCGATGGCCGAGACCTCGACCAAGGTCTTCGTCTACGAGGCCATGGGCCGACACGCCGGCTGGCTGGCCGCGGCCGCCGGCCTGGCCGGCCAGGGCCCCGACGACGCGCCGCACCTGATCCTGTTCCCGGAGCGCCCCTTCGATGAGGCCGATTTCTTCGCCAAGGTCCGGGCCACGGTCGAACGCGTCGGCTATTGCGTGGTGGTGGCCAGCGAAGGCATCCAGACCGCCGACGGCCGCTTCGTCGCCGATGCCGGCGGCGGCCACGACTCCTTCGGCCACACCCAGCTCGGCGGCGTCGCCTCGCACCTGGCCGGACGGGTCAAGGACGCCCTGGGCTACAAGGTGCATTGGGCCCTGCCCGACTATCTGCAACGTTCGGCCCGCCACTTGGCCTCCAAGACCGACGTCGAGCAGGCCCGCGCGGTCGGCAAGGCCGCGGTCGAGTTCGCGCTGAAGGGCCACAATTCGGTGATGCCGGTGATCGTGCGCACCTCGGACGCGCCGTATCGCTGGAAGATCGAGGCCGCGCCGCTAAGCAAGGTGGCCAACCACGAGAAGAAGATGCCGGCCGGTTTCCTGCGCAAGGACGGCTACGGCATCACCGCCAAGGCCCGCGCCTATCTGGAGCCGCTGATCCGCGGCGAAGCCCCGCCGCCGTACGGCCGCGACGGCCTGCCCAAGTACGTGGCGCTGAAGAACGTCGCGGTGAAACCCAGGCTGCCGGCCTTCGAAGGCTGACCGAACTGCGACGGCCGGCCGTTAACGCCATCGCGAAACCGGCCTGAGCGCGCCGCCCGCAGCGGGCGGCGCTATCCTCGGGCGGCGGCGGGTCGCCGCCCCAAGGACCGCGTTCGATCATGGACAGTTGGACGAAGGCCGCCACGAAGGCCACCAAGAAAGCCGTACTGTCGGCCAGCCTCGCCGCCCTCGTACTGGCGGCGGCACCGGCCTGCGCCGGCGAGGGTTATCTGTTGCATCGCTACGGCGACAAACCCGCGCGCGGCCTGATCTATGCCGACAGCAGCTGGATCGGGACCGCTCTGACGCCCGAAGAGGAAAGCCGGATCCTGTTCGCGGACGGCCCCGACGCGGCGATGAGCGCGCGCGAAGCGGCGCCGCGTTCGATCCAGGTGTTCGAGGTCATGGAACACAAGTCCGCGCCGGACAAGATCGTCCACCACCTGCAGTTCGACTGCGCGCGCGGACAGGCGCGCAGCACCGCGGCCGAGGTGTATTGGCGCAACGACACCGAAGAAACCCGGGCGCCGAGCGAGTGGGCCGCGACGCCGGCCGGCTGGATGACCCAGGCGCAGCGCTTCGCCTGCGAGCCGGCCTCGCGCAAGCCCGAACACGGCATGACCCCGCTCGACGGCGCGGCGAACCAGCTGACCGTGGTCGACCTGTCCTGGCAGCGCTTCTGGACCGACGGCAAGCGGCCGCGCTACACCACCACACGCTCCAAGACCCAGATCGCCGCGCGCCAGCAGGAGGTCGAAAGCACGCTCGCGCGCCTGTCCGGCGCGATGAACCAGGTCCACGCCGAACTGCGCGACCAGCAGGACGATGCCCGCGCCCAGGCCGAAGCCTCTGCGCGCAGCGCTCGCGCGAGCGAACGTCGCCAGCGCACGCCGAACCCGGCGCTGGAAAGCTGGATCGACGCGCCGCTGCAATTGCTGGTCGGCACCTGGGGCGATCCGCTCTCGTACCGCGAGGAAGACGACAGCCGCTGGCTGCACTACGTGCTCGGCGCGACCGGGCCGATGCGCGAGGCGCCCCCATCGGCACCGGCCCCGGAAACCGGCCGCTGCACGGTCAAGTTCATGGTCCGCAAAGGCAGCATCTACGACTACACCACCAGCGGCGCGGGCGCATCGTGCAAGAACGCCGCCATCCCGGTCCGCTCCGCTTCGATATGAATGCGCGCCGGCATCGAGCACCGTTATCGGATAAGAGCGCATGATCGTGCATTGCCGCCGCCGCGACCTGTCGCCCCTATCCCGTACGCCATGACTGCCGAACGCCCCGTGCCGGCTTCGCTGCATCCCTGGATCGAACGCATCTGGGTGCAGGCGCGTCCGGCCGAGCCAGCGCGCGCCCAGCGCGAGCATTCCTTGCCGAACGGCTCGATGCATCTGGTCGTGCGCCTGGACGGACCGGCGCTGCGCTTGTACGCCGATGCCGACGATCGCATCGGCCGTCGCCACGCCGCCGCGACCGTCGCCGGCATCCGCGCCACGTATTGCATCAAGGACACCTCGACTCCGGCCGCATCGGTCGGTGTCGTGCTGCGCCCCGGCGCGGCGCTGGCCTTGTTCGGCGTGTCCGCGGCCGAGCTCGCCGGCCAACACGTAGCGCTGGGCGATCTGTGCGGCAATGCCGCCGAGCTGCTGTACGAGCGTCTTGCCGTAACCGACGATCCGCACCGTCGTCGCCAGGTGTTCGAGCGTTTCCTGCACGAGCGTCTGCGCCCGTTGCGCGGCCTCGACCCGCAGATCGCGCGGGCGGCAACCCGGCTCGAACGAGCCTCCGGCACGGACGACACCATCGCCGCGATCGCCGAAGCCGGCGGCCGCAGCCATCGCCACTTCATCGCCGGCTTCCGCGATGCGGTGGGCTTGGCGCCCAAGCGCTATGCGCGCGTGCAGCGCTTCCGCCGTCTGCTCGCGGCCTTGTCGGCGACGCCGCGGCCCGCATGGGCGCAGCTCGCGCTCGAGCAAGGTTATTTCGACCAGTCGCACCTGATCCGCGAGTTCCGCGAATTCGCCGGGGTCAGCCCGCGCGAGTACCTGGCCGCACCGCTGGCCGCGCCGCATCATCTGCCGATCGGACCGGGCTAGGCACGCGGTTCTCCTACTCGACGACGCCGGTCAATTTTCTCCAATCCTCGCGAGTGGCCCGCAGCCATGCTGGCGCCGACATCCACCACGGAGCCCGCCATGGCCGTCCACGAGTTGTTTTCCTATCTGTGCGTCGGCGACGCCCAGGCCGCGATCGCGTTCTACTGCAAGGTCTTCGACGCCACCGAAAAATTCCGCCTGGTCGAACCCGGCGGCCGCATCGGCCACGTCGAACTCGACCTCGGCGGCACCACCCTGATGCTGTGCGAGGAATTCCCCGAGGTCGAGATCCGCCGTCCCGAACCGGAGCGCGGCCACAGCCACACCCTGCACCTGCATGTCGACGATGCCGACGAAGTGGTCGCACGCGCGGTCGCCGCCGGCGCGCACCTGGCGATGGCCCCGCGCGATCACTTCTACGGCGAACGCTCGGGCACCGTCATCGACCCGTTCGGACATCGCTGGAACATCGGCCACAGCATCGAGCAGATCGAGCCCGACGAAATGCAGCGCCGCTACGAGCAGGAGCCGGATTGCTGAGGACGGCGAACCTAGGACGGCAGGCCGCGTCCCGCGCGGCCTGCATATCTGCGCGCACGGGCCGCTCGCAGCGGCGCGTGCCCATCGAGGCTTGGCGCGCAGGCGATGCTGCAGACGCCCGTGCGGGCGCGAGTTCAGTTTTCGCGGACGCCGCAAGCTGTGCGCTGCGTCAGGAATAGGCACACAGCACATTAACCATGCGGCGAAACCCGTTGAATCGCCTGGGCGATTGCGGCACTCTGCCATCGCGCGCGTTCATGCACCTAATGGCGGACGCACGGACGCTGAGTTTCGACACATCAAGGAGGCCTTCATGAAAGGCAAGCTGTTACCGCTGCTCATTCTCTTGCTGCCCTCGGCTTCGGCCCTGGCCGGCAAGTGCGAAGACAATTTCACCAAGTCCGGCAACCCGCTCAAGGGCACCGAGTATTCGACCTCGGTAACCGTGCCGGGCCTCAGCGTCGCCAGCGCGGTCGGCCAGATGAACAATATCGCCGTGTCCGACGGCATGAACGTGATCGACGCGAACAGCCAGACCGGCTCGCTGCTGCTCGAAGTGTCGCCGAACGTCGCCCATCGCGGCCTGCAGGTCTACGTGACCGCGGTGCCGGACGGCACCGTGACGATGTTGATGAAGACGCGCCGCGGCGCGCTCGCCAACGCCGACTCGATCAAGACCTCGATGTGCAAGATGCTGTACCAGCTCAAGCCCGGCAAGGCACCGCCGAAGGCCGCCGGCGGCGCCAAGCCGATCTCGATCTCGGCGATCAAGCTGGCCGACGAAGTCTCCAAGACCGTCGAAGACAACGTCGCGATGATCGACGTGCGCAACAAGGGCAAGACCTACCGCGTCAGCGGTTACTTCCTGGGTTCCGAATCCGGCAGCGGCGGCCTGAGCGTGTTCTACGACATGAAGCCCTCGTTGCTGCCCGGCTTCATTCCGAGCAGTCGCGACGCCATCGTCTTCACCCGCGTGATGTGCCACATGGCCTCGGACCAGCGCGGTTATTCGATGACTTTGCGCAAGGGCGACAAGCTCGACCTGGTCGGCACCTTCGACTCCTACCAGGCCGACACGCGCCTGATCCACATCGGCAACTGCCGGGTCGCCAAGTAAGCGCAGCGGCTTCGCAACGAAGCCGCCGCACTGAAGCGGGACGAAAGAAAGGGCCGCATTGCGGCCCTTTCTTTATGCGCGCCGTGGCACGCGACGATTCTTCGGCTGAAGTCCGGCAGGCGCGCAGGCCTTCGCTCAGCCGCCGCAGCCCTGGCCTTCGACTTTCATTTCGGCAGCGAACATCGGAATCGCGGCGAGCTTGTTGGCCGCGGCCTTTTCCTTTTCGTCCTGCAGGTACAAGCGCGACTTACCCTGCGCATCCAGGGTCGGCGGCACCGCGGCCGCGGCCGGCTTACGCCAGATCCGCACCACCGCCTGTTGCTGTGGGCAGGCGGCGCTGGGCACGCGGATCAGATCGTTGAACTTCCAGCCGCCGGCTTCGGAAGGCTGCGCCTTGGCGGCGTCGACGAAACGCGCACGGGGCTGACAGTTCGGGCTGGTGCGCACGACCGCGAATTTGTAGGGATCGGCGGCCTGGCCGGTGAATATCCCCTCGACCCGCGCGCAGGCTTCGGGAATCTGGCGCAGGGTGTGCAGGCGGGCGACCGCCTGGGCCGGGATCGGCCCGCGCTTGATCTCGGGCACCGGGTCGGCGGCGGTCGCGAGCGCAGGCAGGCCCGCGCACAGGATCGAAACGAATAAAACGGGAACGAATCGCATCGTCGGCTCCGGTCTCACAAGGCCGGCGCAGACTGGCACGCATTGGCTGAACCCTCGCCCGCCGGGGGCGGAAGCCCGGCCGACGGCGCTCACAGGCCCTAACCGCGAACGCGCCGGCCGCCTGCAAGCGGCGGCCGACGCGCGGGTCGACGCGACCCGGGGTTCAACCGGCCGGGTTCATTCCAGCGGGATGGGGCACTGCTTCTGCACGCAGCACGACCAGCAATAGGCCTGGGTGTTGCCGGACAGCTTGCAGTCGTAGATGCACTGCGCCATTTCCGGCGTGATGCTGGACCCACCGGCCGCGGCGGTCAGCCCCAGCCCCATACCGAACACGAACACACAACATGCGATCAGCTTCTTGCTCATGGACATCTCCTGACTTGAGGTTCGATGGAAAACCCTTTCCTGTACTCAAGCGCACACCGGCATCGGCGCCGCAACGACGCGTCCGCCCGTGGCTCCCCCTGCGGGCCGTGCCCGCAGTGCGCATCGGCAGACCGTGGCGATTCCCTGGCCGGCACGATGCGCGCCATCGATCTAAGCGGCGCAGCGCAGGCAGTGTCAAACCGATGGCCTGTCGGCGCCGTGCGAGCGTCCGCGCGCCCATGCATGCCGCTGCGCCGGTCGCTGCGCACCGCGCGTATTCAGCTGCTGCGTCACAGCGCGCGCGTGCACGGGTCAAGGCGATAACGGGGTCGATCCCGGGAACGAACCGGAGCCGATCCGTGACTGCAGTCGCAGCCCCGCCGATGGCCGCTGGGCCCTTGCGCCAGCCCGCGGTCGCGAGGTTTCACCGGCCCAGTGCGTGTGCGATAGTCGCGACACCGCCGTGTTCGCAGCACGGCGTCGCTGCAATGCAACACGCATCAGCGCAAGAAGCGATTCCGCGGCACACCGGCCAACAGCTTTCCGCGGCACAACACGATCGACCCGTTGTCCTGTGATGTCCACTTCTACACTTGGGGAGGGGTTCATGCTGGAGCAGTACGGTTTGACCTTGGCGCTGGGCTGCGCCGTCATCGCGATCCTTTACGGCATCGTGTCCGCGCGCTGGATCAGCGCTCAACCCGCCGGCAACGAACGAATGCAGGAGATCGCCGGCGCGATCCAGGAAGGCGCACGCGCCTATCTCAACCGTCAGTACATGACCATCGGCATCGCCGGCGCGGTCCTGTTCGTGTTGATCTGGTTCGCGCTCGGCGGGCCGACCGCGATCGGCTTCCTGATCGGTGCGGTGCTCTCGGGCGCGGCCGGCTACATAGGCATGAACGTCTCGGTGCGCGCCAACGTGCGCACCGCCGAGGCCGCGCGCAAGGGCATCGGCCCGGCCATGGACGTCGCCTTCCGCGGCGGCGCGATCACCGGCATGCTCGTGGTCGGCCTGGGCCTGCTCGGCGTGGCCGGTTACTGGCTCGCGCTGGCCAAGCTCGGCGTGACCGGCGAAAAAGCGCTGCACGCCCTGGTCGGCCTGGCCTTCGGCTCGTCGTTGATCTCGATCTTCGCCCGACTCGGCGGCGGCATCTTCACCAAGGGCGCCGACGTCGGCGCCGACCTGGTGGGCAAGGTCGAAGCCGGTATTCCCGAGGACGACCCGCGCAACCCGGCGGTGATCGCCGACAACGTCGGCGACAACGTCGGCGACTGCGCCGGCATGGCCGCGGACTTGTTCGAGACCTACGCGGTCACGGTGATCGCGACGATGTTGCTCGGCAGCCTGATGGCCAGCACGGTCGGCGCCAACGGCGTGCTGTACCCGCTGGTACTCGGCGGCGTGTCGATCATCGCCTCGATCATCGGCGCATTCTTCGTCAAGGTGAAGGCCGGCGGCTCGATCATGGGCGCTCTGTACAAGGGCGTGATCGTCTCGGCAGTGCTCGCGGCGATCGCGTTCTATCCGATCACCACCGAGCTGATGCGCGATGCCAGCCACGGCGCGATGAACCTGTACGGCTGCGCGCTGATCGGCCTGATCCTGACCGGCGCCATCGTCTGGATCACCGAGTACTACACCGGCACCCAGTACGCACCGGTCAAGCACGTCGCCGCCGCATCGACCACCGGCCACGGCACCAACATCATCGCCGGCCTCGGCGTGTCGATGAAGTCGACCGCGCTGCCGGTGATCGCGGTGTGCGTGGCGATCTGGGGCTCGCACGCGCTCGGCGGCCTGTACGGCATCGCCATCGCCGCCACCTCGATGCTGTCGATGGCCGGCATGATCGTCGCCCTCGACGCCTACGGGCCGATCACCGACAACGCCGGCGGCATCGCCGAAATGGCCGAGCTGCCCTCGGACGTGCGCGCGGTCACCGACCCGCTCGACGCCGTCGGCAACACCACCAAGGCGGTGACCAAGGGGTATGCGATCGGTTCGGCGGCGCTGGCCGCGCTGGTGTTGTTCGCCGACTACACCCACAACCTGCAGGCCGCGCATCCGGGCGTGGTGTTCAACTTCGACCTGTCCGACCACATGGTGATCATCGGCCTGCTGATCGGCGGCCTGATCCCCTACCTGTTCGGCGCGATGGCGATGGAAGCCGTCGGCCGCGCCGCCGGCGCGGTGGTCGAGGAAGTGCGGCGCCAGTTCCGCGACATTCCCGGAATCATGGAAGGCACCGGCAAGCCGCAGTACGACCGCGCCGTCGACATGCTGACCAAGTCGGCGATCAAGGAAATGATCGTGCCTTCGCTGCTACCGGTCGCAGTGCCCGTGGTCGTCGGCCTGTTGCTCGGGCCGAAGGCGCTCGGCGGCTTGCTGATCGGCACCATCGTCACCGGCCTGTTCGTCGCCATCTCGATGACCACCGGCGGCGGCGCCTGGGACAACGCCAAGAAGTACATCGAAGACGGCCACCACGGCGGCAAGGGCTCGGAAGCGCACAAGGCCGCCGTCACCGGCGATACCGTCGGCGACCCGTACAAGGACACCGCCGGCCCGGCGATCAACCCGCTGATCAAGATCATCAACATCGTCGCCTTGCTGTTGGTGCCGCTGTTGCCGGTGACGGGAATGGGCGATGCTTCCGCCACCCACGGCGTCAGCGAAGCCGCGCTGACCGCGCCGGCGACCGACGTCGGCGGGCCGGTGGACTCGGGCGCAATCGATGCATCGGGTCCGACCGAGGCCGTCGACAGCGAAGCATCCACGCCGGCATCGTCAGGCAGCGCCAAGCTCTACTTCGACGTCGGTTCGGCCACCCCGCCGGCCAGCGCCGAGGCCGATCTGGCCGGCGTGGTCGCCGCACTGAATGCCGAGCCGTCGACGAAGGCCCGCATCTCCGGCTTCCACGACGAGTCCGGCGGCGCGGCGACCAATGCCGAGCTGGCCAAGGAGCGCGCGCAAGCGGTGCAGGGCTGGCTGGAATCGCAGGGCATCGGCGCCGACCGCATCGTCCTCGACAAACCGATGGTCACCACCGGCGGCGGCAGCGCCGAAGAAGCGCGGCGAGTGGAAGTGAAAGTCGAGTAAGCGCACCGGCATCGGCCCGACAGCCGATGCCGCTTCGCAAAACCGAAAACGGCGGCCTGGGCCGCCGTTTTCTTTTGCTTGTCTTCCCGCCTCTACCCGCTACCTCGAGAATGCATTCGCCGCGATATCGAACCAGGGCGTGCACACGAGTTGCTGCCGTTCGGCGACCGCAAACGAGGCGCGCCAGAGCTCGACCTCGCCTATCGTCTCCGGCGCGTTGAAATCGCCGTCGTCGAACGTCGCTACGCCGAGACACCAGCGCAAGCGCTTCGGCGCATCGGCGCCAGGTATCGCGAACTCGAAACGCCCTGCCGTCTCCGCGCCCGCCGGTACACGAATCGCCAACGGCGTCGGCGGCAAGGTCGGCGCAGGTCGCGGCAGGGGCGATGCCGCATGGCTCAACGAAACATCGCCGTTCTCGGTCTGCACGGTCGGCGCCGCGATCGCGCCGGCCTTCTGTCGCCCTGTCGCCACGGCGTGGCGGTCGCCGCGATCGAACACCGCGAGCGGTCCATCGCCGAGGTTGTGCAGGCGATAGCCCACCGTCAACACGCGTTTCGACGCCGCATAAGCGAACTCGGCTTCGAGCGCGACGCCGCGGCCTTGCACCTTCGCGATAGGGACGGCAGCCGAAGCGCGGTCAGCAGGCATGGGGACGGACTCCGCGGATGAAGAGGGTTGAGCATGCACGCAGGCGCTCGCGGCGAGCGCCATCGAACACACGAGCAGGCGGCGAATGCAGGCGTAACGAGGGTACTGCGTCGACTTCATGCCAGGACTCGTCTCGGGTACGGAGGATCGGCGCACGCGGCAGAAGATCGCGGCCACCACAGCGCGCGTCCTATCCAGGAATAAGAACGACTATCCGCCGATCCTAGACAAAGTCGGACAGCCCGCGATGAACGCGGGCTGCCGCTCGTCGCTCCTGAGACCGTCGTCGCGATGCGCGATGAATGGCGCGCCGTCAGAGCGAATAACTCGGCCGGTCCGGCAAGCCGAGCTCGCCGCGGATGCCGTTCTCGGTCAGGTGGTCGGGATTGGCGGTGGTCTTGGGCGTATTGGGGTCGCCGTCGAAATCGTAGGCTGGCGCACTGGTCTCCAGGCCGACCGCCTGGCGTTCGGCGTTCGGCACCTCGCCGTTGTCGGGCCCGGTGCCGCGATAGGTGCCCGGCTGGAAGGTGCCGGTGACACCGTTATAGGCGTGCGACATCTCGTGATACAGCACCACCACCGGCGCCGGGAACTCGGCCATGTGGAACGAAGGGTTGTAGCTGATCTGCACGTCGCCACCGGCGCCGGGCTTGCCGTTGACGATGTCGGCGTCGTTGCTGAAGGTCTGGGCGTAGCCGTTCTGCTCGTTCGCCAGTTCCTTGATGGTGACGGAGTTGCCGCGCGCGGCCGCCTTATCGAACTCGGCCAGCATCTGCTGGCCGTTCGGCGAGCTGCGCAGGAACTCGATCTCGGCGCCGACGCGCTGCCTGAACGCGTCCGAGCCCTCGATGGTCACGCCCTTGCTGGCGCTGATCTCGACGTTGATCACCGTGTTGCGGGCGCCGGTGGCGGCGTTGATGAGGTCGCTGGCCTGCTGCGCATACACCGTATCGTGGCCGGAGCGGTTGTCGACCGTGTCCTTGCCGGCGCCGGTGTAGACCGCATCGTCGCCGTCGCCGCCGCGCAAGCTGTCGTCGTCGAGGCCGCCCGACAGCATGTCCTTGCCCGCGCCGCCGTCGAGCGTGTCCTGGCCCTGGCCGCCTTCGAGGAAGTCCACGCCGTTGCCGCCACCGAGCGTGTCGACGCCGTCGCCGCCATAGACCACGTCGTCGCCATCGCCGGCATCGAGACGGTCGTCGCCGCGGTTGCCGAACACATCGTCGCGGCCGGCGCCGGTGGCGACGACATCGTTGCCGAGGCCGCCGTCGATGCGGTCGTTGCCGGCGCCGGTAGCGATCTTGTCGTCGCCGGCGCCGCCGTCAACGACGATGTTCACTTTCACGTTCGAGGCGACGTTGATGGTGTCGTTGCCGGCGCCGCTGCGAATGGTCAGCTCCTGATTCTCGCCCAGGCGCACCTCGTATTTCTCGCCGTTGATGCCGACATCGAGGGTGCCGTCGTCGCGCTGGGTGATCTGCACGTCGTCGTTCTTGGCGCCGGTGGTCAGCACGACCTGATCGGTGCTGACATAGGTACGCCCCAGGCCGGCGTCGGCGAGGGTCTGCTCGCGCGCTATCGACACTTCGGCGCCCTGGTGCAGCGGATCGATCTGCACGGTCTTGCCGTCCGGCGTGCGGCCCTCGCTGCGCTGCTGAGGATTGGTGTCGTTGCCGTCGATCGCCACCGCACCGTCCAGCGCCGGGCGGTCCGGCTCGGCAAGCTCGGCGACCGCCGCTTCGGCAGTCACCGGCGGCTGCGGCTCGGCCAGGCGGTTCGGGTCGGCGGCGATCGGATCGTTCCAGTAAGAATCGGCCGGCGGCGCGGAACGGGTGGCGTCGAGCTGTACGGACATGGCAAGCCTGCGATGGACGGAGTACGAGCCTCCTAGATACGCAGACGTATGGCCGCATCCAAGCTAGGGCGTACCCACGCTAGGGTCGACCCCAGGAGCGCCCGAACGCCGGCCCGACGGCGCGCGACGAGGAGTTACCAGGCTTCGACTTCGTAGATGCGGGTCGCCGGATCGGCCGGGTCCTGCGCCGGTTGGCTCACGTCCAGGCGCACATAACGCGCCCGCGTCGGGGCGATGCGATGCACGCTGACGCCGTCGACGTTGTCGTCGGCCTTCGCCACCTGCCGCCAGCTCGCGCCATCGCTCGACACCGACAGCGCGAATGCACGCGTGTTCATCGCAGCCGCTTCGCCGCCGGCTTGCGCATGCTTGACGGTGAAGCCGCGCAGCTCGCGCTCGGCTTGCAGATCGATGCGCAGCCAGGCCGGCCGCTGCAGCGAACAGAACTTGTCGTGGGTTTTGCTGGCGAGCAAGCCGTTGACCGCCTTCTCCGCTTCCTCGCCGGGCTTGCAGATCGCCGAGCCGGTGGCCGGGCGATGCAAGGCGAGATTGGCTCGCGCGGGCTCGCCCGCGTATGCGAGGGCGGTCGGCCAGGACACGGCGAGCACTACCCACACGATCGGCCAGCGATTCATGGCGCCCCCTGCTGCGCCAGCCAGGCGCGTTTGCTGACCTCGGCGGTCTTGTGCTCGCCGTCGTGGCTCCAACCCGGCGGCATGATCGGATACAGCAACTTGTTCCTCCATCCGGGCGCGGTGGCGACGTCGCGCAGCAAGGCAGCGAATTCGCCCAGATACGCATCGAGAAAACTGCCGGGTTTCAGCGGCCGGGTGATGCCGTATTCGATCCGCACGTCCTCGCGCTGCGGCTGATAGGTGCGGAACACGCGGTCCCAGACATTGAGCAGATTGCAGAAATTGGTGTCCATGTAGACCGCGTTGCGCGCGTGATGCACGCGGTGGTGCGCCGGCGTCAGGATCACCCGATGCAGCAACCCCAGGCGCCCGTCCTTGAGCGCGTGCTCGCCCAGGTGGATGAACTGCCCCCACAGCCCGTCGACGAACATGATCAGCAACAGCAGCGGCGGCTCGACCCCGGCCAGGATGCAGATCGTAGTGCGCACCAGATCCGCGTAAGGCGCTTCCAGGAACAAATGCGCGTAATTGACCGACAGATTCATCGCCACCGGCGCGTGATGAGTCGAGTGCAGGCACCACAGCAAGCGCACCTTGTGGGCGAGGTAGTGGTAGACGAAATGAGCGAACTCCCAGACCAGGTAGCCGTAGATCAGCCCGGGCGCGCTGATGCCGACCTGGAACGGCGCATACGGCTGGAACAGGCCGATGCACAAGGTCACCACGCCGAAGGTCAGGAAGGTCGAGATCAGCCGGTTGGCCAGCAGAGTCAGGAACGGGAGCTTGTAGTCCTCGAGCTTGAAGCGGCGTTGGGCGACGGTGCGCAACAGCTCGTATACCAGCAGGATCGGGATGACCGGGTACAACAAGGCCGCGGCCCCGTCGGCGCTGAGCAGCGCCCGGTAGCCCTGCTCGGCCAACAGCTGCAGCAAGGCCCCCAGGCCGAAGAAACCGATCAGCTCCTGCTCGACATAGCCCCACCACGCCATCGCCGCCCTCGCATTTGTATCGATCTAAATGCAGGATTAACACCCCACGCGGAGAGCGGCAAGCGCACCGGCCGAAACCCTGCCCGCCTCGTATTGGACGGCGCCTGGACGCTTTTTGACACGATCGCCACCGGCGTTCGATCACCGCGTCGCTCGGATGCGGTTGGCCGCCGATGCGCGCACGAAGCCGTTGTTTTACCGCCGATTGGACATTTACGCGGGCCGCGGCTCCCGGCTGAGCCCACCTGCCCCTGTGCTGCAACGCAGCACCCAGCCGCGTAGAATGGCCCTCTTTCTTTCACCGCCCGCCTTCCGGCGGGCCTCAGCAGTCGGAGCACACATGGGTCTGGACCTCGTTTCCACCGGCAAGAATCCGCCGCACGAGATCAACGTCATCATCGAAATCCCGAAGGATGCCGAGCCGGTCAAGTACGAGGTCGACAAGTCCTCCGGCGCCATCTTCGTCGACCGCATCCTGTCGACCCCGATGCGCTATCCCTGCAACTACGGCTACGTCCCGCACACCGTCTGCGGCGACGGCGACCCGGCCGACGTGCTGGTGATCCTGCCGCTGCCGCTGATCCCCGGCTCGGTGATCCGCTGCCGTCCGGTGGCCGTGCTGAAGATGTCCGACGAAGCCGGCAGCGACGAAAAGCTGCTCGCCGTGCCGGTCGACAAGGTCTTCGCCGGCTACAGCCACATCCACGACATCGAACAGGTCAGCCCGCACTGGCTCGAGCGCATCGGCCACTTCTTCGAGCACTACAAGGATCTGGAGAAGGGCAAGTGGGTCAAGCTCGACGGTTGGGGCAACGCCGAGGAAGCCAAGAAGATCCTGGTCGAAGCCATCGAGCGCTACGCGGCCACCTCGGAAGAAGACAAGCCGAAGTTCTGATCTTCGATAGATCGGCATAACAACAAAAAGCCGCCTTCGGGCGGCTTTTTGTTTCCCTGGCTAATCGGCCAGAACCAACGCCCACAACCTCGCCGGCCGCCACCACAAAAAACTACGGCCCCTTTCGGGGCCGTAGTCGTATTGCGGTACTACCTGACGCTTATCAGAAGCGCTGGGTGTACTTCATGTACACGAAGCGACCGATGTCGAAGCTGCCGTTGTAGGCGAAGCTGCTGTTCGGCTGGCTGTACATGGTCTGGCCGACGTGGTCGAACACGTTGTTCGCGCCCACCGCCACCGTGGCGTTCCACGGGGTGTTGTAGCGAACCTGCACGTCGTGGAACGTGTTGGCGCCCACTTCGCGGATCGGCTGGATGCCCTTGTAACCCGACTGGTAGTTCGGCTTGTCGCATTCCGCGCCGCCGCTCAGGTTATACGCGCATTCTTCCTTCAGGCCGGAGTAGTAACGCACGCCCCAGCTTGCGCCGAAGTCGCCGCGGCTCCAGTCGGCGTTCAAGTTCGAACGCACGCGGAAGTTGCTCAGGCCATCGGCGACCCAGCTCGTACGCTGCTCGACCGGCGTGGTGGACTCGCCGTCGCGCTTGTATTCCAGGTAGTCGACGTAGGTCGTCTTCCAGGTGAACGAGAAGTTGCCGAAGCGGGTGTCGGTCAGACGGTAGGCGATGCCGAGGTCGTAACCGGCCGTTTCCTGGTAACCGCCGTTGATCAGGTTGCGGGTCACGCCCACGACCTGGCCGTCGGTGTCGCGCACGAAGCGGCCGCAGGCCGAATCGATACCGAGCACGTAGCAGTTGTTGAGGATCGAGGTGACGGTTTCAGCCGCGATGACGTCGTCGATCTTGATCTTCCACCAGTCCAGGCTGACGTCGAGGCCGCTGACGTAGCTCGGGCTGTAGACGAAACCGATGCTGGTCGACTTCGAGGTTTCCGGCATCAGGTTCGGGTTCGAACCGGACAGGAAAGCGCTGTCGGACTGAGCGTTCGGGCCGGTGGCCGGACGGCCGCCGGAAGCGACCTGGCGGAAGTTCGCCGGGACCACGCCTGCGCAACGTGCAGCGACCTGCGGGTTACGCACGGCCGAGCCGAACGAGGTGTCGCACGGGTCGGTGTAGTTGTCGAAGCTCTCGCTGACGCCGCCGTACAGGTCGGCCACGGTCGGGGCGCGGAAGCCCGTCGCGTAGGTGCCGCGCACCAGCAGGTCGTCGATCGGCTTCCACTTCAGGCTGAACTTGCCGTTGGTGGTGTCGCCGAAGGTGTTGTAGTCCGAGTAACGGCCGGCGAGGCTGAACGACAGTTCCTTCGCGAAGGCCACGTCGGCCAGCACCGGCACGGCGAGTTCGACGTAGAACTCGTCGAGCGAGTAGCCGCCCTGGGTTTCGCTACCGGCCAGGTCGGTGCTCAGGCCCGACTGCAGCAGGGCGTCCGGCGAGTAGTGCGCCGATTCCTTGCGGTGCTCGTAACCGGCCGCCAGGCCGAGGTCGCCCGCCGGCAGCGTGGCGAGCACGCCGCTGAGGTTGAGGCTGTAGACCTCGGTCTTGGTGGTCGAGGTGTCGTGGGTCGGCAGGTACAGGTACTTCTGCAGATCCTTGTTGTTCAACGAACCCGGTGCGTTGACGTCCGGACCCAGCAGCGGGTTCCACGCCAAGCAGTCGGCGATCGGGTTGGCCGCGGTGCCGCAACGGGCGACGCCGCTCGCGTCGATGAACGACGGGCCCAGGGCCTTCTCGGCGTGCGGCAGGTACAGATTGCCGGTGCCGGTCTTGACGCCCTTGTTCTGGTTGTACATGTAACCGGCGTCCCAATCCCACGGCTTGCCGGCCAATTCGAACGAACCTTCCAGACCGCCGCTGAAGCGATAGGTGGTCAGCTCGGACTTGGTCTGGCGCGGCACTTCCCAGCCACGGCGGAAGAAGTCGGCATCACGACCCAGCGGGTTGAATGCGCTGCCGGCCTTCAGGCTCAGGTCGCCTTCGTAGCGATCACTGAAACCGGTGGAACGGAACGGATAGCCGGCGATCTGCTGGGTGGCTTCGCGGTCCGTGTACAGGACGTCGGCCTTGGCGCGCAGGTTGTCGGTGATGTCGAACTCGGCGTTGGCGAACACCGAACGACGCTCCAGGCCGGTCGAGAGATACATCTGCTCGTTGGCGTTGGCCATGTCCGTGAGACCGTTGGTCTCATGGAAGTTGTTCTTGTCCTTGGTGTTCGTCGTGCCACGGTTCGCGGTCAGGAGAACGTCGTTGTCCGGATCGGCGTCGCCGAGGGTATCGATCAACGTACCCCACTGATTGATAGCGCTCCAACCGTTGCTGCGCACGCCGCCGTTGGCGCCGCCCAGATCGGGGAACGGATGGCCACGACCGTTCGGGTAGCGAGTGAAGGCGCGATCGCGGGCCATGACCGGATCTTCCTTGCTGTACTCGGCGCCCAAGGTCACCGAACCGCGCTCGCCGGTCTGGCCGACGACGAAGTTATAGACTTCCTTGTTGCCGTCGCCCTGGCCGTACTGGCCGAGGTAGGCGCTGGCTTCGAGGCCGTCGAAACGCTTGCGGGTGATGATGTTGACCACGCCGGCGATCGCGTCCGAACCGTACAGGGCCGAAGCGCCGTCGGTGAGGACTTCGATGCGCTCGACGATCGAGCTCGGGATCGACGCCAGGTCGGAGTAACCGCTGGAGCTGATGCCCATGCGCTTACCGTCGATCAGCACCAGCGTGCGCTGCGGGCCGAGGTTGCGCAGGTCGACGTACTGGCCGCCCACGTCTTCGCCCGACGCCAGCGCGTCGGCGCGCGAGATCGCCGGCGAACCGGTGGCGGTGATGTTCTGGACGATGTCCGCGACGCTCGTGAAGCCCTGCTTCTGGATGTCGGCGCGCGTCATCGTGACGACCGGCTGCGAGGTTTCCAGATTCGCCTGACGGATGCGCGAACCGGTGACTTCGATGCGGTCGAGGGTGGTGGTGGCCTGATTGGAGGCGTCGGCTTCCTGTGCGCCGGCGATCGCCGGAATCAGGGCCGTCACTAACGCCGTGGCGATGGCGGACGGCAGCAAGCCGTACCGCGCCGCGGGGCGCAGACTGCGATGGTTCATCTATCTCTCTCCAGTAATCTCGTTATGGGCGTGTTAAAACGCTTTGCAAAAGTACGACCCGCAAGCCGATGCTGCTTTGCCCTTGAGGCCGGGAGACTTTGCCGATTGAGTCGTCGCGGTCGTGGTCACAACGCAACGATGCAATCAAGCGCCGATGAAAACGCGATGCGCGCGTCGCGATCGAACCTCGACAGCGAGTCGATGCGACGACGCACTCAGGCGATGCGCAGGTTTGCGCGCGAAGACGAGAAAGTTTGCCGATGCTGTCGATGCGTTCGGCATGAACGACCGATAAATCGAAACGGCGGCGATCGCGGCATCGCACCGCGCATGGCTGCGCAACGATTCAGCGCAGGTTGCTGGAGAAAGAAGTCGCAATGGCGCTGCGTGCTGGGAGATCGCGTGCGGCGATCGTGCCGGGCTGGCCCTGCGCTCGTGGCCGGGGCCACGATCGTCGCCGAAGTTTCGATGCGCGCGCGGCGCGCATTCGAAACTTCAGCGGTCGTCCTGTTTGCGTATTGCAGGTGTTGCGTACGACGCGTGCGCCGACCCGTGTATCGCGATCGATGCCTGTCGCAGTAATCGACTCGACTTATGCGGCCTTGCGCAGCTGTGCGGCCGCCGGTTTCGCCGATGCCAATTGGGCCGATTCCAGCTTGGCGCTGGCCGCGGCGCTGCGGTAACGCGTCGCCGAGGTGCCGAAGCGGGCGCGGAAGGCGCGGGCGAAGCTGCAGCAATTGTCGAAGCCGCTGGCGGCGGCGACTTCGCCGATCATCATCGAGGTGTTCTTGAGCAGATCGGCCGCGTGCTCCAGACGCATGCGCGCCGACGCCGCCTGCGGGCTCTCCTCATAAAGACTGTGGAAGGTCTTGGAGAAGTACCAGCTCGAGAAGCTCGTCAGTTCGGCCAGTTCGCTGATCCGCACCACGCGGTCGCAGTTGCCTTCCAGGTACAGGCGGGCGCGCTGCAGACGGCCGAACACCTGGCGCTTGCGGCTGCGCGAGCGGCCCGGGCAGCGCTGGATGCGAGCGGTCAGCTCGCGCTGGACGCCTGCCAGGTGCAGCAGGATCGGACGCAGGGCGTTGATGTCCAGGCCACCGTCGGCCTCGCCGTTGCGGGCATGGGCCTGGCGCCACAGGCGCAGGGCGATGCGGGCGTCGTGGCGGCTCATGCGGCCGCGGCCGGCATAGAGGCTGCACTCGGCGAGCCGGGTCATGGCCTTGATCGCGTCGGCGGTCAGGTTAAGGCCGACGCAGACGCCGTAGCGGTCGGCCTGCAGGACCGGCTTGGAGTCGCGTTCGAACGCGATCCAGTCGCCGCGCTTGAGGCGGAACTTACCTTCCTTGGCTTCGACCCAGGAGCTGCCGCGCAGCTGGACCCAGATCGAAAAATGCGTGCCCGACAGCTGGGCGCTGCCGAGACGGGAGACGCCGACGCAACTGGCCTGAATGGCGGGATCCTGAGCGTCCAGCTGCAACAGCTGTCCGCGATCCGCCCACAATGCTTGCTCCATTGGTCCACCTCATGTGCCGAGAATGAGGTGTTGTTTTGCCTAAGTCCGGCGCGCGACTTCAGAAATTTGACGGAGAGTTAGGCGAATTCGGAACGACGTCACAACCGAAGCTTTTCCGAAAGCACATTTGTTTGCAGAATCAATCAGTTGAGCCAGCCGGGCACGAAGGTCTTCGGCTCTTCGGGCAGGTCCATGTAACCGATATCAGCGCCGTCCCACTTGGCCAGGGCCAGATAAACCGCGTCGCCGCGCGGACTCAGGCTGAATCCGTTGATCGCCGAGCGCCGGCTCTGGTCCAGGCACAGGACCGACGGCGGCAACTCCGGCGAGGCGATCCGGCGCAGTAGGGACAGGCAGGTCGGCTGCTGGTCGAGATAGCGCAGCTCGCCGGTCTCGGTCGCCACGTCCCAGAGCCGGTAGCGGTCGGCGACCGGTTCGCCGTCGCCGATGCGACGGACGCTGGCCGGCGTCAGGCCCAGATCCGACTGCCACAGCCCGGCCTCGGTCTGGCGGGTGAACAGCAGACGGTTGCGGGCGCCATCGACGCGAACCTCGGAGACGTCGGCCAACTGGCTCAACAGGCGCCAGGGTGTCAGCCGGCGGTCGAACAGATTCAGGCTCAGGCGGCCGTCGCCGGTGCCGGCCAGGACCAACAGGCGATGCGGGTCGGGCAGTTGCACGGCCTGGATCGGGTCCGGCAGGGGCACCGGCAGGCGGGTCACGCGGCCGCTGGCCGGGACGATCTCGTGGACCACGTTGCGGCCTTCGGCGTCCGGCCCGACCACGGTCACCCGTGCGCTGTCGTTGGACCACGACGGCGCATAGCGTGTACCGGGCTGCACGCCCTGCAGCATGCGCAGCGAATCGGGCTGGTCCATGTCGGCCCACCACAAATGAGTGCTGCCGGAGCGGTCGGAGACGAACACGATCTGGTGCGCGTCGGGGGCGATGGTGGGCAGGATGTCGCGGGCCGAGGACGGGAACAGCGGGTCGACCACGTGCACCGCGCCTTGCGAGGTGTCGCCGAGCACCACCCGGAACAGGCCGAAATAAGGCTTGCGCTGGACGAAGGCCGCGGCCGGCCGCGCAGCCGCCACCGCCGGCGCCTGCGCCGACTCGATGCCGAGGTCGCGGGCCTGACCGGTGTCCAGGTCGAGACGAAACATGCGGGTGTCGCCGTCGATCATCCGCCCGAACAGAATGTTGCGGCTGTCCGGCAACCAGTCCCAGCCGCGCACGTCGGCGCTGAGGTGGCTGAGCCGTTCGGCCTTGCCGCCTTCGGCCGGCAGGCGCCAGAAATCGCCCTGCGGGCTGTTGCGAACGAACACCAGCCAACGCCCGTCCGGCGAAAACCGCGGCGACAGGTCGAGGTTGCCGGCGCCGGGCTGATACGGCACCGCGCGCCACTCGCCGCTGGCGAGGTCGAGCACGCGCATGCCGACGATGCCCTGCGGGGTCCACATGCTGCCGAAGATCAGGCCACGGCCGTCGCCGGTCCAGTCGAAGGTCGGCGGGTTGCGCGAGTCGCACGTGCCGACTTCGCGCTCGGCGCCGCCGTTGGCGGCGATCACCAGCACCCGGCACGACACCCCGGGTTCCAGACGCAGGAAGGCGATCGAACGACCGTCCGGCGACCACGCCGGGGCGCTGTCCTCGGCCTGGCCATTAGGTTGGGTGAGCTGGCGCGGCGGGGTCTGGTCGGTGGTCTGCACCAGGATGGCGGTGCCGCGCTGGCCTTCGGGTATCGCCACGTAGGCCACCATCGCCGCATCCGGCGACAAGGTCGGGGCGAGCTCGAAGCCGGGCATGGAAGTGATCAGGCGATACGGGCGCGGGGTATTGGTCGCGCGCGCCGGGTCGACCGCCGGCACGGCCGCCTGCGTTTGCGGCTGGCGCGCGAGCGACCACCACACCAGGCCGCCGACCAGGCCGATCACCAGCGCGATCACGCCGACGATCGAACGCCAGGTGCCGCGCGGACGCGGGTGGTTCGGCAAGGGCACCGGTTCGACACGCTCGTCGATCAGCGCCGCCGGCGCGGTCGATATTTCAACGTCGTCGGCCGGCTCGTGGTGGGTGGAGGCCGCGCTCTCCTGCGGCAGCCATTCGACCTCAGCCAGCAGGCGGTAGCCGTTCTTGGCGATGGTCTCGATGTAGCGCGGATTGCCGCGGTCTTCGTCGAAGGCCTTGCGCAGTTGGGTGATGGCCTGAGTGACGACGTCGTCGGTAGGCAAGGTGTCGGGCCAGACCTCGGTCAGCAGCGCATCGCGGCTGACCACGCGGTCGGCGTGTTCGACGAGCACCAGCAGCACGCCCATCGATTTGGGCGTGATGCGGCGAGGCCGACGGGCGCCCGGTGCGCGGATCTCGCGCAAGGGGATGTCGACCAGGCACTCCCCCACCCGCAGCTGCTCGGCGGGCGGAGTCGGTAACGATGGCTCGTGAATTCGCGGCATGAATCCTGCTGATGATGCGCACTCGCCCGCCGCCGGTCATGTGCCTGAACGCATGGGCGGCGAAACGACAAACCGACATATCCGGCATGGCGCGATGGCGCAATCGGAAAAGCGCGTTGGAACCGCCTATTCTAGCGTCCGCGAAGCTGAGCCGGACCTGTTCGAGTGACGCAGGCGGCCCCAAACCGGCCAAAACCCCGGAACGTATCGTTCCAAAAGGGCTCCGGGCCCGCGCATTGTCCTGTAACCCGGGGGTGTTACAGCCTCACTGCCGCTCGTTGCGCAGGATGGTCAGGCCGATCAGGCGCGACACCACCGCGGCGATATACCCCACCCCGGCGAACTGCTCGAACATGGTCAGCACCCGCGCCGCCGGACTCATCGGCAAGATATCGCCGAGGCCGACCGCCGACAGATTGGTGAAGCTCAGGAACAACAGTTCGAGCCAGGTACGCGGCTCGCCCGGGCGCTCGGCACCGGTGAAACTGCCCGGGTACCAGGCCTGGCAGACCAGGAAGGCGTAGGCGAAGCCCCAGGCCAACAGGGTGAAGGTCGCCCCGGCCGCGAACAGTTCGTCGGCGGTCACCCGATGGTCGCTCATCATGTAGGCGATCAGGGCGCCGGCGGCGTAGAAGTACAGCGCCGCCTCCAGCGCCGACGAGGCGATCAGCAGGTCCGGGCTGGCGAACAGCACCGACAACACCGACAGCACGAACGCCGGCACCGCGATGATCCAGGCGATCCACTTGATCGCCGGGCTGCGGTTGACCACCCACACCGCCAGCGCCAGCACCAGCACGCCGAAGGCGCCGAACACCACCCGCCCGCCGCCGGACGGCTCGAACAGGGGATAGGCGAGCATGCTCAGCAGTTGCGCCGCGAGCAGGAAGGCCGAGGGATGGCGTCGCGCGTGGACGCGCCATTTGAGGGAAGTGTAGCTACGGTCGCTCATGCGGCGAGAGTGTGCAGGACTTGGCGGACGGCGCACAGAGGGGTGAGCCTCGCAACCGCTTCAAGAGTAGGAGCGGCGCAAGCCGCGATCAGCCGAGGAGGCCGAATACCACGCAAGCCTCCGAAGCGGCAGGCATCCGGATCGCATTCGATCAGAGCCGTGGGGCTTCGGGAGTTCGGGACTTCGGCTACTACGCTTTCGTACGACGCTTTGGTTAGTCGCGGCTTGCGCCGCTCCTACCCAACGGCAAAAGATCGGGCATCCGCGCATCGGAACTTCGGCTGCGACGCTTTCGTACGACGCTTCGGTTGGTCGCGGCTTATGCCGCTCCTACAGGAGAAGCGGCGCGATGTTGGAAATCCGGCACGACGCAGCCGCGTCGCGCCGGATTTTCTCGACGGCCTGCGACGATCAGGCGCGGCGATAGACTTCCGCGCCCTGGGCGCGGAACTCGGCGGCCTTTTCGGCCATGCCCTCGTCGAGCGCGGCGACTTCTTCGACGCCGTGTTCCTTGGCGTAGTCGCGCACGTCCTGGGTGATCTTCATCGAACAGAAATGCGGGCCGCACATCGAGCAGAAGTGCGCGACCTTGTGCGCGTCCTTCGGCAGGGTCTCGTCGTGGTACTCGCGGGCGCGCTCCGGATCGAGGCCGAGGTTGAACTGGTCTTCCCAACGGAACTCGAAACGCGCCTTGCTCATCGCGTTGTCGCGCGCCTGCGCGCCCGGGTGGCCCTTGGCCAGGTCGGCCGCGTGCGCGGCGATCTTGTAGGCCATCAGGCCTTCGCGCACGTCGTGCTTGTTCGGCAGGCCCAGGTGCTCCTTCGGGGTGACGTAGCAGAGCATCGCGGTGCCGAACCAACCGATCATCGCCGCGCCGATCGCCGAGGTGATGTGGTCGTAGCCCGGGGCGATGTCGGTGGTCAGCGGCCCGAGGGTGTAGAACGGCGCTTCGCCGCAGACCTCGAGCTGCTTGTCCATGTTCTCCTTGATCAACTGCATCGGCACGTGGCCGGGGCCTTCGATCATGGTCTGGACGTCGTGCTTCCAGGCGATCTTGGTCAGCTCGCCCAGGGTTTCCAGCTCGCCGAACTGGGCCGCGTCGTTGGCGTCGGCGATCGAGCCCGGACGCAGGCCGTCGCCGAGCGAGAAGGCCACGTCGTAGGCCTTCATGATTTCGCAGATTTCCTCGAAGTGGGTATAGAGGAAATTCTCCTTGTGGTGCGCCAGGCACCACTTGGCCAGGATCGAGCCGCCGCGCGAGACGATGCCGGTCACCCGCTTGGCGGTCAGCGGCACGTAGCGCAGCAGCACGCCGGCATGGATGGTGAAGTAATCCACGCCCTGCTCGGCCTGTTCGATCAGGGTGTCGCGGAAGATCTCCCAGTTGAGTTCTTCGGCGCGGCCGTCGACCTTTTCCAGTGCCTGGTAGATCGGCACCGTGCCGATCGGCACCGGCGAGTTGCGGATGATCCACTCGCGGGTTTCGTGGATGTGCTTGCCGGTGGACAGGTCCATGACCGTGTCGGCGCCCCAGCGGATCGACCACACCAGCTTCTCGACTTCTTCGGCGATGCCCGAGGACACCGCGCTGTTGCCGATGTTCGCGTTGACCTTGGTCAGGAAGTTGCGGCCGATGATCATCGGCTCGCTTTCCGGGTGGTTGATGTTGTTCGGGATGATGGCGCGGCCGCGCGCGACTTCGTCGCGGACGAATTCCGGGGTGATGATTTTCTGGATGTTCGCGCCGAAGCTCTGGCCCGGGTGCTGGGTCAGCAGATGGCCTTCGCGGATCGCTTCCAGGCGCTGGTTCTCGCGGATCGCGATGTATTCCATTTCCGGCGTGACGATGCCGCGGCGCGCGTAATGCATCTGGGTGACGTTGGCGCTGCCCATGGCGCGACGCGGCAACGGCCGGTTGCCAAAACGCACATGGGCGAGCTTGGGGTCGTGCTCGCGCTTGCGGCCGAACTCCGAGGACAGGCCGGTCAGCGCCTCGGTGTCGCCGCGTTCGGCGATCCAGCCGGCGCGCAGCGGCGCCAGGCCGGCAGCCAGGTCGATGACCGCGCCGGTGTCGGTGTAGATGCCCGAGGTGTCGTAGACCGCCAGCGGCGCGTTGTCTTCGCCGCCGAAGATGGTCGGGGTGCGTGCCAGCGCGATCTCGCGCATCGGTACTTGCAGGTCCGGACGCGAGCCTTGCACGTGGATCTTGTGCGAGCCGGGGATCGGGCGGGTAACGTCGGCCGACAGCTTCTCGGCTTGCTGGATCAGTTCGGAGGGCACCGCATTCATCGGAATTCGTCCTGTAGTTCGCTCATTCGAGCCGGGACGAAGCGGGCGGCGCGCGGACGCGCTGAAGGCGCCTCCGGCGAAGCTTCCCTACGGCGGTCTAAACCGCATCAGGTTCGAAGGGTCTGTCTCAACCACCGGGCCGTTCAGGCCATCGGCGGTACCCCCGCTTCAACGCGCATTAGACATGGAAACCGGCGACGGCGCCAATCCGGCGACGGCGGCGATTGCCCGCGATGACCGGGCCGGCTAGGGTTCGGCGATGAAACCGACCCTGCCGCGCCGACGCGCCCACGTTCTGCCCACCCTCGCCGCGCTGGTCGTGGCCCCGCTGGCCATCGCTCTGTCCGCCTGCTCCGGCCCGGCGGCGAAGCCCGGCCCCGCCCCCGGCGCCGCCGCGCCAGCCGCCACCGCGGCGAGCCATCGCTCCGACCTGCTCGACCGCCTGCGCCCGCTGTGCGGCCAGGCCTTCGCCGGGCGCGTCGTCGTCGACACCCCCAAGAGCGCCGACGACCCGTTCGCCGGCAAGCCGCTGGTCATGCACGTGCGCGAATGCGGGGCGAACGAAATCCGGGTGCCGTTCCATGTCGGCGACGACCGCTCGCGCACCTGGGTGCTGCGCGACGATGGCGTGCGCTTCAATCTCAAGCACGATCATCGCCACGCCGACGGCAGCGCCGACGCCATGACGCTATACGGCGGCGACTGGCGCGAATCGCCGCGCGCCGGCCGCTACGAGTTTCCCGCCGACGACGAAAGCAAGGCCTTGTTCGGCAAGCTCGGCCGCGCGGTCTCGATTCCCAATGTCTGGGCGATCGAGATCGACGAGCGCCGCTTCGTCTACGAACTCGCCCGCCCGGGGCGATTGTTCCGGGTCGAATTCGACCTGACCCAACCGGTGTCGGCGCCTCCGCCGCCGTGGGGCAGCTGAGCCACGCCTGACGCGCCGACACTCGCCAGGCCGCGCCGGCTGGCGATAATGCACAGCCGCTCCTTTCATGATCGTGCTGCTTGCACGCCCATGACCCGCCGATGCCTTCGCCTCGGTCCATCGCCCACACGGATGCCACGCCATGAACCTGTTGCGCCATGCTCTGTCCATCGCCTTGCTGCTCGCTTCGCCGCTGGCATCGGCCGCCGACTTCGTCGTCGAAAGCCCCGACATCCGCGACGGCGACACGATCGACGCGCGCTACGTGTTCAACGGTTTCGGCTGCAAGGGCGCCAATCAATCGCCGGCGCTGGCCTGGCACAACCCACCGGCCGGCACCCGCAGTTTCGCGGTCACCGTGCACGATCCCGACGCCGCGGGCGGCAAGGGCTGGTGGCATTGGGTGGTGGTCAACATCCCGGCCAAGGCCACGTTTCTCGACAGCGGCGCGAGCGCGGTTGCGAAGGCCTTCCCGCCGGGCGCCGTGCAGACCCGCAACGATTTCGGCAAGCCCGGTTATGCCGGGCCCTGCCCGCCGGCCGGCACCACGCATCGCTACGAATTCACGGTGTGGGCGCTCAAGGTCGACAAACTCAAGGTCGACGCCAACGCCGGCGGCGCCCTGGCCGCCTTCATGCTGCGCGATCACGTCATCGGCCAGGCCCGGATCACCGCGAACTACGGCCGCTGAGTCCGCGCCGGCGCGTCCCCCGCCCGGGTCCGCGTCCGGCTGGGGACAGGGGCCCGGGCGGCGGCCGATTCCGCCGTTCGCCACATTCCTGCCGCCCCCCACTTGACGCGCCGCACAACGACGGGTTATTGCTAGCCCCATGCACCCCGCCTTCGCCATCGCCCACAACGTCTCGACCCAGCCGCAAGGCGGGGTATCGGCGATTGTGTCGATGTCGATTACCACCACCGGTACCGGTACCACCTCTCACAAGGTGCGGACGGGCGTGTCCAGCTAATCGACCACGCCGCTCCGCACCCGACCAGGGTGCGGGCTGCCAGCCTCACCCGAACCGGGACACGGAGCTCCATCAGGAGTTTTCCATGTCGTCCGCTCAACCTCAGCCCGCCCTCGCTCAGCCAGGCCTCGCTCAACAAGGCCCCGACGACCCGCCCGAAGCGGCTGGGTCCGACGCCGAACCGTCCAAACCCGCGCAAGCCTTCGCCGCGTCACCGGCGCAGGAATCGGCCTATGCCCCGGTACGCGCGCCCGCACGCCATGCTCACAAATTCGGCGGCAGCAGCCTGGCCGACGCCGGCCGTTACCGCGTCGCCGCCGGCCTGCTCGACGACGGCGCACCGCAGCGGGTAGTGGTGGTCTCGGCGATGCAGGGCGTCACCGATGCGCTGGTCGCCCTGGTCGCCGACGCCCGCGCCGGCCAGAACTGGGTACCGGCCTGGTCCGAGCTGCGCCAGCGTCATCTCGACACCGCCGACGCACTCGACGGCCAACACCGTCACGGTGCACACGCGGCGATCGAGACCGACTTCGATGGCCTGCGCGCGGCGCTCGAAGCGCTCGCGACCGCCTCCGACGGCGCCTACGCCGATGCCCTGCCCGGCCTCGGCGAAGTTCTGTCTTCCTACCTCATGCATGCCGCACTCGGCAGCGATGGCGCGGGCTGGACGCGGCTCGACGCGCGCGAGGTGCTGGTGGTGCATCCGGGCGAGATGGGCGTCGGCGTGGATTGGGCGCTGAGCCGCGCGCGCCTCGCCGACTGGCGCAAACACCATGCCGACAACGATGTCGTCGTTACCGGTTTCGTCGCCCGCGACACCCAGGGCCACGACACCACGCTCGGCCGCAACGGCAGCGATTACTCCGCGGCGATCTTCGCCAACCTGTTCGACGCCGATGCGCTGACGATCTGGACCGACGTCGACGGCGTGCTGTCGGCCGACCCGCGCCTGGTGCCCGATGCGGTGTGCCTGCCGACGATGTCGTATGCCGAGGCCTGCGAACTCGCTTATTTCGGCGCCAAGGTCCTGCACCCGCAAACGCTGGCGCCGGTGCAGCAACGCGGCATCCCGCTGCGCATCCGCAACACCCGCAATCCGCAGGCGCCCGGCACCTTGATCAGCCTGGTGTCGGAACCCGATGCGGCGCCGGTCAAGGGCTTGAGCCTGGTCCACGACCTGGCGGTGCTGGAACTGATCGGCAACGGCATGGTCGGCGTGCCCGGCACCGCCGAACGCCTGTTCGGCGCGCTGCGCAGCGCCGGCGTGTCGGTGACGATGATTTCGCAGGGCTCGTCCGAGCATTCGATCTGCTGCGTGGTGCGCGCCGACCAGGCCGCACGCGGCCGCGACGCCATCGTCGCCGCCTTCGCCGATGCCATGGCCGACGGCCAGGCCCAGGAAGTCACCGTCACCCCGGACATCTGCGTGCTCGCCGCGGTCGGCGACGGCATGGTCGGCACGCCCGGCGTCGCCGCGCAGTTGTTCGACGGCCTGGCCAAGGCGCGCATCAACCTGCGCGCGATCGCCCAGGGCGCCGGCGAGCGCAACATCTCGGTCGCCATCGCCGCGCGCGACGCCACCCGCGCCCTGCGCGCCGCGCATTCGGCGTTCTGGCTGTCGCCGCATTGCCTGTCGATCGGGTTGATCGGCCCCGGCAAGGTCGGCCGCGCCCTGCTCGCGCAACTGCACGAAGCGCAATCGCGTTTCCAGCGCGACAGCCGCCACAACAAGGTCGACCTGCGCCTGCGCGCGATCGCCGACAGCCGCCGCATGCACTTGGCGCCGCGCGCGATGGCCTTCGAGGATGCGCACGAGGCGCTGGCCGCCGATGGCATGGAAACCCTGGACCTGGAACGCTTCGCCGCGCACGTACGCGCCGAGCACATCCCGCATGCCTTGATCGTCGATTGCAGCGGCAGCGACGCGGTCGCCGCGTTCTATCCGCAATGGATCGCCGCCGGCATTCATATCGTCACGCCGAGCAAGCACGCCGGTTCCGGCCCGCTGGCGCGCTACGAGGCGATCCGCGAGGCCGAGCGCAGCGGCGGCCAGTTCCGCTACGAAGCCACGGTCGGCGCCGGCCTGCCGGTGATCCAGACCCTGCGCTCGCTGCTCGACACCGGCGACGAACTGACTGAAGTCGAAGGCATCCTCTCGGGCACGCTGGCCTGGTTGTTCAACCGCTACGACGGCCAGACCGCGTTCTCCGAACTCGTGCGCGAAGCGCATGCGCTGGGCTATACCGAACCCGATCCGCGCGACGACCTGTCCGGCACCGACGTCGCCCGCAAGCTGGTGATCCTCGCCCGCGAAGCCGGCCGCGCCTTGTCGCTCGACCAGATCGAGGTCGAGAGCCTGGTGCCGGAAGCGCTGCGCAGCGTATCGAAGGAAGAATTCTTCGAGCGCCTGCACGAACTCGATGCGCCGCTGCAGCAGCGCTTCGACGCCGCGCGCACCGCCGGCCTCAGCCTGCGCTACCTCGCCCGTCTCGATCGCGAAGGCCGCGCCAGCGTCGGCGTGGTCTCGCCGCCGCCGGGCCATGCCGCCTTGCACGGCGCGCTCACCGACAATCTGATCCAGTTCCGCACGCGCCGTTACGCCGATAATCCGCTGGTGGTGCAAGGCCCCGGCGCGGGCCCGGACGTCACCGCCGCCGGCGTATTCGGCGACCTGCTGACGATCGCGCAAACCCTTGGAGCCCGTGCATGAGCGCCGCTTTTTCTTCCGCCTCCTCCTCCGCTCCGTCGGCCGCCGACGCAGCCGCGCAGCGGCGCCAGGCCAGCGCGTTCGCGCCGGCCAGCGTCGGCAACATCGGCGTGGGCTTCGACCTGCTCGGCCATTCGATCGAAGGACCGCGCGATGTCGCCACGGTGCGGCGCATCGAGGCGCCCGAAGTACGCATCCGCGCGATCCGCGGCGAGGTGCCCGGCGCCGACTCGCTGCCGCTGGAAGCCGCGCGCAACACCGCCGGCCAGGCCTTGATCGCGCTGCGCGAAAAACTCGGTCTCGAGCACGGCTTCGAACTCGAGCTCGACAAAGGCATACCGCTCGGCTCCGGGCTCGGCGGCTCGGCGGCGTCCTGCGTCGCCGCCCTGGTAGCGGCCAATGCGGTGCTCGCGCAACCGCTGTCGCGCGATGCGCTGTACGAATTCGCCCTCGACGGCGAATCGGTGTCGAGCGGCAGCCGCCACGGCGACAACGTCGCGCCGATGTTGCTGGGCGGTGTGGTCATGGCGACCTCGACGCGGATGATTCCGCTGTCGGTGCCCGACTGGCTGTACGCGGTCGTCGTGCATCCCGACCAGGTGCTGGAAACGCGGCGCGCCCGCGCCGTGCTCGCCGATCCGTATGCGCTGCCCTTGGTGGTGAAGCAGAGCGCGCACCTGGCCCTGTTCCTGACCGGCTTGCAGCGCGGCGACGCCGGCCTGCTGCGCGAAGGCTTGGTCGACCTGCTGGTCGAACCGCGCCGTGCACCGTTGATCCCCGGCTTCGCCGCGGTCAAGGCGGCGGCGCTCGATCACGGCGCGCTCGGCGCGAGCATTTCCGGCGCCGGCCCGAGTTGCTTCGCCTGGTTCGCTTCGCGCGCCGAAGCCGCTGCGGCGGCACCGGCGATGCAGCAAGCCTTCGCCGATGCCGGCTTCGATTCGCGCGCTTACGTCACGCCGGTGGCGGGACCGCGCGCGGAGGTGATCGGGTAGCGGAAAAGCAGAGCAAATCCCCCCTGCCTCCTTTCCCAAAGGGGGGGGAACAGCAACGGCAAGAGCTTCCGGCTTTCACCTACTTCCTGCTTCCACCTATTCGACGTGCTTGTCTTCCCCCTTTGATAAAGGGGGACCGAGGGGACTGCTCTCCCTGCAAGCGCAACACCATCACTTCCGGACATCGCATGAACTTCCTCAGCACCCGCGGCAACACCCCGCCGACCGCGATCGATCAGGCGCTCGTCGCCGGTCTCGCGCCCGACGGCGGGCTCTACGTGCCCGAACGCATCCCGCCTTTGTCGCAGCCGCTTAAAGCCGAACGCCTCACCGACACGGCGCAGACAGTCCTGGCACCGTATTTCGAGCACTCGCGCCTGCGCGAACGACTTGCCGAGATCTGCGAGCGCGCATTCTCCTTCGATGCGCCGCTGCGCCCGCTCGCCCGTACCGACGACTGGTTGCTCGAGTTGTTCCATGGCCCGACCGCCGCATTCAAGGACTACGCCGCGCGTTTTCTCGCCGAAGCGCTCGCCGGCCTGCGCGAGGCCGATGCGCCGCAGACCACGATTCTGGTCGCGACCTCGGGCGACACCGGCGCCGCGGTCGCGGCCGCCTTCCATCGCCGCCCCGGTTTCGAGGTGGTGATCCTCTATCCCGATGGGCGCGTTTCGCCGCGCCAGGCGCACGGCCTGGGCTGCTGGGGCGACAACGTCCGCGCGCTGCGCGTCGACGGCGATTTCGATGCCTGCCAGCGCCTGGCCAAGCAAGCGCTGTCGGACGAAGCCCTGCGCGCGCAACGGCCGCTGAGTTCGGCCAACAGCATCAGCCTCGGGCGGCTGCTGCCGCAGGCGGCGTATTACGCGCATGCCGCCGCACGCCATTACGCCGAACGCGGCGAGCCGCTCAACTTCATCGTCCCCACCGGCAACCTCGGCAACGCCTGCGCCGCCTTCGTGGCCAAGCGCATGGGACTGCCGATCGGCGAGATCGTGCTGGCGACCAACGCCAACGACACCTTGCCGCGCTATTTCGCCGGCGCCGACTATCTTCCTCAGCCGACCCGGGCGACCCTCGCCAACGCGATGGACGTCGGCGCGCCGAGCAACTTCGAGCGCCTGCGCCATTGGCACCGCGACGATGCCGAACTGCGTGCCGCGGTGCGCGCGGCCGGCGTCGACGATGCCACCATCACCGAGACCATCCGCAACGCGCCGCAGCGCCACGGCATCGTGCCCTGCCCGCACACCGCGACTGGCCTGCACTTGCTCGAGACCCTGCGCGCGCAAGGCGACGAACGCCCCTGGGCGGTGGTCGCGACGGCGCACCCGGCCAAGTTCGACAGCATCGTCGAGCCCTTGATCGGTCATGCCGTGGAACCGCCGCCGGCGCTGGCCGAGTCGTTGGCCCGGCCGGCGAACGCGGAGCCGTTGGCGGCCGACTATGCGGCGCTGCGGGAGCGCTTGTTGGCGGATGGCGCCTAAAGGGATCGCCCGCGGTCTATGTACCCCTTTGAAGACGGGGCCACGCCTGGCGCGTGAACATGAAGTCTGAACGCGCCGACGCGAGGGGATTTGCTTCCACCGCTGAGATCGAAGCCAAAGCAAATCCCCCTCTCCAAAGTGGGGCGGCCAGCGATCGCACTCTTTGGAGTAGAAGGACCGGCAATGGTGGCAAGACACATTCGCCGGACCAGGCGGGCTGTGACCGCTCGCACGCGTCCGGATGGTTTTTCCAGAAACTATTGACAAGCCCAGAACGGGCATGTTCTTCTCGCTGACATGACGCAGCGCAACAACCACTCGCAGACGACTTCGGTCCAGGCCCAGCAGGCCTCGAACGACGCCGCGCGCGTTGCGCTCCGACACGGTCCGGCCATCGCCACGATTATTCTCGTCCTCGTACTTATTACCTCGCTTACCAGCGCGGGAGTCGGGTTCGTGTAGCAAAACCACACAACCCAGGTCGAAAGAACCTAGACCCCGCGCCCGAAAGGCGCGGGGTTTTTCGTTTTAAGGCCCTGGGTTCCTGTCGCCAACGACTTAGGAACACCTGTTCGTGAGAAGCAACGCCATCAAGCAAGGCCCGGCCCGAGCCCCCGCACGCGCGATGTTGCGTGCGACCGGCCTCGACGACGCGGCCATCGCCAGACCGCTGGTCGCCGTCGTCCACACCTGGTCCGACGTTTCGCCGTGCAACATCACCCTGCGCGACCTGGCCCAGCACGTGCGCCGCGGCGTGCACGACGGCGGCGGCACGCCGATCGAGTTCAACACCATCGCCGTCACCGACGGCATCGCGATGGGCACCGACGGCATGCGCGCCTCGCTGGCCTCGCGCGAAACCATCGCCGATTCGATCGAGCTGGCGGTGTCCGGCCATTGCCTGGACGCGATGGTGCTGCTGGTCGGTTGCGACAAGACCATCCCGGCCGCGGCGATGGCCGCGGCGCGTCTGGATATCCCGACCGTGATCCTCTACGGCGGCACGATCATGCCGGGCCATTGCCCGTCGAAGGCCGGCCAGGACGACAAGCCGCTGACCGTGCAGGACGTGTTCGAGGCGGTCGGCGCGCATTCGGCCGGGCGCATCGACGACGCCGAGCTGCATCGCATCGAATCGCATGCCTGCCCCGGCGCCGGTGCCTGCGGCGGCCAGTTCACCGCCAACACCATGGCGATGGTGCTGACCTTCCTGGGCCTGTCGCCGCTGGGCCTCAACGACATCCCGGCGATCCACGCCGACAAGCCCGAGGCCGCGCGCGCCTGCGGCGAAATGGTCATGCAACAGTTGCGCAATGGCGGGCCGAGACCGCGAGCGCTTCTCTCTCCCCATGCGTTGCGCAACGCAGCGCGCGCGGTCTCGGCCACCGCCGGTTCCACCAATGCGGCCCTGCATCTGTTGGCGATCGCCCACGAAGCCGGCGTCGCCTTCGACCTGGAAGAGTTCGAAGCCGCCGCGCATACGCCGGTCATCGCCGACCTGAAACCGGGCGGCCGTTACACCGCCGCGGAGATGTTCGAATTCGGCGGTGCGGCACTGGTGGCTCGCGAATTGAAAGCGGCCGGTTTGATCGAGGATATTCCGACGGTCACCGGCCGTTCCTTTTTCCAGGAACTGGCCGAGGCCCGGATGGCCGACACCCAGGACGTGGTGCGCCCGATCTCCGACCCGCTGAAGCCGCGCGGCGGCTATTCGATCCTGTACGGCAACCTGGCGCCCGAAGGCTGCATCCTCAAGCTGGCCGGTCACGGCCGCGAACACTTCGCCGGCCCGGCGCGCGTGTTCGATTCCGAAGAAGCCGCGTTCGCTGCGGTGCAGGCGCGCCGGATCAACGCCGGCGACATCGTGGTGATCCGCTTCGAGGGTCCCGCCGGCGGCCCCGGCATGCGCGAAATGCTGGCGGTCACCGCCGCGCTGGTCGGCCAGGGCCTGAGCAACGACGTCGCGTTGATCACCGACGGCCGTTTCAGCGGCGCCACCCACGGCTTCATGGTCGGCCATATCTCGCCGGAAGCCGCGCACGGCGGCCCGATCGCGCGTCTGCGCGAAGGCGACGTGGTCAGCATCGACGTCAAGACGCGTCGTCTCGACGTCGCCGCCGACCTCGCCGCGCGCGAGCCCGCGCGTATCGAACCGCGCGTGACCACCGGTGTGTTGGCCAAGTACGCGCGCCTGGTCGGCTCGGCCTCGCAGGGCGCGGTTACCGCGCCCGGCCCGCTGCAATCGCCGTCATCGAAAAAGATCGACGCAGCGCTGATCGACACCCCGTTTCCAGAACCCGCGTGACCGCACCTCCGCTCACTCCTCACTCCTCCGCACTCACTCCTTCCTACCGAGATCCGTCATGACCACCAGCACCGCCTCCCGCCCCAAGATCGCCATCGTCGGCTACGGCAGCCAGGGCCGCGCCCATGCGCTGAACCTGCGCGACTCCGGCTTCGACGTCACCGTAGGCCTGCGCCCGGGCGGCCCGACCGAGATCAAGGCCAAGGCCGACGGCTTCACCGTCAAGTCGCCGGCCGAAGCCGTCGCCGGCGCCGAGCTGGTCGCCGTACTGACCCCGGACATGGTCCAGGCGCAGCTCTACCGCGACGTGATCGAACCCAACATCGCCCAGGGCGCCTGCCTGCTGTTCGCGCACGGCTTCAACGTGCACTACGGCCAGATCGCCCCGCGCGCCGACCTCGACGTGGTGCTGGTCGCGCCGAAGGGCCCCGGCGCGCTGGTCCGCCGCGAATACGAAATCGGCCGCGGCGTGCCGAGCGTCTACGCCGTGCACCAGGACACCAGCGGTCGCGCTGAAGAGTTCGCCCTGACCTATTGCGGCGGCATCGGCGGCGCGCGCCAGAACGCGATCAAGACCACCTTCAAAGAAGAGACCGAGACCGATCTGTTCGGCGAACAGGCGGTGCTGTGCGGCGGCGCGACCAAGCTGGTCCAGGCCGGTTGGGAAACCCTGGTCGAGGCCGGTTATCAGCCGGAAGTGGCCTACTACGAGTGCTTGCACGAACTGAAGCTGATCGTCGACCTGTTCTACGAAGGCGGCGTGACCCGCATGCACGAGTTCATCAGCGAAACCGCCCAGTACGGCGCGCTGACCCGCGGCACCTACGTGGTCGACGACAACACCAAGGCGCAGATGCGCAAGGTGCTGGCGGAAATCCAGGACGGCACCTTCGCCCGCCAGTGGATCGCCGAATACGCCTCGGGCAACGCCAACTACAAGAAGCTCAAGCAGGGCGACCTCGATCATCCGATCGAAGCCGTCGGCAAGAAGCTGCGCGCCAACATGAAGTGGCTGGACACCGCGCCCAAAGCGCAGACCGCCGCACCCGCCGCGCCCCGCGGCGAACGACAGGAAGAGGCCGCCTGATGAACGGTGCCCGCTGGCTGGTGCAAGCACTGGCCGCAGAAGGCGTGGACACGCTGTTCGGTTATCCGGGCGGCACGATCATGCCTTTCTACGATGCCCTGCACGGGTCGGACCTCAAGCATGTGCTGGTCCGTCACGAGCAAGGCGCGGCTTTCGCGGCCAACGGCTATGCCCGTGCCAGCGGGCGAGTCGGTGTATGCGTAGCCACGTCCGGTCCGGGCGCGTCGAACCTGGTCACCGGCATCGCCGACGCGATGCTGGACTCGGTGCCGATGGTCGCCATCACCGGTCAGGTCGCGACCTCGCTGATGGGCACCGACGCGTTCCAGGAACTGGACGTGTTCGGCATGACCATGCCGATCGTCAAGCACAGCTTCATCGTGCGCCGGGTGGATGATCTGCCGGGCATGGTCGCCGAAGCCTTCCGGCTGGCGCGTTCGGGCCGTCCGGGCCCGGTGTTGATCGATCTGCCCAAGGACGTGCAGAACGCCGACGCCACCCATCTGGCCGCGCACGTGCCGCTGCCGACCGATCCGGTGCCTAGCGCGCCGGACGCGGCGTATCACGAAGCCGCGGCGCTGATCGCACATGCGCAGAAGCCGCTGATCTACGGCGGCGGCGGCATCGCTCTGGGCGATGCGGTCGAATCCTTCCGCGCCTTCGTCGACGGCTGCCAGATCCCGGCGGTGCTGACCCTGAAGGGCCTGGGCGCCCTGCCGGCCGCGCATCCCTTGAACCTGGGCATGCTGGGCATGCACGGCAACCGCGCCGCCAATATGTCGGTGCAGGAATGCGATCTGCTGATCGTGGTCGGTGCGCGCTTCGACGACCGCGCCACCGGCAAGCTGGCCGAGTTCGCACCGAACGCACGCGTGGTCCACATGGATCTGGACGCCTGCGAAATCGGCAAGCTGCGTCACGCCGATGCCGCGGTCAACGGCGACCTGCGCCGTGCGCTGGATGCGCTGACCCCGCCTTGCACCGCGCAACTGCGCGGCCGCAACGGCAACGCACGCCGCAGCTGGCGCGACACCTGCCTGCAACGCAAACGCGACTGCACGCCGCGCTACGACGCGCCCGGCGAAAGCGTGTACGCGCCGTCGCTGCTCAAGCGCCTGTCGGAACTGGCGCCTGAAGCGGTGGTCAGCTGCGACGTCGGCCAGCACCAGATGTGGGTCGCCCAGCATTGGCGCTTCGACGACCCGCGCAAGCACCTGACCAGCGGCGCCCTCGGCGCGATGGGCTTCGGCCTGCCCGCAGCGATCGGCGCGCAACTGGCGCTGCGCCGCGACGGCGAACCGGAGCCGCAGGTCATCTGCGTCAGCGGCGACGGCTCGTTCCTGATGAACGTGCAGGAGCTGGCCACCGCCGCGCGTTACCGCCTGCCGGTGAAGATCGTCCTGCTCGACAACCAGGCCCTGGGCATGGTGCGGCAGTGGCAGGAACTGTTCTTCGAACGCCGTTATTCCGAGATCGACCTGTCCGACAACCCGGACTTCTGCGCCCTGGCCACCGCGTTCGGCATCAAGGCCATGTACGTCGACCGCGCCGACTCGGTCGAGGAAGCGCTGGCCTACATGCTCGACACCCCGGGCCCGGTGCTGCTGCACGTCGCCATCGACCAGGCCGCCAACGTCTGGCCGCTGGTGCCGCCGAACCACAACAACGCCCAGATGCTCGACCCCGAGGCCAACGACGCCGACGCGATCGTCAGCCTGACGCCCCCCACCACCGCCGAAAAGGAGGACGCCCATGCGATACCAGCTTGAACTGACCCTGCGCCAGGCCGAAGGCGCGCTGGCTCGCGTATTGGGCGCCGCCGAACGTCGCGGCTTCCGTCCCCTGTCTGTGGACGGCGAGGCGCAACCCGACGGCGATCGCTGGCATCTGCGCATGACGGTGGAGGGCGACCGCGCCGACTCCGCCCTGCAGAGCCAGCTCGCCAAGCTTTACGACTGTCTTGTTGTCGAGGTTTCCCCATGCACCTGAATGCCGAAATCCTGGAGCGTCCGGCGCAAGCCGAGGCGCAATCGCCCGCACAGGCCGCCTCGACGATGCGCGAGCGGGCTTATGCGCCGGCTCGCAGCGAAGCCCCGAGCGCTGAAGTCGATGGTTCGAGCGCGGCTCGTGGCTCTGAGTCCCATGCTCGCAGTGAAGTCCCCCGTGCTGAAGTCGAAGCGCCGACCTCTGCTGAAAACTCTGAGTCCCGCGCTCGCAGTGAAGTCCCAAGCGCTGAAGTCGCTAGTTCGACCGCCGCTCGTGGTTCTGAGTCCCGCATTGCCAGCGAAGTCCCGATTGCGGTTGATCAACCGCTCATTTGGTTCGACGGCAACTTCATCTCCGGCGACACTCCGGAAGCGCCGCTGACCACTCACGCCATGCATTACGGCACCGCGGTGTTCGAGGGCATCCGCAGCTACGCCACCGCCGACGGCGGCGCGGCGGTGTTCCGCCTGCCCGAGCACATGGAGCGCATGCGCAAGGGCGCGCAGATGTTCGGCATCGACTTCGATGTCGAACGCGCGAGCGAGGCGACCTTGGCGACCCTGCGCGCCAACGGCCATCGCGATGCCTACATCCGTCCGCTGACCTGGATGGGCACCGGCACCATCGGCCTGGACGTCGATCCGCTGACCCAGCATTTGATGATCGCGACTCTGGCCAAGGTCGTGCACCTGGGCGGCGCGCGCACCCGACTGACGGTGTCGCCGTGGAAGCGCAACCCGGCCACCTCGCTGCCGGCACTGAAGCTCAGTGGCGCCTACGTCAATTCGATCCTGGCCAAGCGCGAAGCCAAGCAACGCGGCTTCGACGAAGCGCTGTTCACCGACGACAAGGGCTATGTCGTCGAGTGCACCGGCGCCAACGTGTTCATGGTCAAGAACGGCGTGATCACCTCGGTCGACCATCGCGACGCCCTGCCCGGCATCACCCGCGACACCATGATCGAGCTGTCGGGCGCGCAGTCGCGCGAAGTGACCTTGCACGAACTGCTCGACGCCGACGAAGTCTTCGTCTGCGGCACCGCCGCCGAAGCGACCGCGATCGCCGTGCTCGACCGCCGCGAGTTCGGCGACAACCCGGTCACGCGCGAGCTCGCCGCCCTGTATGCACGCGTGGTGCGGGGCGAGGAATCGCGCTACGCCTCGTGGCTGACCCCGGTCTGACGCCGTGGACTGCGACGTAGCCAGCCTGGCCCAAGTCAGCGCCGCCGATCTGTTGGCGGCGCAGGCGCGGCTGCGGCGTTATCTGGAACCCACCCCGCTGCACCACGCCGAACGTTTCGGTTGCTGGCTGAAGCTGGAGAACCTGCAGCGCACCGGCTCCTACAAGGTGCGCGGCGCGCTCAACGCGTTGTTGGCGGCGCGCGAACGCGGCGATCACCGCACCGTGATCGCCGCTTCCGCCGGCAACCATGCGCAAGGCCTGGCCTGGGCGGCCTATCGCCTGGGCATCAACGTCATCACGGTGATGCCGCGCTGCGCGCCGCAGACCAAGATCGCCGGCGTCGCCCACTGGGGCGCCACCGTGCGCCTGCACGGCGAGACCTACGACGAGGCCAAGGCCTTCGCGATCGAACTGGCCGACCAGCACGATTACCGCCTGCTGTCGGCCTTCGACGACCCCGACGTGATCGCCGGCCAGGGCACGGTCGGTCTGGAACTGGCGGCGTTCGCGCCCGACGTGGTGATGGTGCCGATCGGCGGCGGCGGCCTGGCCGCCGGCGTGGTCCTGGCGCTGAAGTCCGAACTGCTGGCGCGCACCCCCGCGGCGCGGCGCATCCGCGTGATCGGCGCCCAGGTCGAAGGCGTCGACTCGATGGCGCGCGCGCTCAAGGGCGACCGCCGCCTGATCGAACCGGTCGCGACCCTGGCCGACGGCGTGCGGGTCAAGGACCCGGGCCGCCTGACCGAACGCGTGCTCGAGAGCATGCTCGACGACATCGTCATCGTCCGCGAAGCCGAGCTGCGCGAGACCCTGGTCCGCCTGGCCCTGGAAGAACACATCATCGCCGAAGGCGCCGGCGCCCTGGCCCTGGCCGCGGGCCGCCGCATCGTCGGCAAGCGCAAATGCGCGGTCGTCTCCGGCGGCAACCTGGATGCCGGCGTGCTGGCACGCCTGCTCTCGGAAGTGCGCCCGCGCGCGCCGCGGCGCCCGCGCCGCCGCACTCGCGAAGCGCTCGGTCGCGAGACCGCAACCATCGAGGCGGACATTTATACGCTGGCCAATCTTCCTCCCGCGCTGCGACTTAGCCGGGGCCCGAGCGGCCCCGACTCCCGCCCCGCCACCGACGCCCCGTATTCCATCCGCCATTCAGCTGTAACAGAGGAAGTCCCCGCATGAACGACTCGCCAGGACCGGTAGTACCGATTACCGACGCGCCTCAACACGTCACCATTTTCGACACCAGCCTGCGCGACGGCGAGCAATCGCCCGGTTGCAGCATGACCGCCTCGCAAAAGCTCCGTTTCGCCCACGCCCTGTCCGAACTCGGCGTGGACGTCATCGAAGCCGGCTTCCCGGCCAGCTCCGAAGCCGATCTCGAAGGCACCCGCGCGATCGTGCGCGAGGTGCGCGGCTCCACCCTCGCCACCCTGGCGCGCTGCCATTCCGGCGACATCGAAGCCTGCGCGCGCGCGCTCGAAGGCGCCGCCAAGCCGCGCATCCACGTGTTCATCTCGACCAGCCCGCTGCACCGCCAGCACAAGCTCAACCTGGACAAGGAGCAGGTGATCGAACGCGCGATCGCCGCGGTCGAGCAGGCCCGCAAGTACGTCGACGACGTCGAATTCTCGGCCGAAGACGCGCTGCGCACCGAACACGACTATCTGGCGCAGATCTGCAGCGCCGCCGTCGCGGCCGGCGCGCGTACCCTGAACATCCCCGACACCGTCGGCTACACCACGCCGAGCGAAATCCGCAGCCTGTTCGAGTACCTGCGCGCGAACGTGCGCGATGCCGACCGCGCCGTGTTCAGCGCCCACTGCCACAACGACCTGGGCCTGGCCGTGGCCAACAGCCTGGCCGCGATCGAAGGCGGCGCGCGCCAGGTCGAGTGCACCATCAACGGCATCGGCGAGCGCGCCGGCAACTGCGCCTTGGAAGAACTGGTGATGGCGCTGCGGGTGCGCAACGCCTATTACAACGTCGGCACCCGCATCGACACGCGCCGGCTGGTGCCGACTTCGCGCCTGCTGTCGCGCATCACCGGCATGGTGGTCCAGCGCAACAAGGCCATTGTCGGCCAGAACGCCTTCGCCCACGAATCCGGCATCCACCAGCACGGCATGCTCAAGCACCGCGGCACCTACGAGATCATGCATCCGGAAGACGTGGGCTGGGCGCAGTCGCAGATGGTGATGGGCCGCCACAGCGGCCGCGCCGCCTTGAGCGACCGCCTGCAGACCCTGGGTTTCACCCTGGACGAGGCACGCTTGAACGCGGTGTTCGCCGGCTTCAAGGCCCTGGCCGAGAAGAAGCGCGAGGTGTTCGACGCCGACCTGGAGTCGCTGGTGCTCGGCGCCGACGCCAAGGCCGCCCGCGGCCATCGCCTGGTGCGCGCGCACGTCAGCACCGGCGTCGCCGACGGCAGCCTGCCGACCGCGAGCGTGCAGTTGCTCGATCCCGACGGTGCCGCGGTCAGCGAGGCGGCGATCGGCGACGGCCCGGTGCACGCCTTGTTCGCCGCGCTCGCGCGCGCGACCGGCGTGGCCTTGCGCATCGACAGCTACAACGTATCGAGCGTGACCACCGGCGACGACGCCCAGGGCCAGGCCAGCGTGACCGCGCGCATCGACGGCATCGAGATGACCGGCTCGGGCACCAGCACCGACATCATCGAGGCCAGCGCCCTGGCCTGGCTCGATGTCGCCAATCGCATTCGCCGCACGCAACAGGCGCCGCAGCGGCTGACGGCTACGGCATGAATCTCGCCCCTCTCCGGCCGTCGCGTCTTCCCGAAGTCGTCATCCCCGCGAAGGCGGGGATCCAGAGACTTCAGAGTGCTGCTGCGATAGAGCCCTGGGTCCCCGCCGTCGCGGGGACGACAGCCGAAAGACTCGGCTAGGGACGAAACCACCGAACTCCGGCGCCACTACGAACCACTCCAGCCATAGCAGCCAGACAGAACACCGGACTCCATGACTACCACCTCGGCTCCTCCCAGCACCTTGTTCGACAAACTGTGGGACGCGCACCTGGTATCGCCCGAAAGCGATGCCGTGCCCGCGGTCCTCTACATCGACCTGCACCTGATCCACGAAGTCACCTCGCCGCAGGCGTTCGCCGAACTCGAATCGCGCGGGCTCGCGCCGCGCCGCCCGGACCTGACCAAGGGCACGCTCGACCACTCCACCCCGACCCTGCCGGCCGGCGCCGACGGCCGCCTGCCCTATTTCACCGCCGAGGCCGAGAGCCAGGTCGACACCCTGCGCCGCAACTGCGCGCGCCACGGCGTCGAGCTGTTCGATTTCGACAGCGCCTACCGCGGCATCGTCCACGTGATCGGCCCGGAGCTCGGCCTGACCCAGCCCGGCATGACCATCGTCTGCGGCGACAGCCACACCGCCACTCACGGCGCCTTCGGTGCGCTCGCCTTCGGCATCGGTACCAGCGAGGTCGGACACGTCCTGGCCACCCAGTGCCTGCTGCAACGCAAGCCCAAGACCCTGGCGATCAACGTCGAGGGCGAACTGGCGCCGGGTGTAGGCGCCAAGGACCTGATCCTGCATATCATCGGCGAGATCGGCGTCAACGGCGGCACCGGCCAGGTCATCGAATACCGCGGCTCGACCATCCGCGCGCTGTCGATGGACCAGCGCATGACCGTGTGCAACATGTCGATCGAAGCCGGCGCGCGCGCCGGCCTGATCGCGCCCGACCAGACCACGTTCGATTACCTCGCCGCGACCCCGCGCGCGCCGCGCGGCGCCGACTTCGATCGCGCCGTCGAACGCTGGAGCGCCTACAAGACCGACGACGGCGCGGTATTCGATCGCGAAGTGCATATCGACGCCAGCGCGATCAAGCCGACCCTGACCTGGGGCACGCATCCCGGCCAGGTCGCGGCGATCGATGCGCATCTGCCGCAGGCACGCGATACCGACGAAGCCAAGGCCCTGGCCTACATGGGCTTCGACGGCGGCGCGGCGATGGCCGGCCGGCCGGTCGACGTGGTCTTCGTCGGCAGTTGCACCAACTCGCGCTTGTCGGACCTGCGCGAAGCCGCCGAGGTGCTGCGCGGCCGCCACATCCATCCGCGCGTGCGCATGCTGGTGGTACCGGGCTCGGAGCAGGTCAAGCGCGACGCCGAGGCCGAAGGCATCGACCGCATCGTGCGCGAGGCCGGCGCCGAATGGCGCGAGCCGGGCTGCTCGATGTGCATCGCCATGAACGGCGACCTGGTCGGTCCCGGCCAGCTCGCGGTGTCGACCAGCAACCGCAATTTCGAGGGCCGCCAGGGCAAAGGCTCGCGCACCCTGCTGGCCTCGCCGCTGACCGCCGCCGCCTGCGCCATCGCCGGCCACGTCACCGACCCGCGTCCTTATCTCACTGCCGTGAAGGAGGTCGCGTAATGTCCGCGTCCCAGTCCCCCAACCACGCCGCGCCGCAGTCCGGCGACGGCTTCGTCGAGTTGATCGCGCGCACCGTGGTGCTGCGCGAACGCAATATCGACACCGACCAGATCATCCCGGCGCGCTTTCTCACCACCACCGAGCGCAAGGGCCTGGGCCGGTTCGCCTTCAACGATTGGCGCGCGCTGCCGGACGGCTTGCCGAACCCGGAGTTCGTGTTCAACCGTCCGGAGAACGCCGGTGCCTCGATCCTGGTCGCCGGCCGCAACTTCGGCTGCGGCTCCTCGCGCGAACACGCGCCGTGGGCGCTGACCGACCTGGGTCTTCGCGCGGTCATCAGCAGCGAGATCGCCGACATCTTCCGCAGCAACTCGCTCAAGAACGGCCTGCTGCCGATCGTGGTGTCGCAGGAACTGCTGGACGAACTGCTCGAACAGCCCGGCATCGAGCTGCGCATCGACGTACGCACACGCCGCCTGCACCTGCCCGACGGCCGCGCGATCGAGTTCCCCCTCGACGCCTTCGCCCAGACCTGTCTGATCGAAGGCGTGGACCAGCTCGGTTATCTGCTGCGCCAACTCGACACCATCAACCAATACGAACAGCGCCGTGCGACGGCGCTGAACCCCCGCCAGGAGAATCAACATGCGCGCTGACATCGTCGTTCTGCCGGGCGACGGCATCGGTCCGGAAGTCACCGCCGCCGCGGTCGAAGTGCTGCGCGCGGTCGGCCGTCGCTACGGCCATCAGTTCATCCTCAACGAGCACCTGATCGGCGGCGCCGCCATCGACGCCAGCGGCGAGCCCTTGCCGGCCGCGACCCTGAGCGCCTGCCAACGCGCCGATGCGGTGCTGCTCGGCGCGGTCGGCGGCCCCAAGTGGTCGGACCCGAAGGCGAAAGTGCGTCCCGAACAGGGCCTGCTGGCGCTGCGCAAGGGCCTGGGCCTGTACGCCAACCTGCGCCCGGTGCAGCCGCACTCGGCCACCCTCGGCGCTTCGCCGATCAAGCCGCATCTGCTGGCCGGCGTCGACATGATCGTGGTGCGCGAGCTCACCGGCGGCATCTATTTCGGCCAGAAGCAACGCAGCGAGACCAGCGCCAGCGACCTGTGCGAATACAGCGTCGAGGAAATCGAACGCGTCGTGCGCCGCGCCTGCCAGCTCGCCCGCGGCCGCCGCCAGCACGTGGTCTCGGTCGACAAGGCCAATGTGCTGGAAACCTCGCGGCTGTGGCGCGAAGTCGCCAGCCGCGTCGCCCGCGACGAGTTCCCCGACATCACCCTGGAACATCAACTGGTCGATTCGATGGCGATGCATCTGATCGCCAAGCCGCGCGCGTTCGACGTCATCGTCACCGAAAACATGTTCGGCGACATCCTCACCGACGAGGCCTCGATGCTGGCCGGCTCGCTGGGCCTGCTGCCGTCGGCCTCGCTCGGCGAAGGCAAGGTCGGTCTGTACGAGCCGATCCATGGCTCGGCGCCCGACATCGCCGGCCGCGGCATCGCCAACCCCTGCGGCACCATCCTCAGCGCAGCGCTGTTGCTGCGTCATTCGCTGGGCCTGAATGCGGAGGCCGAGTGCATCGAGCAGGCGGTCGCAGCGGTGCTCGAAGCCGGCGTGCTGACCGCCGACCTCGCCCCGGCCGGCCAAGCCGTCGGCACCCGTGCGGTCACCGACGCGGTGCTGGCGCAACTCGAACTGCCCTGTCACATCCCCGAACTGCGCGACTGACGCCTGGCTCCATCTGGCTAGCTCCATCCACCGCAGGCCGCCCCGGCGGCCTGCGACAAGCGCAAGACCGCTCTCTCCAAAGTTCTGGTAACTCCTAGCCCGATGCTCGTGCATCGGGTTTTTTTTGCCCTTCGCCCGGCCGCACCGCAACACCGCCGTCACCCGTCGTTGATGTGAACCCCGGCCACAATCGATTCGTCACCGTATGCCATCATCCTGACGTGTCCTGGGTCGACGCCGCGGCCCGCAGCATTCGCGAGAGCGCATGACCGAACCCGCATCCTCTCCCGACCGACCCGCCCACGAATCGCCCGTCGCGAACCCGTCCGATGCCGTCCTGCCCGACATCGATCTGTTGGTCGTCGGCGGCGGCATCAACGGCGTCGCCATCGCCCGCGACGCCGCCGGCCGCGGCTTGTCGGTGCTGCTGTGCGAACGCGACGACATCGCCTCGCACACCTCCAGCGCCAGCACCAAGCTGATCCACGGTGGCCTGCGCTATCTCGAACAGTTCGAGTTCGCCCTGGTCGGCAAGGCCCTGGCCGAACGCAAGCGCCTGTTGCGCATGGCGCCGCACATCATCTGGCCGCTGCGCTTCGTCCTGCCGCATCAACCGCATCTGCGCCCGGCCTGGATGATCCGCATCGGCCTGTTTCTGTACGACCGGCTCGGCGGCCGGCGCGGACGCGGACTGCCCGGTTCGCGCTCCGTCAATCTGCGCAAGCACATCACCGGGCGGCCGTTGCGCGACGACTTCGTCCACGGCTTCGTCTACTCCGACGCCTGGGTGCAGGACGCGCGCCTGGCGGTGCTCAATGCGATGGATGCGGCCGAACGCGGCGCGACCGTGCTGACCCGCACCGCCTGCGTCGCGGCGCAGCGCGGCGCCGAGGCCTGGGACGTGCAGCTGCGCAGTGCCGACGGCGTGTCGCGGCGAGTGCGCGCGCGCGTCCTGATCAATGCCACCGGCCCGTGGGCGGTACGCTTCCTCGACGAAGTCGCACAGGCGCCGCACCGGCACAACCTGCGCCTGATCAAGGGCAGCCACATCGTCGTGCCGCGGCTGTTCGAACACGATCACGCCTACATCTTCCAACAACCCGATCGCCGCATCGTGTTCGCGATCCCCTACGAACACGACTACACCCTGATCGGCACCACCGACGTCGACTACCGCGCCGATCCTTCGGCGCCGCACATCGACGAGGCCGAAACCCAATACCTGTGCGAGGCCGCCTCGCGCTATTTCAAGCGCGCCATCCAAGCGAGCGATGTGGCCTGGACCTACAGCGGCGTGCGGCCCTTGCTCGACGACGAAAGCGACGCCGCCTCGGAAATCACCCGCGATTACCTACTCACCCTCGACCGCGAAGGCGCGCCGCTGCTCAACGTGTTCGGCGGCAAACTGACCACCGCGCGCAAGCTGGCCGAAGAAGCCTGCGACCGGCTCGCACCGCTGTTCGGCGGACTGCGCCCGGCCTGGACCGGCACCGCGCCGTTGCCGGGCGGCGATCTGCCCGATGCCGATTTCGACGCCTTCCACGAAGACTTCGGCCTGCGCCGGCCGTGGCTGCCGGACGCACTGGCCCTGCGCCTGTGCCGCAACTACGGCAGCCGGGCGCTGCGCATCGTCGAGAGCTGCTCGCATCTGGAAGAGCTGGGCGAATGTTTCGGCGCCGACCTGTACACCGCCGAGGTCGATTACCTGATCGATTGCGAGTGGGCGCGCAGCGCCGACGACATTCTGTGGCGGCGCTCGAAGCTCGGGCTGCGCATCGATGCGGCGGGGCATCGCAGGTTGCAGGATTACCTCGCCCGCCGCGTCGCCGGCACCTAAGGCAGCGGCCAGCGAACAGGACGACACCACGAGCGACAGCCCAGCATCAGGAGAGTCATCGCAATGGTCACACCGATGTCGCAATACCTTAGCGAGTTCATCGCCACCGGCATGTTGATCCTGCTCGGCAACGGCGTGGTCGCCGGCGCACTGCTCAATCGGTCGAAGGCGCAAGGCGCCGGCTGGGGCGTGATCACCGCGGCCTGGGGCCTGGCGGTGCTGATCGGCATCTTCATCGCCGGGCCGACCAGCGGCGCGATCATGAATCCTGCGCTGACCATCGCCCTGGCGAGCATCGGCAAGCTCTCGTGGGCAGTGGTGCCGGGCTACATCGCCGCGCAGATCGCCGGCGCCTTCGCCGGCGCGGTACTGGTGTGGCTGGCCTATCTCGCCCATTGGCGGATCAGCGACGACCCGGCGGCCAAACTCGCGATCTTCTGCACCGCACCGGCGGTGCGCGACACCAAGGCCAACCTGTTGACCGAAACGATCGGCACCTTCGCCCTGACCTTCGGCGCGCTCGCGATCGGCGCCAACACGCTCGCGCCCGGCATGGGCCCACTCGGCGTCGGATTGCTGGTGGTGGTGGTCGGCATGTCGCTTGGCGGACCGACCGGTTATGCGATCAATCCGGCGCGCGACCTCGGCCCGCGCATCGCCCATGCGCTGTTGCCTATCGCCGGCAAGGGCGGCTCCGACTGGGGCTATGCCTGGGTGCCGGTGGTCGCGCCGGTGATCGGCGCCTTACTCGGCGCCTTTGCGTTCCAGGCGGTTTACGGTTGATGGCAAGAGGACCAGGAACGAGTGAAGAGGAGTGAGGAATGAGTAGAAGCGGCTGACGTCGTCATCCGAGTTCCTTCGCAATTCGCACAGCCACCATCTTCAAACCAGCCGAGAGCCGCTCTTACTCACTCCTCTGTACTAGTTCCTAGCTTCTCCCTCCTCTCCACTCATTCCTCATCAAGGCCATGACCAAAACCTACATCCTCGCCATCGACCAGGGCACCACGAGTTCGCGCGCGATGCTGTTCGATCGCAATGGCGCCGTGGTCGGCGTGGCCCAGCGCGAATTCGAGCAGATCTTCCCGCGCCCGGGTTGGGTCGAACACGACCCGCGGGAGATCCTCGCCAGCGTGCAGACCACCGCCATCGAGGTCATGACCAAGGCCCAGATCAGCGCTTCGCAGATCGCCGGCATCGGCATCACCAACCAGCGCGAAACCACGGTGGTCTGGGACCGCCACACCGGCCAGGCGATCCACAACGCCATCGTCTGGCAGTCGCGCCAGACCGCGGCGATCTGCGACCAGCTCAAGGCCGATGGCTATGAGGAACTGGTGCGCGAACGCACCGGGCTGCTGATCGACGCCTACTTCTCCGGCACCAAGGTCAAGTGGATCCTCGACCACGTCGAAGGCGCGCGCGAACGCGCCGAACGCGGCGACCTGCTGTTCGGCACCATCGACACCTGGCTGATCTGGAACCTGTCGGAGAACAAGGCCCACGTCACCGACTACAGCAACGCCTCGCGCACGCTGATGTACGACATCCACAAACGCCAATGGTGCCCGGACCTGTTGAAGATGCTCGGCGTGCCGGCGGCGATGCTGCCGGAGGTACGCTCCAGCAGCGAGGTCTATGCCCACACCGGCGCTCGCCATTTCTTCAACAACTCGGTACCGATCTGCGGCGTCGCCGGCGACCAACAGGCGGCGCTGTTCGGCCAGGCCTGCTTCGAGGCCGGCATGGCCAAGAACACCTACGGCACCGGCTGTTTCCTGCTGATGAACACCGGCGACAAGGCGGTACGTTCCGACAACGGCCTGCTGACGACGATCGCCTGGGGCATCGACGGCAAGGTCGAGTACGCGCTCGAAGGCAGCATCTTCGTCGCCGGTTCGGCGGTGCAGTGGCTGCGCGACGGTTTGCGCATGCTCGGCAAGGCCGGCGACTCGCAGGCCTATGCAGAACGCGCGCGCTCCACCGAAGGCGTGTACTTCGTGCCGGCCTTCGTCGGCCTGGGCGCCCCGTACTGGCGCAGCGACGTGCGCGGCGCGATGTTCGGCTTGACCCGCGGCACCAGCAAGGAGCACTTCGTCCGCGCCGTGCTCGAATCGCTGGCCTACCAGACTCGCGACGTGCTGAGCGCGATGCAGGCCGATTCGGGCATCGAACTGAAATCCCTGCGCGCCGACGGCGGCGCCATCGCCAACGATTTCACCGCCCAATTCCAGGCCGACATTCTCGACGTGCCCTTGAAGCGCCCGCGGGTCAGCGAGACCACCGCGCTCGGCGCGGCATACCTGGCGGGTTTGGCGGTCGGATTCTGGGAAAGCCGCGAACAGATTGCCCAGCAATGGCAGGTCGAGCGCAGCTTCGAACCGCAGATGCTGGAAGCCGAGCGCGAGCGTTTGTATGCGGGCTGGAAGCGGGCGATCGACGCGACCTTGGCCTTCAGCGTCGAGCACGCCTGAGGCAATACGGCTCTGCCTTGGCCCCTCTGCCATTCATGGGAGAGGGGTTGGGGTGAGGGCACGCGAAACTCAGGCTCGCGACGCCATTGCGATGCCGACTGCCCTCACCCCAGCCCTCTCCCGTAAACGGGAGAGGGAGTGCTCGGTGCGACGGATAAGTTCGACGCCAAACCCTGTGCCTTAGCCCCTCTCCCATTCATGGGATAGGGGTTGGGGTGAGGGCAGGTCTCACGCCTCGTTCGGCACCTTGATCCGGAACCACGCCGCGTACAGCGCCGGCAGGAACAACAAGGTCAGCGCGGTCGCGACCATCAGGCCGCCCATGATCGCCACCGCCATCGGACCGAAGAAAGCGCTGCGCGACAGCGGAATCATCGCCAGGATCGCCGCCAGCGCGGTCAACACGATCGGGCGGAATCGCCGCACGGTCGCATCGACGATGGCCTTCCAGGGCTCGTGCCCTTCGCTGCGATCCTGTTCGATCTGGTCGACCAGGATCACCGAGTTGCGCATGATCATGCCGGCCAGCGCGATCGTGCCGAGCATCGCGACGAAGCCGAATGGCACCCGGAACACCAGCAGGAACAGGGTCACGCCGATCAGGCCCAGCGGCGCGGTCAACAGCACCATGAAGCTGCGCGAGAAGCTGCGCAGTTGCACCATCAACAGGGTGAACACCGCGAACAGGAACAGCGGCATACCGGCGTTGATCGACTTCTGCCCGCGCGCCGAGTCCTCGACGCTGCCGCCGATGTCGATCGAATAGCCGTACGGCAGCTTGGCGCGCAGTCCGTCCAGGGTCGGCGAAATCTGCGCCATCACGCTCGAAGGCTGGGTGCCGTCGTAGATGTCGGCGCGCACGGTCATGGTCGGCAGGCGGTCGCGATGCCAGATGATGCCTTCCTCGAATCCGTACTCGAGGGTGGCGATCTGGGTCAGCGGCACACTGCGGTTGTTGCCGGTCGGCACCATCAGGCTGCCGAGCATGTCGAGCTGCAGGCGCTCCTGGTCGGGGCCGCGCAGCAGCATCTCGATCAGCTCGTTGCTTTCGCGGTAGGTGCTGATGTGCGAGCCCGACAGCGAACTCGACAGGAACTGCGACAGCTGGGCCGAGCTGATGCCGAGCGCACGCGCGCGCTCCTGGTCGACCTGCAGACGGACGACCTTGCTCGGCTCGTCCCAGTCGAGATTGACGTTGGCCACGTGCGGGTTGGCGCGGATCTTCTCGCGCACCTGGTTGGCGATCTTGCGCACCTGGTCGATGTGCTCGCCGGACACGCGGAACTGCACCGGATAACCGACCGGCGGGCCGTTCTCCAGTCGCGTCACCCGCAACTGCAGTTCGGGGAAGCGCGGCGCCACGTCCTGGATGATCCAAGTGCGCAGGGTTTCGCGGGCCTGCAAGTCCTTCGGCATCAGCACGAACTGGGCGAAGTTCGCCGCCGGCAGCTGTTGGTCGAGCGGCAGATAGAAACGCGGCGAGCCAGTGCCGACGTAGGACACGTAGTTGGCCAGGTCCTTGCGCTGCTTGAGCATGGCTTCCAGGCGCTGGACCTGTTCGCCGGTCTGGCGCAGCGAACTGCCTTCGGCCAGCTCCATGTCGACCATCAGCTCCGGGCGCACCGAGTCCGGGAAGAACTGCTGCGGCACGAAGCGGAACATGAACACCGACAGCAGGAAGGCGCCGACGGTGATGCCGATCACCAGCCAGCGCCGGCGCACGCACCAGGTCACCCAGCCGCGGAATCGCACGTAGAACTTGGATTCATAGGGATCGTGGGCGTGGCCGTCGATCGGCGGCTTCGGCGCGATCACGCTGGCGAACATCGGCAGGCGCTCGGCCCAGGCCACGCGCGCGTCGTGCCAGCGCGCGGCCAGCGAACCGGGCTTCGGCGGCGCCGCAGCATGGCCGTAGTCGGGCAGCAGTTTGTCGCCGAGGAAGGGAATGAAGGCGACCGCGGCGATCCACGACACCAGCAAGGCGATGGTCACCACCTGGAACAGGGATCGGGTGTATTCGCCGGTGCTCGAGGCAGCGGTCGCGATCGGCAGGAAGCCGGCCGCGGTGACCAGGGTGCCGGTCAGCATCGGGAAGGCGGTGCTGTCCCAGGCGAACGCGGCGGCGCGCAGGCGGTCGAAGCCCTGCTCCATCTTGATCGCCATCATCTCCACCGCGATGATCGCGTCGTCGACCAGCAAGCCGAGCGCCAACACCAGCGCGCCCAGCGAAATCTTGTGCAGGCCGACGCCGAAGAAATCCATGACCGCGAAGGTCATCGCCAGCACCAGCGGAATCGACAGCGCCACCACCAGTCCGGTGCGCAGGCCGAGCGAGAAGAAGCTCACCAGCAACACGATCGCGACCGCCTCGGCGAGCACGCGCACGAACTCGCCGACCGATTCCTCGACCGCGGCGGGCTGGTCGGCGACCTTGCGCAGTTCCATGCCGGCCGGCAGGGTTTTCTGCAGCCGCGCGAATTCCGATTCCAGGGTCTTGCCGAGCTGCAGGATGTCGCCGCCCTGCTTCATCGACACGCCGATACCGATCGCGTCCTGGCCCATGAAGCGCATGCGCGGCTGCGGCGGGTCGGAGAAGCCGCGACGCACGTCGGCCACGTCGGCCAGGCGGAAGGTGCGGTCGCCGACGCGGATCGGGAACTCGCGGATCTGTTCGACCGAGGTGAACTGGCCGCCGACGCGCAAGGGCACCCGGCTGGTCGGGGTCTCGAAGAAACCGGCCGGGGCCAACGCGTTCTGCTGATTCAGCGCTTCCTGCACCGCCTGCGCCGGCACGCCCAGGGTCGATAGCTTCACGTTGGACAGCTCGACCCAGATCTTTTCGTCCTGCACGCCGATCAGTTCGATCTTGCCGACGTCGGTCTGGCTTTGCAGCGCCAGTTGCACGCGCTCGGCGTAGTCCTTCAGCACGGCGTAGTCGAAGCCCTCGCCGGTCAGCGCGTAGATGTTGCCGAAGGTGTCGCCGAATTCGTCGTTGAAGAACGGGCCGACCACGTCGCTGGGCAAGGTCGGACGGATGTCGCCGATCTTCTTGCGCACCTGGTACCACAACGGCCCGATCTCGCTGGAGCGCATCGAATCGCGCGCGGCGAAGATCACCTGCGATTCGCCGGCGCGCGAGTACGAGCGGATGAACTCGTACTCGCCGGTCTCCATGAGTTTCTTCTCGATGCGCTCGGTGACCTGGCGCGAGACTTCCTCTGCGGTCGCGCCGGGCCACAGGGTGCGCACCACCATCACCTTGAAGGTGAAGGCCGGGTCCTCGCTGCGGCCCAGGCGCAGGTAGGACATCGCACCGGCGATAGCCAGCACCAGCATGGCGTAGACGATCAGGCTGCGATGGCGCAGGGCCCATTCGGAAAGATTGAAGCGCATGGATCAGCTCACTTCGTAGGCCCCTGTCCCGGCGGCGGGACAGGGTTGGGGTGAGAGTGCGGGCGGTCGCGCGAGGGCATGGCCGGCCTGGTCGGAGTCGCGGAGGCGGTTAACGCTCAACGTCGCAGCGATCAGCGCTCAACCGGGTGGTTGTCGCGGTCGACGGCGACGACTTTCTGGCCGTCGCGCAGCAGGTGGCCGCCGGCGGCGACGATCCAGTCGCCGGGCTGCAGGCCCGAACTCACCGGCACCCGCTCGGGGCCGTAGGCTCCCGTCTGCACCGGCCGCAGCTTGACCGTGCCGCTCTTGAGGTCGGCGACGAATACGGCCGTGCCGTTGGCGCTGCGCTGCACGGCCGCGAGCGGCACGCTGAGCCCGCTGGCGGCGTGGTTGGGCAGGTAGATGCGCGCGCTCTGGCCCAGTTCCAGGGTGCCGGCCGGCGCGTCGACGGTGACCCGCGCGGCGTAGGTGCGCGAGGCCGGATCGGCCGCCGGCGACACTTCGCGGACCCGGCCCGGCCAGCGCTGGCCGGATTGCGACCACAGTTCGATCAAGACCTGCTGGCCCGGCTTGAAGGTCGCGATCGCACCCTCGGGCACGGCGAAGGCGACTTCGCGGGCGCCGTCGGCGGCCAGCGCGAACACCTGCTGGCCGGCGGCGACCACCTGGCCGGCCTCGGCGCTGCGGCTCGCGATCACGCCGGCGCTCGGCGCACGCAGATGGGTGTAGGCGGACTGGTTGCGCGCGACCTCGAGGTTGGCGCGGGCGGCGTTGACCTGGCCGAGCGCAGCTTTGGCCGCGGCGTCCTGGGCGTCCTGGGTCGAACGGCTGACCAGTTGGTCCTTGGCCAGCTGCGAATAACGCACCTGGTCGGCACGGGCGCGGCCGTAATCGGCCTCGGCAGCGGCGAGCTGGGCCTGGGCCGCGCGCGCCTGGGCCTCCAGATCGCCGGCGTCGAGTATCGCCAGCACCTGGCCTGCGGCAACATGGGCGCCGACGTCGACCTTGCGCTCGATCAGCTTGCCGCCGACCCGGAACGACAGCGGGCTCTCCTCGCGGGCCCGGACCTCGCCGGCGAAGGCCGAGACCCCGTTGACCGCACCGCCCGGGCGGGCGACCAGCACCGGCCGCGGGGACTCTTCGACCTGTGGGCCGTTGCCGCAGGCCGTCAGGACCAGCATGAGCGCCGCGCCGAACAGCATCGGAGCGGTGGGCGCGGCGGTAAAAGTCCGGTGGCGCATTGCGGTTGGCCTCATCGCGAATTAATGTACTTGCCAGTACTGTATAAATAACGAACCCGGTAGTCCAGTATTCCCTATGTCCTCGCCCCGACCCTCCAGCCCCCCGACGCCGCCGGCCAAGCCGGCCGGCCCAGGCCGCCCGAAGGACCTCAGCAAGCGCAACGCAATCCTCGACGCGGCCAAACGGCTGTTCCTGGTCGACGGCTTCGACGGGGTCAGCATGGACCAGATCGCCGCCGGGGCCGGGGTCTCCAAGCTCACCGTCTATAGCCATTTCGGCGACAAAGAGACCCTGTTCGGCGCCGCGGTCAAGGCGTATTGCGAGCAGCACCTGCCGCCGCTGATGTTCGTGCCCGACCCGGCCACGCCGCTGCGCGAGCGCCTGCTGGCGATCGCCAACGCCTTCTACGAGATGGTCAGCTCGCCCGAGGCGATCCAGATTCATCGTCTGTTGTGCTCGCCCCAGGTCGCCCAATCGCCGCTGTCGAAGATGTTCTGGGAGGCCGGGCCGCAGCGCCTGCACGACGAATTCACCGCCTTGCTGCAGCGCCGGGTCGAGGCCGGCGAGTTGGAAATCGACGACGTGCCCCGCGCCGCGCCGCAGTTCTTCTGCCTGGTCAAGGGCGAACCGCACGCTTTGCTGATGTTCGGCTGCGGCGCGCCGGGCCGGACCGAGGTGCGCGCGCACATCGACGCCTCGGTGACGATGTTCCTGCGCGCCTATGCCCGCCGCGAGCGCTGAAACCGCCTTGGCACGGCCCGAAACCCGCACGGTGCCGAGAGTTCCGGTGACTTTCGGCACTAAGCCCGGGCCCGGGCGTGGTTAATTCTTTTGCTCCGGGGGTCGCGTGGTCCCGGTAGAATTCGCAGTTCCCACGCAACATGAAGACGCCCCGATGACTACGCTCGATTACGCAAAAGCACGTGAACTGATGGTCGAACAACAGGTTCGGCCGTGGGACGTGCTCGACCCGCGCGTGCTCGATGTGCTGGCCGCTTTGCCGCGCGAGGCCTTCGTCGACGAAGCGCACCGCAATCTGGCCTATACCGACGTGCAGCTGCCGTTGGCGCACGGCGAATTCATGATGAAGCCGGTGCTCGAAGGCCGCACGCTGCAGTCGCTCGCGGTCGACCCGACCGACGACGTGCTCGAGATCGGCACCGGCAGCGGCTACCTGACCGCCTGCCTCGGCCGCCTCGCCCGCGAAGTGGTCAGCCTGGAATGCCACGCCGACCTCGCCGCGACCGCGCGCAAGCGCCTGGCCGCGCAATCGATCAACAACGTCCAGGTCGTCGATGCCGACGCCCTGACTTACCGCACCGACCGCCGCTTCAACGCGATCTGCGTGACCGGCGCGGTCTCGGAAATTCCGCCGCAGTGGTTGCAGTGGTTGCAGCCCAACGGCCGTTTGTTCGTCGTCCGCGGCCGTTCGCCGGCCATGGAAGGACTGCGGGTCACCGCCGGCGAACGCAACGATGTCAACGCTGTGCGCATCCAATCGTTGTTCGAAACCGACCTCCCCTATCTCGTCGGCGCGGCCCCCGCGCCTGCCTTCGAGTTCTGAACGCTCAAGGAAGCCGCATGACCCGCCGCCCTCTCGTTCTTGCCCTGGCCTTATCCCTGCTGCCGGCCGTCGCGTCGGCGGAAGACTTGCTGCAGACCTATGAACTCGCGCGCCAGGGCGACCCGCAGCTGTCGGCGGCCGAATCCAACCGTCTGGCGACCAAGGAAGACCGCATCCAGGCCCGCGCCGCGTTGCTGCCGTCCTTGTCGGGCACGGCGCGGTTGACCCGCAGCCGCACCACCAGCGAAGGCGGTTCGGGCAGCAGCGATCCGACCGATCCGGACCCGATCCCGGCCGGCGTCGATGTTCGCTCCGACAGCACCTCGCGCAACTACTCGCTCGCCGCGAGCCAGATGATCTACAACCGCGCCAGCATCAAGACCTACCAGGGTCAGAATGCGATCAGCCAGGCCAGCGACTTCACCCTCGAATCGGCCAGCCAGGAACTGATCACGCGCACCTCGGCGGCCTACTTCGACGTACTGGTCAAGCTGGAGAACCTCGCCGCCGCCGAAGCCGCCGAAACCGCGCTGCAAAAGCAGTTCGACTACGCCTCCAAGCGCCTGGAAGTCGGCCTGGCGCCGATCACCGACGTGCACGAAGCGCGCGCCCAGTACGACACCGCCCGCGCCGGCACCATCACCGCGCGCAACGCGGTCGAAGACGCCTACCAGGGCCTGAGCCAGATCACCGGCCAACCGGTGCGCGCGCTCAAGGCCTTGCCGGCCGACTTCAAGCCGAACCTGCCGGAAGCGCAGGACGTCGAAGGCTGGGTCAACAATGCCGTGCAGAACAATCCTTCGCTGCGCGCGCAGGACTTGCAGGTGCGCGCCGCCGAAATCGGCGTGGAAACCGCGCGCGCCGGCCATTGGCCGACGCTGAGCTTGAACGGCAGCTACGGCGACAACGCCAGCTGGGGCGACCGCACCTTCATGGGCCAGACCATGAACGCACCCGGCAATGCCAACCACGGCCCGAGCATCGGCCTGGAACTGTCGGTCCCGTTGTACGCGGGCGGCCGCATCCAGTCCGGCGTGCGCCAGGCCCTGGCGCGTCGCGACGCCGCCCAGGACGAACTCGAACGCCAGAAGCGTCTGCTCGTGCGCACCACCCGCAACGCCTACCAGACCCTGGTCGCCGGCATCAGCGAAGTCGAAGCGCGCCGCCTCGCCCTGGTCTCGGCGCAGGCCGCCTACGACGCCTCGCAGGTCGGCCTGGAAGTCGGCACCCGCACCGTGCTGGACGTGTTGAACAACCAGCGCACCTTGCTGGAAGCCCAGCAGGCCTATGCCCAGTCCAAGTACAACTACCTGCAGAATCGCCTGTTGCTGGAACAGGCCGCCGGCTCGCTCGACGTCGCCGACGTGCAGGACATCAACCGCCTGCTGACCGCCGACGCGGCGACCAACCTGGCACCGCCGCGGGCGCAGTAAACCGGCGATCCGGATACCTTCGGAGCCCCACGAAAAACCGCCGGCCCACCGGCGGTTTTTTCGTTTGTGGCCGCGCCTTCTTCCCCTGTAGGAGCGGCGCAAGCCGCGACCGCGCCCTGGCAACGACGACGCGACCACGGGCACCGCTGCGAAGACGAGGCTCCGCGGACGGCGGCGCAATGGATGCGGATTCGCGGTCGCGGCTTGCGCCGCTCCTACTCCTAAGAGCAGCGGCCGTCAGGGGACCAGGGTAGGAGCGGCGCGAGCCGCGACCGCGCCCTGGCAACGACCGTGCAACCGCGGGCACCGCTGCGAATACGACGCTCTGCGGATGGCTGCGCAATGGTTGCGGGTTCGCGCTCGCGGCTTACGCCGCTCCTACCCGCGTGCCGGTATTTCGCGTCGACGATTTACGACGCCGATGGCGTTTCCGCCCGCCCCGCGGTCGCGGCTTACGCCGCTCCTACAGGGGTGGATGCACTGCGCTCAGCGCAGCGGCGGCAAGGCCGGCTGCAGCAAGGCCATGGTGCGGGCCAGCGCGCCACGGCCCAGTTCGACCAGAGCGCGGCCGGCGTCGATCATCTTGGCGCGTTCGATCGGGTCGGCCAGCAGGCGCTCGACCGCGGCCTCGACCGCTTCGGCGTCGGCGCCGATCCGCAAGGCACCGGCGGTTTCCAGGCGCTGCGCGATCTCGACGAAGTTGTGCAGGTGCGGGCCGGTCACGATCGGGGTGCCGGTCGCGGCCGGTTCGAGCAGGTTGTGCCCGCCGATCGCCTGCAGGCTGCCGCCGACGAAAGCGACGTCGGCACAGGCGTAGAAGCTCATCAGTTCGCCGAGGGTGTCGATGACGAAGACATCGTCGCCCGGCTGCGGCCAGCGCGCGCGCGAACGCGTCGACACCTGCCAGCCGGCGCTGCGGGCATGTTCGGCGACGACCCGGAAGCGTTCCGGATGGCGCGGCGCCCACAACAGCAGCAGGTCGGGGAAACGCTCGCGCAGGCGCCGATGCATGGTCACGGTCGCGGCCTCTTCGTCCTCGTGCGTGCTCGCCGCGATCCACACCGGCCGTTCGCCGGTGTGGCGGTGGCATTCGAGCGCAAACTCGTCGAGTGCGTCGGGCACGTTGACGTCGAACTTGAGGTTGCCGGTCTCGGTGACTTGCTCGGGGCGCGCGCCGAGTTCGACGAAACGCTCGCCGTCGGCGCGCGACTGCGCCGCCACCGTGCGCACCGTGCGCAGGGCGCGCCCCACCAAGGGCGCCAACACGCGATAGCCGCGCAGCGAACGCTCCGACAGGCGCGCATTGAGGATATAGGCCGGAATACCGCGGTCGCGGCAGCCGAACAACAGGTTCGGCCACAACTCGGTTTCCATGATCAGCGCCGCGCAGGGCTGGTGATGGCGCAGGAAACGCCCGACCGCGCCGGGCAGGTCGTAAGGCAGATACACGTGCTCGACCGAATCGCCCCAGGCCGAACGCGCGCGGTCCGAACCGGTCGGGGTGATCGTGGTCACCAGCAGGCGCAAATCGGGACGGCCGCGGCGCAAGGCGTTCACCAGCGGAATCGCGGCGTTGACCTCGCCGACCGAGACCGCGTGCAGCCACAGGGTGCGGGTCTGCGCGGGGCCGCGATAGATCGCGTAACGCTCGAGCCAGCGCTGGAAATAGGCCGGCTGGCGGAAACCGCGCCAGATCAGGTGATAGATCGTCACCGGCGCCAACAGATACAGCGCGACCGAATACAGGCCGCGCAACAGGCGCTCGATCAAGTCCTTCCGCATCCGACAAGGATAAAGCTTGCGGAGGTGATCCGGTCGTGGATGCCGTCATCGCGCACCGTACCGGACTCGACCGGATGCGCAGAACCGGCGATACGCGGGCATTCGCAGCTCATCGGCGCGGAGGCTGCGAGGCCCGCAGCGCAGCGCAAACCACACACCGCCGGCATCGAACCCCGACGTGCGGATGCCCGCCGCGGTCGCGCTCGTGGCCCGTATTGCACCGGCACTGCACGCTCACCGCATAAACTATGGCCATGGCCGAACCTGTCCTGCCCCCTCGCCCTTCCCTGCTGGTGCCGCGCCTGTGGCCGATGTGGCTCGCGCTGGCCGCGATGTGTTTCGGCGCGCGCCTGCCCTGGGGCCTGCAACGTGCGCTCGGCCGCCTGATCGGGGTCTTCGCCCTGCGCGTGGCGGGCCAGCGCCGACGCGCGGCCCGCATCAACCTGGCCCTGTGCTTCCCGGAAAAGACCGAGGCCGAGCGCGAAACCCTGCTGCGGCAAAGCTTCCGCGATCTCGGCATCGGCTTCTTCGAATTCGCCCGCGCCTGGTGGGGCGGGGTCGCGCCGATGCGGCGCACGGTGCGCATCGAAGGCCTGGAGCGGCTCGACGAGGTGCGCGCGGCCGGACGCGGCGTGCTGATGATCTCCGGCCATTTCATGACCCTGGAGATGTGCGGGCGGCTGATGTGCGACCACTTGCCGCTGGCCGGCATGTACCGCAAGCACCGCAACCCGGTCATGGAATGGGCGGTCAAGCGCGGCCGCCTGCGCTACGCCGCGGCCATGTTCACCAACGAAGAGATCCGTCCGGCGATGCGCCACCTCAAGCAGGGCGGCTTCCTGTGGTATGCGCCAGACCAGGACATGCGCGGCAAGGACACGGTGTTCGCGCCGTTCTTCGGCGTGCCGGCGGCGACGATCACCGCCACCCACCAGTTCGCGCGCCTCAGCGGCTGCGCGGTGGTGCCGTTCTTCCATCGCCGCGAGGGCGCCGATTACATATTGCGCGTCGGCGCACCGCTGGCCGAGTTCCCGTCCAGCGATGCCACGCAGGACAGCACCCGCGTCAACGCCCAGATCGAGGCGATGGTGCGCGAAGCGCCGAGCCAGTACCTGTGGATCCACCGCCGCTTCAAGCGCCGCCCGCCGGGGCTGCGTTCGCCGTACAAGAAGCCCGTCGACAACGCTCCGGCCTGATCGGCCCGGTCGGGACCAGAACAACGCGACCGCTTACGCCGTCGCGTCGCCCTCGTCCGGCGGCTGCGCCAGCAGGCTGCCGGCGTACAAGGCCGCCAACAGCAAGGTCAGCCCGCCCCAGAAAGTCGAATAGAAGGCCAGGTGGGTGTTGAACGGGAACACCGTCACCAGCAGGGCCAGCATCGCCGGCCGCGCGGCTTCGCGCGCGCGCACGTCGGCGACCGCCCACGCGCGCCAGGCCAATGCGGCGCCGGCCAGCCACAGCAACAAGCCGAAAGCGCCGGTTTCGGCGAGCACTTCGAGCAGCAACTGGTGCGCATGCAGCGCCGGGCCTTCGCCCCAGGACGTGGTGCGCCCGGGTTGCGGGTCGCAGGCCGGGAAGGCTTCGCGGAAGCCGCGCGCGCCGACGCCGTTGAGCGGATGCTCGCCGACCATGCACAGCGCCGCGCGCCAGATGCGCGTGCGCCCCGACAGCGCGCTGTCGAGGCCTTCGACGTCGGCGCTGACGATGTGCGCGGTGCGGGCGAGGCGGTCGTGCACCTGCGGGCTGGTCTGGTCGAGCACCGCCAGTGCCAGCACGCCGAACGCAAATACGCCGAGCAGGCGTTTCCAGCCGAGCAGGCGCCAACCCGACAGCACCAGCACCAGGCCGTAGGTGATCCACGACGCGCGCGAGCCGGCCAGCACCACGACCACGCCTACTGCTGCCGCTGCGACCAACCAACCGCCGAGACGGAAACGGCGGCCGACCGCGTACAGCACGAACGGCGAGAAGCTCGCGATCACCTGGCCGAGCTTGAGATTGCACGGGCCGAGCACGCCGCTGAGGCGGTCGACACTGGCGATCTCGGCGTCCGAACACATGCCGTGGCCGCTGATCGCCTGCTTCAGCGAGTCGATGCCGAAGAACAGCGGGCTGGTGCCGGTGAGGCCTTGCAGCAAGGCGTCGACGGTCCACAGGCCGATGATGATGGCCAGGCCGCCGAAGGTGGTGCGTTGCCCCTGCCGGGTTGCGACCGCCGCCGCGACCAACCACAGGAACGGCAGATAGCGCAGATCGACTGCGGCCTCGCGCAAGGCGCGCCCGGGGTCGACCGCATCGGTGGCCGAGATCAGTTCCGGCAACCAGTACGCCGCGAACAGGGCGCTGGTCAGCACCCAGGCCGGATCGCTGAGCAGGCGCGCGCCGGTGTTGAAGCGCACCAGCACCAGTCGCACCAAGGCGGTCAGCGCACCGAGGGTGAGTACGGTTTCGGCATAGCCCGGCGCGAACAACAGCGCGACATAGGCCAGGATCCAGGCCGGCGCCCAGCGCCAGCCGACGATCGCATGAGGTGCCTCGGCGGGCGGCGGCCCGGACGAAGCCGTCGCCGGATCAGGCGCGGTGTGAGGCATCGACGAGTTCGGCATAGACGGCAAGCGTGGCCTCCTGCATCGCCCGCAGGGAAAACGCCATCGTATCCACAGCCGCGGGCGCTTGCGTTAGCAATTCGCAAGCCGCCGCGCGCAGGGCCTGCAGGTCGAACGGCGCGACCGCGCCGCGCGGCTGCAACTGGGTCAGCAGCTCGCCGACACCGCCGTAATTCCAACCGACCACCGCACGCCCGCAGGACAAGGCTTCGACCACGGTGCGGCCGAAGGCCTCGGGTTTGCGCGAGAGCTGCAGGACCAGATCGCTCGCGGCATAGGCGCGGGCAATCTCGTCGGTCGGTGCGGTGAAGGCGATCGCCTCGCCGATGCCGAGTTGCTGCGCGGCCTGTTCCAGTTCGACGATATACGCCTCGCGCCCGGCTTCGCGCGCGCCCGGCAGCCACAGCCGCGCATCGCGGCCGTCGGCGCGGATCGCGGCGAGCAAGGCCAGCGCATCGGCATGGCCCTTCAGGCGCGTACCGCGTCCGGGCAACAGCAACAAGGGGCCGTCGCCGGCGAGCGCGGGATGCCGCGCCGCGGCCCAGGCCCGCGCCTGCGGATCGGGCCAGGGCGCGTGCGGGAACGCCGCCGGGTCGATGCCGCGCGCAATGATGCGCAGCTTGTCCGGGTCGGTATCGGGATAGTGTTCGAGCACGTAGTCGCGGACCGTGCGCGAGACGCAGATGGTGCGTTCGCCCCGGGTCATCACCGCGCTGTAGCGCGACGGCGAATTGAGCCCATGCACAGTGGTTACGAAGCGCGGCCGCGTCGCCTCGTCCATGCCGCGCCAGGCCAGCAGGCCGATCCAGGCAGGCAGGCGCGAACGCGCGTGGACGATGTCGACCGAGTGTTCGGCCCACAGCCGGCGCAAGGTGAAGCCATGGCGCAGGGTCGAAGGCGATTTGCGCCCGATCGCCAGTTCGATGTGTTCGGCGCCCGAGGCGACGAGTTGCGGCACCAGGCGGCCGCCGGCCGAGACCACGATGGCGCGGTGGCCGGCGCGCACCAACGCTTCGGCGACTTCGAGAGTCGAACGTTCGACGCCGCCGGATTCCAGCTTCGGCAGCAATTGCATCACCGTCAGCCGGCGCATGGTCGGCGTGGGCGGTGTCACGCGGCCGCGATCAGTCGTCGACCAGGGTGAAATGCGCGCCGCAGTACGGGCACTGGCATTCGCGCTCGGCCTCGATCGGCAGGTACACGCGCGGATGCGAGTTCCACAGCGCCATCGACGGCAGCGGGCAGCTCAACGGCAGGTCGGCGCGCGTGACGGTATAGCGCTGCTCGGCGTTGGCCTGGGTGGGATGGGCGTTGGCTGCGGTCATGAGGGACGACGGATGGCGACGCGGGGGTGGCAGTTTAGCAGCGTTGCGGGGTCGGGCCGTGTACGGAGCTCGGCGGCCGGGTTGGGTACGTTAGGAGCAAATCCCCCCCAGCCCCCTTTTTCAAAGGGGGGGAATCCTTCTGGTGGGTATGGCAGCACTGGCGGCTTGGTCGCCTCCGGGTGCTCTTGATCTCGTAACGACGAAGCGAACGGCTCGATCAGCTAAAGATTGATCGAAGCGATCAAGGCTCAGATCGGCGAAATCCCCGTAACGGGTTCCCCCCTTTGAAAAAGGGGGCCAGGGGGGATTTGCTCTTGATTCTTGCCCTTGCGCTTCACCCCACCGGCGGCAGATCGAAGAACAACAGCTCCGCCGTCGTATCGCCCAACCCGGTCGACACCAGCTCGACCGATTCTTCGCGAAACCCCAGCGCATCGCCGGCTTCGAGCGTGCGTCCGCCCACCTCGACCCGCCCCCGCGCGACCTGCAGCCAATACAGCCGTCCCGCGTCGAGCAGGCGTCGCGCGCTGGACCCGGGCGCCAGGGCCAGCGAATACAGGCGCAGGTCTTGGCGCACCGGCAGGCCGCCGTGGGCGCCGTCGCGCGAGGCCAGGAGAACGAACTCGCCGTCGCGCGCTTCGGCCGCCTCGCGCTTGGCGTAGGCGGGTTGGGCGTTGAGCCGGTCGGGCTGGACCCAGATCTGCAGGAAATGCACCGGCTCGCTGTCGGAGCCGTTGTACTCGCTGTGTTCGACGCCGTGACCGGCGCTCATCCACTGCAGCTCGCCGGGGCCGATGACGCCGCCGTCGTCGGCGCTGCCTTTGTGCGACAGGCGGCCGCTCAGCACGTAGCTGAGGATTTCCATATTGGCGTGGCGATGCGGCGCGAAGCCCGCGCCGGCTTCGACGCGGTCTTCGTTGATCACGCGCAAGGCACCGAAGCCCATCCAGGCCGGGTCGTAATAGCCGCCGAACGAGAACGTGTGGCGGCTGTCTAGCCAACCCGCCTGGACCTGGCCGCGGGCGCTGGATGGACGTTCGATGATCATGGGGTCGCGCTTACTTCTTGGCTTCGGGCTTGGGCACCAACGCTTCGGTGGTGATGCGGATGCTGACTTCGTCGCTGACGTTCGGCGCGTACTTGCCGAGGCCGAAATCGCTGCGCTTGAGCGTGGTGCTGGCGTCGAAACCGGCGGCGGCGCGCTTGGCCATCGGCTGCTCGCCGATCTTGTTGATGGTGACGTCGAGCACGGCCGGCTTGGTCACGCCGTGCACGGTCAGCTCGCCACTCACCTTGAGCTTCTTGTCGCCGGCCGCTTCGACCTTGGTGCTCTTGAAGGTGATGGTCGGGAATTTCTCGGCGTCGAAGAAATCGGCGCTCTTGAGGTGCTCGTCGAAATCCGGCACGTGCGAATCCAGGCCGTCCAACGGGATGGTCACCTGCACCGAGGACGCCGCCGGCTTGGCCGGATCGTAGGTGATAGTGCCGTCGACCTTGCCGAAATGCGCGACCGGGTTGGAGAAGCCGAAGTGGCTCCAGCCGACCACCACGTCGGTGTGGTTGGGGTCGATCTTGTAGGTCACGGCGGCGGCGCTGGCGGTGCCGGCGAAGGCCAGGCCCAGGGCAGCGGCAAGCAGGATGCGCTTCATGGTGAGTTCCTCGAATGGAGTCGTAAGGGGATGGATCGTATGGGTCGGGGGTAACGACATCACGGCACTATTGCGCAAGCAAGCGCGGGCCGGCTTCGGCCCGCGCCGGAAGCGTGGCGGCGCGCACGCCTCAATCGATGCGCGCGGCTTCGTCGAACGGCAGGCGCGGCGAACGCGGGAACAGCGCCGCCGGCGCACCAACGCCGAGGTTGATCAGGAAGTTGGACTTGACCTGGGTGCCGGCGAAGAAGGCCTCGTCGACCTTGGCGTTGTCGAAGCCCGACATCGCGCCGGTGTCCAGGCCGAGCGAACGCGCCGCGAGGATCAGGTAGGCGCCCTGCAGGCTGCCGTTGCGGAACGCGGTGGTGCGGATGTGCTCGTCGTTGCCGGCAAACCAGCTGCGGGCATCGGCATGCGGGAACAGGTAGGGCAGCTTGTCGTGGAACTCCAGGTCGTGGGCGACGATCACCGTGACCGGGGCAGCCATGGTCTTGGCCAGGTTGCCTTCCGACAGGGCCGGGCGCAGCTTTTCCTTGGCCTGCGCCGACTTCACGAACACGAAGCGCGCCGGCGAGCCGTTGGCGCTGGTCGGCGCCCATTTGACCAGGTCGTACAGCTGGCGCAGCGTCTCGTCGCTGACCTCGCCGCCGAGCTCGTTATGCGTGCGGGCGGTGCGGAACAGTTGATCGAGGGCTTCGTCGTTCAGGGGCCTGGACATCGTCTTCTCCATGAGGCTGCCGCGCTGGGCATTGATCGGGAGACGAAGTGTAGAGTCTCAATCTGACCTTAGAACCGACAATCCCGGAACGGATTAAGCGCATCTGTGCAACGAAACGGTCTTTCTGCCAAAACTAGCTCCACGGCTGCAACCTGGATCCTGACCGACGGCCATGCCGGCAATCAGCGCCAAGCCAATGCCCTGACCCAGGCCCTGGGCCGGCCGGCGATCGATTGGACGCTGAGCCCGCGTGCGCCCTGGCGCTGGGCCTCGCCACGGTGCCTGCCTGGCGCCGGCCAGGCCTTCGGCCCCGAATTCGTTCGCGCCCGCGGCGCCTGCCCGGCGCTGGTGATCGGTTGCGGCCGCCAGGCCGCGCTGGCCACCCGGCTGCTGCGCGGCGACGGCTGCGCGGCGGTGCAGATCCTCGACCCGCGCATCTCGCCGAAACACTGGGACCTGGTGATCGCGCCCGAGCACGACGGCCTGCACGGCAGCAACGTCGTCACCCTGCTCGGCAGCCTCAACCCGGTCGACGACCTGTGGCTGGCCGGCGCGCGCAGCGCCTTTCCCGCGTTCGGCGCCCTGCCCGGGCCGCGTACGGCCTTGTTGCTCGGCGGCCCGAGCGCGCACGCGAAGTTCGACCAGGCCGCGTTCGACGTGCTGGCGACGCAGTTGCAGACCCTGCTCGAACGCGAGTCGGGCAGCCTGTTGGCGACCACCTCGCGACGCACGCCGGTCGAGATCCGCGCGCGCCTGCGCCAGCGTCTGGCACGCCTGCCGCGGGTGTCCTGGTACGAGCCCGGCGAGGGCAGCAACCCGTATCCCGGCCTGCTCGGCTGGGCCGACCGCATCGTCTGCACCGCCGACTCGGTCAACATGCTGTCGGAAGCCGCGGCCACGCGCGTGCCGGTGTTCGCCTTCGGCATCGAGCGCGTCGACGGCCGCCCGGGCCGTTTCGTCGACAGCCTGCTCAGCCTCGGCCGCGTACGGCCCTTCGACCAACGCTTGTCGGCCTACCCGGTGACGCCGTTGCGCGAAACCGCGCGGGTCGCGCAGGAAGTCCGGCAACGGCTGGGCCTGCGCGACTGAGCATTCGGCCGACGGCCGCGCCTAGCGGGCTTGGCGCGGGTTGGCGAAGTTGCCGATGAAATACAACTCGTTGTAACGCCGCCCGGGCTGCGCTTCGTGGAAAACGGCGTGGTCGTAGAAATACAGCGCATTGCCTTCGATCACGCCGAGCTCATGACAGCGCGCGAGGATCGCGCGTTCGGTCTGCGGCGTATGCGTGTCTACTTCCCGCACCAGTTCCTCGATCGGCACGCGCCGATGCCCGGCGGTGGCATAGGCGATGAAGAAATCCGCATCGAGAAAGTCGCAGCCGAAGTCGCGATGCGCCGGGCAGCCCGAACCGCTCGCTTCCATGCCGTCGAGATAGCGCTCGAACGCCTGCGGCGATTGCGTGGTCGTGCCCATCCACACCGAGATCATGCCGCGCGCGGTGTCGTCGATCATGCCTGCGGCCCGCTCATGACGCCTCGCGCAGGCCGTGCGCCTGCATCGCCGTGGAGATGGCCGCGCGCGAGGCAGCGATCGCCTCGGTCTCGACCACCCGGCGCGGGCGCCGGTCGAGCGTGCATTCCAGGCCCGCCGCCAGCAAGGTCGTATGCGCCACGCGCAGCGAGGCGGCCTGGGTGTCGTCGAAGGCGCCGCAGCGACGCGCCGCCTCGATCAGGCCGGCCGAGTCGCGCGGCGACAACAAGGCGCGCTCGCGCACCGAATCACGCAACACCAGGTATTGCAGCAAGAACTCCAGGTCGACCAGGCCGCCCTCGCCCTGCTTGAGGTCGAAATAGGCGGCGTCGCTACGGTCGAGCTCGGCGCGCATCTTCAAGCGCATCTTGGCGACGTCGTCGCGCAACTTGGCCAGGTCGCGCTCGCGCGCCAGGGTGCGTTCGCGCACCGCCTCGAAGCGCTCGTGCAGGCCGGTATCGCCGGCGACGAAGCGCGCACGCACCAGGGCCTGGTGCTCCCAGGTCCAGGCGCGCTCGTACTGGTAGTCGCTGAAGCTGGCCAAGGACGACACCAGCAGGCCCTTGGCGCCGTCCGGGCGCAGGCGCACGTCGACGTCGAACAAACGCCCGGCCGCGGTGACCGCGCCGAGCAGGGCGACGATCTTCTGCGCCAGGCGCGCGAACCAGCGCCCGGCGTCGAGCGGACGCGCGCCGTCGGACTGCGCCCCGCCTTCGATCGCCGGCGCGTCGTAGAGAAACACCAGATCGAGATCGGAACCGAAGCCGAGTTCCTCGCCGCCGAGGCTGCCGTAACCGAGCACGGCGAAACGCGCGCCCGGCACGCGGCCATGCGCACTCGCCACTTCCTGCTCGGCCAAGGCCAGGATGCGCATAACCACGCCGTCGGCGAGCCAGGCGAGCTGGCGCGCGCTCTGCTCGGCGCTCTGGCGGCCGTCGCGCAGGGCCATGGCGATGCGGAAGCTCAGCGACTGCCGCACCTCGTTGAGCGCCTGCAGCGTCGCCTCGGCATCGTCGCCGCCGTCGACCTCGGCGCTGGCCGCCTGCAGTTCTTCCCGGCCCGGCAAGGGGCCGACCACGCGCGCGTCGAGCAACTCGTCGAGCAGCAGCGGATGCGAGGCCAGGCGCTCGGCCAGCAAGGCGCTGCGCGACACCGCCTCGACCAGGCGCGACAACGCCGCCGGCTGCTCATCGAGCAAGGCCAGGTAGGCGCTGCGGCGCAGGACGTTGTGCAGCAATGCGAGCAGTCGCTTGAGCGCGAGCATCGGCTGCGACGAGGTCGCCGCGCCCTGCAGCAGCGCCGGCAACACTCGGTCCAGGCGCGTACGCGCGGCATCCGACAAACCGCGCACGCCGGGGCTGCGGGCGAAATCGCGCAGCGCGCCGTCGGCATCGGCAGCGGCCTCGAAGCCGGCCTCGGCCAAGGTCTCGGCATCGCCGGACTCGGGCAGCGCGCGCCAGTACGCGGTCAGGGCATCGGGCGCGGCGCGGCGGCGGCGCGGCGCGAGCAAGGCCTCGAACTCGCCGGTCACGCGTTCGCGCCAACGTTCGAGTTCGCCCGCCAGCGCATACCAATCCGGATAGCCCAGGCCGACGGCGATGCGCAGGCGGTCGCTTTCGGCCGCCGGCAAGGCATGGGTCTGGGCGTCGCGCAGCATCTGCAGGCGGTTCTCCAGACGGCGCAGGAAGCGATAAGCCTCGGCCAGCGACTCGCCGGTTTCTTCGGCGATCTGGCGCAGCGCGATCAATTCGCGCAGCGCAGGCAACAGACGGCGCCCGCGCAGTTCGGCTTCGCGGCCGCCGCGGATCAGTTGCAGGGCCTGGACCAGGAATTCGATCTCACGGATGCCGCCGGGGCCGCGCTTGATGTCGTCGGCCAGTTCCTTGCGCGCGACCTCGGCGCTGATCGCCGCCTTCATCGCGCGCAAACCGTCGAGCGCGCCGAAGTCGAGATAACGCCGATACACGAACGGCCGCAACGCATCCAGGAAGCGTTCGCCGGCCTCGAGGTCGCCGGCCACCGGGCGCGCCTTCTGCCAGGCATAACGCTCCCAGTCGCGGCCTTCGCGCTGGAAATACTGTTCCATCGCCGCGAACGACCAGGCCACGCGACCGGCGTTGCCGTAGGGGCGCAGACGCAAGTCGACGCGGTGGCAGAAGCCGTCGGCGGTGATCTCGTCGAGCAAGCGCGCCAGTTGCTGGCCGAGCTTGGCGAAATAAGCCTCGGCGTCGAGCGCGCGCGCGGCGTCGCGGCCGTCGAACTCGGTGCTGCCGTCGTGCTCGTAGGCGTAGACCAGGTCGACGTCGGAGCTGAAATTGAGTTCGCCGCCGCCGAGTTTGCCCAGGCCGAACACGACCAGGCGCACGCGTTCGCCGTCGCGGGTGCGCACCGCGCCGTGGCGGCGTTCGAATTCGTCTTCGAGCGCGCTCAATGCGACCTGCAGGCAAACCTCGGCCAAGCGAGTGCTGCCCTCCAAGGTGTCCTCGACCCGGTCCAGGCCGAGCGTGTCGCGCCAGATCAGGCGCGTCGAACCGGCGGCGCGGTAACGGCGCAGGCGCGCGCCCCAGTCGGCGCGGAACTCGGCCTCGAGCGAAGGCGGCGGCGGTTCGCTCGCGCCGTCGTCGGCGCCGAGCGCGAGCAACAAGGCCGGTTGCCGCACCAAGGTGTCGATGGCGAAGTCGCTGACCGCGGCGACGCGCGCCACCCGCGCGGCCAGGCCGGCATCGTCGAGCGCGGCGCGCGCCTCCGGCGAGGCGGCGCGCAAGCGCGTCAGCGCGCGCTCGGCGAGCGCGTGTTCGAGTGCGGGACCATCGTGGGGAAGAGTCGAAGAGAAAGACGCGGACATGCGGCGATGATGGCATGCCGTTGCGCGGCATCGGAATCGCGATCGGCGTGGATGAGGAACGAGGAGTGAGAAGCGAGGAGTGAGAAGCGAGGCCAGCGGAGCGACGACCGATGCCGCGCTCGCTGCGCGCCTGACCGGTGCATCGAACGAGCAGCGATTCCGATGCCTGCATTCGGCCGTGCGGCGCGGCGCCGGGCGTGGCGGCAGTCAACGCGCTCGCACCTTGCTTTCGTCGGCCCCGTTCGCACGAACCCGATCGGCCGATGTAGGCGTTCGCGACGACGCCGGACCCGCCACAAAACCTTCGGGCGTAAAAAAGCCCGCTTCCGGTAGAACCGGTTGCGGGCTTGCTCCCTCCCCCACGTCGGGATGCGGGGCGATCGTGAAGGAAGCGTTATCCCCTTTGCACGCTGCACTGCAAAACAGAACTCCCCAGTTCATTTGAAGCACTGAGAACGATTCCCGATACGGATCGGCAAAGCCTGTCGCGGCGCGGATGTTACCGATGACATCGGATTCATCGCTGTGACCGTAAGCGCGTGGCGCTCTCGCGGCCGAAGAAACCTGAATAGGGAAGCCCTGCGCTCGCTTGCGCCAAACGGTCGCAGCCCGGCGGCATGAATAGCGTGACGCTGCGCGCGCTCATGAACCGCTTTGTCCTGTCGGCCACGCTCCTGCCGTTGATTTGGCGTGCTCCCCGTATCTATATGGAAGCCACCCGCGTCCACGGAGGAGGCGCCATGCCCCGCAATCCAGCATTCCCCCGCAGCTTGCTGACGGCCTGGGCCATGTGCCTGGCCCTGTCGGCCTGCAGCCATGCCTCATCGCCCCGTTCAAGTACCAACGCACCCAAGGAGGACCCCATGACCGCCACCGGCACCACCCCACTCAGCGGCGACGAGGTCAGCCGCCGCATGCTCAAGCTGATCGGCAGCCTGGCGTCCAATGCCGACCTGACCGCCGAGCACCTGGAGAAACACACCGGTCTGGCCATGCGGAAGGCCGACAGCGGCGACGGCTCGTTCGGCGCCGGCGCCCAGATCCATCCGGACTGGTCGTACAACCTCTACGTCACCCGCCCGGCCGGTTCGCAGAAGAACAAGCTGATCTTCGACTTCGCCCGCACCGGCAACGAGCGTGCGCCGATGACCCCGATCTGCGGCCTCGACTTCGACGCCTATGCCAAGGAGCTCAAGGGCATGGGATTCCAGGACAGCGCCTCGTACGGCGAACACGGCCGCGTCGACCACTGGAATTTCCAGCGCCCGACGCTGACGCTGCAGGTCTTCATCGAGGGCGAGTCCAACGATTCGCCGGAGAAGATCGGCCATCGCTGCGTCAAGACCATCACCATCGAATAAGGCAGGGAAGCCGTCATGCCGACTCCGACCAGCACCGAGCTGCAGAAGCTGCTCGACGAATTCGCCAAGCAACCCGGCGTCACCGCCGAGGTCACCGCGAACCTCAAGACCACCATCGCCAATTCGCCCACCCTGGCGGCGCAGGTCGACGACGCCATCGCCAAGGGCCACCTGAAATCGTTCAAGCCGCTTACCGACGCACATGCCGGCGGCGCCTACAACGGCAAAGAGCAGGCCATGCTGTTGCCGATCAACGGCCTGACCAAGCCGCCGGCGGGCAGCTACAACGCCGGCAACATGACCTTCGTGCTCGGCCACGAAGTGCAGCACGGCTTCTACCGCACCGATCGCGACACCGCGCTCAAGACCTTCGCCACCGAAGCCACCGCGCTGGCCAAGACCGTCGGCGACAAGCACGACTACACCGCGACCATCGGCAAGGTCATCCAGGCCGACCGCGACAACGAAGCCAAGGCGCACATCGCCGGCTGGAACGCCTTGGTCGGCAGCGTGCGCGAAGCCAAGCCGACCGCGACCCTGGCCGACGTCTACAACGCCTCGCCCGGCCGCGCCGGCGACTTCATGACCCGCGGCGGCACCGCGCCCAACTTCACCTATGCGCTCAAGGCCGACCTGACCGTCGATGCGAACCTGTCGATGGCGATGAGCGCCGACAACGTCAAGGCGATGGGCAAGTACTACTTCGACATGCCGCCGGCGCAGGCGCGCCTGGGCCACAACGGCAATTCGGACTACGCCAACTACTACGGCGCCGGCTACATCAGCTACGTCAGCCAGCTCGAACACGCCCACGGCAAGACCGCGGCCGGCGGCAAGCCCGAGCTGCACGTCAACCTGACCCAGCTCAAGCTCAACGAAAACATCATGGAGCAGAACGGCATCGACCTCGGCGCCAATTCCGCCAACCGCCAGCCTTACTTCGACACCAGCAGCACGCCGCCCAGGGCCGGGCACTTCGACCACACCAAGTCGACCCATACCCACGTCAACATCAACACCTCGCCGCTGGACCTGCTCAACGAACTGCGCGGCGACCCGCATGCGCACGGCAAAGGCGACCCGCGCCATGCCGAGCATCCCGACCACGCCTTGTTCCGCGGCATCCTCGACAAGGTCAACGGCGAGTTCCACAAGCACGGCGGCAGCGTGTCCGAGCGCGACGCCGACCGCATCGCCGCCGGCCTGACTCTGGAGAGCAAGCGCAACCGGCTCACTCCGGACCATGTCGTGCTGAGCGTCGATCCGGCCACCCAGGAAGTCGGCAAAACCGCGTTCCTGGTCCAGGGCGACCTCGCCAGCCCCACCCATACGCGCGTCAGCGTGGCGACCGATCGCACCGCGCCGGCGGAAGAATCCTTCCGCCAACTCGAAGCCCTGAACCAGGCCCAGGCGCCGGCCCAGCAGGCCGCGCAAGGGCAGCAACAGACCGCATCGCGAGCGACCCCCGCACTGTAAACAGCAGCAACAGCACCGCGGCGATTCAGAACGCCGGCGCGCAAGGCGCCGGCGGTCCACCGAGACACCTTCCAGTGCCGATCCGGCACTTCACCGTAGTGCCACCAGGAACCCAAGCATGGACCGCAATTCCCAGACCTCGGCTGTGAATGCGCAACGCTGGCCGACACCGCGAGCGCAACCTCTCGCTCTCGCTTGCCTGCTCGCCGCTGCCCCCCTGACCCTCGCCGCGCAGGACAACGCGCCGCGCAATTTCGACGAACCGGTCTTGGCGCGCATGCTGCGCTCGGGCGACGCCAAAACGCCGTCTCTGCTTCTGACCAAGAGCGGCCCGCAACCGCTGGACACGCATGAGGCCGTGCTCGACCTGCGCATCGTGTATACCGAGTCGAAGATCTGGGACCCGGGGCATACGCGCTTCGACACCGTCAAGCTGCGTTCCTATCAAAGCCCCGGCACCAATCCCAAGGTGCCGTTCGTGGCGCCGACCATCGTCACCGCACCCGGCGAAACCGTGCGCGTGCGCCTCGACAACAGCCTGCCGAAAGAAGATTGCGCGCCGGTCGGCATCAACGTGCCGCATTGCTTCAACTCGACCAACCTGCACTCGCACGGCCTGTGGGTCAGCCCGACCGGCAACAGCGACAACGTGCTGCTGACCCTGCGTCCCGGAGTGAAGTTCGAATACGAGTACAACCTGCCCGCCGATCACCCGGCCGGCACCTTCTGGTATCACCCGCACCTGCACGGCTCGACCGCGCTGCAGGTGTCCAGCGGCATGGCCGGCGCGCTGATCGTACGCGGCAACCGCCTGCCCTCGAACGATCGCAACGGCGACCTCGACACGCTGCTGCGCGATCAAGGCGGCACGCCCTACCAGGAACGTCTGTTGCTGTTCCAGCAGGTCGCCTACGCCTGTCGCGATCGGCCCGAGCCCGGCAAGACGCTCGGCAAGATCAAGACCGACGAGAACGGCTTCTGGCGCTGCGATCCGGGCGATGTCGGCGGCATCGAAGCCTACGACCAGTTCGGGTTCCCGGGTGGCAAGAGCCTGTGGGAACTCTCCGGCCGCTACACCAGCATCAACGGCGAAGTGCTGCCCAATTTCTACGAACTGAAAGCCGGCCGCATCGAACGCTGGCGCCTGGTGCACGCCGGCGTACGCAACAGCATCAACCTGCAACTGCGCGCGGTACGCGCGGGCGCCGCCAGCATCGAGGGCTTGTCCGGACCGGCGCTCGACGGCTGGGTGACCCAGAACTGCACCGGTCCGCTGCTGCCGCAGTTCGAGGTCGCCGCCGACGGCCTGACCCATGGCCAGGCGATCGAGAAAAGCGAAATCGTCCTGCAGCCGGGTTATCGCAGCGACGCCCTGGTCGTGTTCCCGCAGGCCGGCCAGTACTGCGTGATCGACGGCGCCGCACCGGCCACCGCCAGCATCACCAACGCCGCCGAAAACCGGCAATTGCTCGGCCTGGCCAACGTCACCGCGACCGCGGTGCCGCCGGTCGCCGACATCCGCGCCTACCTGACCGAGAACCTGATCACCTCGGCGAAGTACCTGATGCCGGACGGCGTCCGCGCCAAGGTCGTCGCCGACCTCAACGACCGCCTGCGGCTGACGGCGTTCGTGCCGCACAAGGACATCGCCACCGGCGACCTCACCGGCAAGCAGGAACTGGAATTCTCGATCAAGGGCGAGGACTACATGGTCGACGGCAAAACCTACGACCCGAAGAGCGGGCGCGACCTGGTGCTCGGCAATGTCGAGGAATGGCGCCTGACCTCCACCGTCGGCAGTCATCCCTTCCACATCCACGTCAATCCGTTCCAGGTGGACCGCATTCTGAACAAGGAAGGCAAGGACGTCAGCGTCACCGGCGACCCGGGCGACTCGCAGTACGCCAACACCAAAGGCACCTGGAAGGACACCTTGTTCGTCAAGGGCGGCTACCAGTTGTTCGTGCGTACCCGCTACGAACGCTACATCGGCGAGTACGTCCTGCACTGCCACATCCTCGACCACGAGGACCAGGGCATGATGCAGAACGTGCGCATGCTGGTGCCCGACGGCAAGGGCAAAGGCATCGGCAACGGCCACCATTGAGGCACGACGAGATCGCGGCACGAGCGGATCGCTCGTGCCGCGATCCACGCATGTCTGCTGTAGGAGCGGCGTAAGCCGCGACCGACCGAAGCGATAGATCCCACGCCTCATCCCGAAGCCCGGCGCCCCGCCCGCGAAACCGGACCGGCATCGTTACCGCGATAGCGCGGTCGCGGCTTACGCCGCTCCTACAAGGGGCGTTACTCGCTAGCGCAGATCCAGGCGATCCGCGCCTCAGCGCTTCACCCGCTTCGCGTACTCGGCCATGTCGATGCGCAGGATGCGGCGCAGCTCGAGGATCGCCTGCGGGGTCTCCTGCACGCTGTGGCCGGAGGGGATCACCTTCTCCGAGAGCGCACCATCGAGATGCGCGCTGCGGTACGGCACCGCGCCGTCGCTGGATTGCAGCAGCGGCAGCTTGAGATCGCGCTGGCCGACGATGGTGTGGTAGGGCAGGCCCGATTCGATCGGCAGGTTTTCGGTGCTGCGCATGAACAACGAGTTCGGGCTGAGGTCGTCCGGGCCGGTCGGCGGGCGCCCCTTGCGGAAACCGATCTTCTGCAATTCGTCCTGGCCGACTTCGTTGCGCTGGGCCAGTTCGGCGGTTTCGCGCAATACGTCGAACGGCAAGCGGATCAGCTTGCGCACCATCCGCAACGGCCAACCGTCGGTGACCACCGCGCCGCGATGCGGCGAGGCCAGGAATACCGCGCGTTCGAACTGCGGCATCGCCTTGAACACGGTCAGCTCGCGCACCATCGGCTCGTTGCGCAGGCGCTGCGCGGCGGCTGGGTCGAAGGCCTGCAAGGTCGCATCGAGGACGCGGTCGCCGCTGTCGCTCACGAGCAGGCGCGAGATCACCCCGCCCATGCTGTGCCCGACCAGCACCGCATTACGGCCGGCGACGTCGTCGCCTTCGGGGTCGTAATGGGCGAAGGTCTGGGTCAGGGCCGAATCGATCGCCGCGCGATTGGACAGGATGCTGAGGTTGGTCGGATAGAACACCTGCCACAGTTGGTAATGCTTGCGCAGGGTTTCGTCGCCGAGCAGTTCGTTGGCGAGGTTGACCCAGGCCTCAGGGCTGCTGGCCAGGCCGTGCACCAGCACGATCACGCGCTTGTTCGGATCGTAGGGTTGGTTGAGGTAGATGCGCGGCTTGAACGCGCGCGCCTGCTTCGGCCGCAACAGGCTCGACAGGCTCAGCCGCGCCAGTTCCGAACGCGCCAGCCAGATGCCGTAGGCGGCCGAGTAGTTCGCCGCCAGCGGCACCTTGCGCCCAGCGATGGTCTCGCTGTCGATGCGATAAGGGTTGTAGACGTCCATGCGCGCGGTGCGGCTGGCGAGCACGGCATCGAGCCCGCCGTCGCCGTCGAAACGCAGGGTCGCGGTGACCGGCAGGTAGCGGGTGTCGCGGTAGGGCGTGTCGGCGGCATCCGGGTCGCTGCGCGAACGGCGCGGGAACACCGCCACCAGGGCGGTGCCGAAACCGTCGCGGCGATACACCGCGCGCAGGTTGTCGAAACCCAGGGTGTCGGACGCGAGCAAGGCTTCGGGCTGCTGGGTCAGCTCGGTGGCTTCGTAGCCGTGCAGGGCGATGCTCAGTTCCAGCCCGCCGACCTGTAGGGGCGTAGTGCCGATCTGGCCGCGGCTGGCCTCGAACGCGGCCTGGGCGACGACGTCGATGGCGCGGTTGTAGAAACGCAGCACGCGCTCCTGGCGCGCCTCGAACACGCGCTGCTCGGGCGTGCGCGGGCTCAGGAACAAATAGGCGTAGGCATAGCGCGCGGTCTCGATCGCCGCGCGCGTGCGCAGGTCGCTGTCGACGTCCGGCGCCACGACCGGGCTCTCCGACGGTTCGGCCCGCTTCGCGATCCCGGCGCTCTCGGCGGCCTTGGTCACGGTCGCCGGCGCGGCGTTCATGCGCAGCAGTTGCAACTCCGCCGCGGTCGCCAGCCAGTCTTCGACCGCCGCCAGCGGCCGCAACTGCGCGATGCAGGGCTCGGGCTCGCGCGCGCATTGCTCGGGGTCGAGGCCGGCCGAACCCAGCGCGGTCGCCGCCGCGGTGCTCAGGCGCCCGCCGCTGAGCGCGTCGACGTTGCGCTCGACCGCGACCTCGCCGAACGCGCGTTCCTTGACCTTGACCACGGCGCAGCCGCTGCCGCCGAGCAGCACCAGTCCCGCCAACAAGCCGACCCAAGCACGCATGTCCTATCCACCGGGCAAAAAACCGTTCGCATTGTCGAGCGCGCCCGCTCCGGCGTAAACACCGGCTCGCCTTCACGCCCAGCCCGCCAGGGCGTTCCCCGTATCGACTCCTCCGCTTTCTGTCTTGCGCGCACGAGGCGCCCGTCATGCATCCATCCGGAAATCCCGCAGAGTCAGGCCAGCCCGAACTTCACGTGCAGCACATCGCCTGCGCCAACAACGCCGCGTTCGTGCTGCGTTTCATCATCCAGCGCCTGGACGGCGACCGGGCCATCAGCCAGGCCCCGGCCGGCGGCGCATTCGCGGCCGGGCTGACCCGCAGCGTCGACCTGTCCGCGATGCGCTTCCACGGCGATGCGCTGCGCGTGGGAGAACGCGTGCGCGTGCGCGCGCGCGCGATCGGAGGGACGCGCCGCGACGGCCCGTCGGTGGCCTACGCGCCGAACGGCCATACCGCTACCTTCAGCGTGCGCGGCACTACCTTGAGCTTTTCGATCAACCGCATCTGAGGCGTCCGACCATGACCGCGTCCCACGCGCTGGAAGGCCAATCCACCGATTGGCTGCGCGACAGCGAAGATCTGCTGGTCCGCTTCGGCCTCAACGACGAGGATGCCGATGCCCGCCATCGCAATCGCGGCGCGCAGGCGCATATGTTCACCGACGCGCGCCTGCCGCAGCTCGCACCCGATCGCGTGTTTCCGAATCTGCTCGCGGTGAGCCGCGGCGCGGCGCTGTCGATCCAGATCCGCGCGCGATCGCCTGGGCCGCTGGGCTTCGGTTTCCGCATCGCCACCGGTGCCGAGCCGGTGGTGGATCGCCTTTACGCGGTCCAGCGCGACGACCCGTTGGGCTTTCGTAGCGTCACCGTGCGCCGGTTCCAGCACGAAGCGAATCTGATCACCGTCGATCTGATGCGCGCGCGGCTCGGCCATTCGCACCGCCTGGCCGCGCTGCAACAGCTGTGGACCTGCGACATCATCACCTGGGACGTGCACCAGTTTCTCGACCCGATCACCGCGCAGGTCTATACCCGGAACAATCGGCGCTTCCCACCGACGCCGCCCGCCGGGCGGCTGGACACCCGGCGCGGCACCGCGCTGGAGGCGGGCGGCGGCGCGGCGCTGCAGGTCAACGCCGGGGTCGTCTGGGCCGACGGCAGCGCCGAGCAAACCTTCGAACGCATCCAGGTGCAAGACGAAGGCGACCCGGATCGGGACTTCTTCGGCCGGCTGCGGGTGCATTTTTTCGTCGTCGATCCGGATTGAGCGGCCGCGCGCCGCGCCCGCCGCATCGCCCAACCGAGGGCTCCGCATGCTCGTCACCATCGCATTCGCCGGCGAACCCGATCGCGACCTCGTCCTGCGCCTGATGCCGGACACCTCGTTGCGGCAGGTTCGCGAACAACTCGCGGGCCTGGACGCGATGGCGCCGGGGGACCGCTTCGGTTTCGGCAATGCCCGCCTGGATCCGTCGATCGAGGCCGAGACCAAACTCAAGGAAGTGATCGGCGAGGACGACGTGCTCAGCGTACGTCCGGCGCCGCGCGCGCCGGAACCGGAACCTGAGCCAGAACCCGAGCCGGAGCCCGAACCCGAACCGGCACCGGCGCCCGCGCCGCCGCGTCCGGCGCTGCGCCCCACCGCGCCCACGGCGCAGCCCGCCGAAGCGAGCTGGGGGCTGCGCAACGAAGACGAAGCCCCGGACTTGCTCGCGAACCTGCAGGGCCGGTTGGCCGGGTTCAGCGTGCGCACGCCCGACGAGTTCACCGCGCTGCCGCTGGCGACGGTGCAGGCGCTGTTCGCCGCCCGCCGGCTCGACCGCGGCCTGCGTTTCGGCCCCGATCCGGGCGACGCCTTGTTCGGCGCACGCTCGCCTCGTTCGCCGGTGGTCTACCGGCATCCGCAGCGGCCGCCGCGTTCGGGCGGAGTGTCCTTCACCTCGCGCTGGACCATTAGCGCCACCGCCAGCCGGGTGCTGCACGAACTGCACACGCGCAGCATCCACAACGCCAACGCCGGCGGCGGCGTCAACGGCTTCGGCCTGGCCGCGGATTTCCGCCGCGATCTCGAGCGTTTGCAACGCAACGAAGTCACCACGATCCATCTGACCGACGAGATGATCGCGCCCAGAGTCGTGCTGATGCTGGACCCGGACACCGATCTGGACGTCGCGCCCGAGTTGGTCGAAGCCGTCGACCGCGCGCTGGCGACGCCCGGCCGGGCCGGACAATACGAAGCGCTGCACGAGCGCGTGTTCGCCGCGTTCGGTTATTTCTTCCCGTGCGAGGCCTTGCTCGGCGGCACGCGCATGCGCACGCTCAGCGCGATCAGCGAAGACCTGCAGGAGCAGGAGCAGTTGCTGTCGGGCTTCGGTTTCGGCGCCGCCGCGAAGGACGCGCCGACCCGCTTCGGCCCGGCCAGCGGCGACATCGGCTTCGCCAGCGCCGACCAGCAGCGCTCCAATCATCGCCACATCCGCCAGTTGCGCGAGCAGAGCATCCGCACCGTCGGCGGGCATCCGGCGCTGGGCCTGTCGGACGAGTTGGCCCTGCAATGGATGGCCGGATTGGACGCGGTGGAGCTATGGAAAACCATCGGCCATCGCCGGCTGGTGCCGATCCTGCGTTTCCTGCCTGCCCGACAACGCGACCGCTGCGTCAGCGTGATCGATCAGTTCGCCGGTTCCGGCGCCAGCGCGCGCCATACCGTGCTGGACATGGCCGCTTACGTGATGCCGCTCAATCGCGATTTCCTCGGCACGATTCTCTAGCCCGCGGTCGCGCGCCGAATCGACAGAAACCCCGCCTTCCGACGGGGTTTTTCGATGCGTGCGACGGCGAACGGCTGGATCGGAAATCGATACCGCGATCGTGGTGCGCGGCGCGATCGGCGCCGCACGGCATGCCGCAAAAAAAGAACCCCGCCTTTCGGCGGGGTTCCTTAGGTTGCTTCATGGCGATCGGTGGATCAGAAATCCATGCCGCCCATGCCGCCCATGCCGCCGCCGCCCGGCATCGCCGGCTCGTCCTTCTTCGGCAGCTCGGCGACCATCGCTTCGGTCGTGATCATCAGACCGGCGATCGAAGCCGCGTTCTGCAGCGCGGTGCGGGTGACCTTGGTCGGGTCCAGGATGCCGAACTCGAGCATGTCGCCGTATTCGCCGTTGGCGGCGTTGTAACCGAACGCGCCCTTGCCTTCCTGGACCTTGTTCAGGATGACCGACGGCTCTTCGCCGGCGTTGGTGACGATTTCGCGCAGCGGGGCTTCCATCGCGCGCAGGGCGATCTGGATGCCGTGGTTCTGGTCTTCGTTGGCGCCCTTGAGGCCCGAGATCGCGGCCTTGGCGCGCAGCAGCGCGACGCCGCCGCCCGGGACGATGCCTTCTTCCACGGCAGCGCGGGTAGCGTGCAGCGCGTCTTCGACGCGAGCCTTCTTTTCCTTCATCTCGATCTCGGTCGATGCGCCGACCTTGATCACCGCCACGCCGCCGGCCAGCTTGGCCACGCGCTCCTGCAGCTTCTCGCGGTCGTAGTCCGAAGAGGTCTCTTCGATCTGCGCCTTGATCTGCTTGATGCGGGCCTGGATCGAATCGCCGTCGCCGGCGCCGTCGATGATGGTGGTGTTCTCCTTGGAGACCTGCACCTTCTTCGCGCGGCCGAGATCCTTGATCGTGGCCTTTTCGAGCTGCAGGCCGACTTCCTCGGAGATCACGGTGCCGCCGGTCAGCACGGCCATGTCTTCCAGCATCGCCTTGCGACGGTCGCCGAAGCCCGGGGCCTTGACGGCGCAGACCTTGACGATGCCGCGGATGGTGTTGACCACCAGGGTCGCCAACGCTTCGCCTTCGACTTCCTCGGCGACGATCAGCAGCGGCTTACCGGCCTTGGCCACGCCTTCCAGCACCGGCAGCAGGTCGCGGACGTTGGAGATCTTCTTGTCGTACAGCAGCACGAACGGGTCGTCGAGCTCGGCCGACATCGACTGCTGGTTGTTGATGAAGTACGGCGACAGGTAGCCGCGGTCGAACTGCATGCCCTCGACGACGTCGAGTTCGTTCTCGAGGCCCGAACCGTCTTCGACGGTGATCACGCCTTCCTTGCCGACCTTGTCCATCGCCTGGGCGATCAGGTCGCCGATGTCGGCGTCGGAGTTGGCGGAGATCGCGCCGACCTGGGCGATTTCCTTGCTGGTCGAGGACGGCTTGGAGAGCTTCTTGAGCTCGGCCACGGCCTCGATCACGGCCTTGTCGATGCCGCGCTTGAGGTCCATCGGGTTCATGCCGGCCGCAACGGCCTTCATGCCTTCGCGGATCAGCGCCTGGGCCAGCACGGTCGCGGTGGTGGTGCCGTCGCCGGCGTTGTCGGAGGTCTTGGAAGCGACTTCCTTGACCATCTGCGCGCCCATGTTCTCGAACTTGTCGGCCAGCTCGATTTCCTTGGCGACGGACACGCCGTCCTTGGTGATCGTCGGCGCGCCGAAGCTCTTCTCGAGCACGACGTTGCGGCCCTTCGGACCGAGGGTGGCCTTCACGGCATTGGCGAGCACGTTGACGCCGCGCACCATCTTGGCGCGCGCGTCCTCACCGAAACGAATTTCTTTAGCGGACATGTGTAACTCCGGGATTTGGTATTAGGGATTCGGGATTGGCAAGAGCGGAAGCGGGAGGTCGGGGCGGGGCCGGAGATCGCAGCGCAAGCGCTTGCGAATCCCCAATCCCCAATCCCCAATCGCGGCTCTTAACCGACGATCGCGAGGACGTCGTCTTCCTTGAGGATCTTGTATTCGACGCCGTCCTGCTTGTAGGAGCTGCCCGAGTACTGGCCGTAGATGACCTTGTCGCCGACCTTGAGCTTCGGCGCGCGCACGCTGCCGTTGTCCAGGGCCTTGCCTTCGCCGATGGCGACGACTTCACCCTTGGTCGACTTTTCCTTGGCGGCGTCGGGAATGATGATTCCGCCGGCCGAGATTTCGTCGGCTTCGATCGGCTTGACCACAACGCGGTCGTAAAGCGGCTTGAGATTCATGGCAACCCTCTGTAAGTGCTTGAATGGGTGGAGAAAGGACGGGAATTTTAGCAGTCGCCCCCGGAGAGTGCCAACGCCGGGGACAAAAGCGCCCGGACGAACCGGGACTGCACGCTAGATGAGGCGGTCCCGGGAGCCTTTCAAGGGGTGGGCGACGAAATCCTGGCGCCGGCCGATGACAGGCCGGGTACCGGCCCGCTCGCGCAGCCCGACCGCTCAGGTCCCGAGCCGCTTCAGGTAGGCAGTCGGGGTGGCGCCGAGGCTGCGCCGGAACATGGCGATGAAGGCGCTGACGCTGTCGTAGCCCAGGTCCAGGGCGATGGCGGTAACCGCATCGCCGGCGGCCAGGCGCTCCAGCGCCCGCATCAGGCGCGCGCGCTGCCGCCACTGCAGCAGGCTTTGGCCGGTCTGCGCGGCGAAGCGCCGGCTCAGGCTGCGCTCGGACAGATGCGCGAACGCGGCCCACTCGGCCAGGCCGCGCGGGTCGGCCGGATCGTCGGCCAGGGCCTGGGCGACGCGCAGCAAGTGCGGGTCGGTCGGCATCGGCAGGCCGATCGGCCGCTGCGCCGGGTCCGCGGGCCTGCTGAGAGCGGGCCCATCCAGTGCGAACCCGCTTAGAGCAGGCTCGCCCAGGGCGATCTCGTCGAGCAGCACCTGGGCGAGCCGGGCCTGGGCCGGGCCCAGGGGCGCGTCGCCAGGCCATTGCGCGGCCCGCGCGACCGCCTCGCGCAACAGACCGGACACGCGCAGGGCGCAGGCTTGCGCCGGCAGCGCCGCGCAGGCGGATTCGGCGACGTAGACGCTCCAGCCGGAAAAGGCGGCGCCGTGCGAGCATAAGGAATGCTCGGCCTGCGGCGGCACCCATACCGCATCGGTGGCCGGCACGACCCAACGCCCTTGCGCGGTGCCGACCGTCAGCAAGCCGCGGTGCGCGCCGAACAACTGCCCGCGTGCGTGTCGGTGCGCGGCGGTGTCGCGCACGCCGGCGCGGGCCATCGTCACGGCGATCACCACCGGTCCGTCGGCGGAATCGGCGCGGAGCGCGGCGAGCAGAGGGTCGGACATTGGCTGGAACGCGCTATCGAATGGCCGGGGCAACGTAGCAGAGCGCCGTCGCCGAACCCAGCATGATCGCTTCATCCCGAACGGAGCCGCGCCATGCGAGCCGAAGACTTGTTGCCCGACCATCTCGACCACACCCGCATCGACGGCGTCCTCGTCCGCAAAGGATCGGTCGGCGCGTTTCTCGCCAATGCGCGGGTCTGGTCGGATGGCGATGCCGATGCGCGTGCGCAGGCCGAACGGCATATCGCCGAGGCGTTGCCGGCCTTGCGCGCGTTGGGTCTGTTCGAGGTATTGGAGATTCGCGATCCGGGGCTGCGTGCGTGGGTTGCCGGGCAAGGATAGGAATGGCGGACGCGTAAGGGCCGAGGTTTCGTCGCGTCCCTGGTTCGCGGTCGCGGCTCGCGGCGCTCCTGGCCGTAGCCCCCTGTAGGAGCGGCGTAAGCCGCGACCGCGCTGCTTGCCGTGACCACGTGTCTTGCCGCAGAGCGGTGAAACAACATCAAGATCTAAAGCTTCCGTCCGCTACGCGGCCGGGTTACTTTCTTTTGCTAAGCCCAAAAGAAAGCTAACCAAAGAAAAGGGCTCTCCTTGACGAAGCTCCCCTGCGAGCACGCAGCCTGCGCCGGGATTTTCCGATAAGACATCCTTGTCTTATCGGAAAACGCCGCACGTCCTGTGCGGCGCCCTCCGGGTCTACGGTTGCATCGCTAGTTCGGAACTGCGCCAAGCACTTACGGCAACGGCAACGGCAACGGCAACGATCGTCGCGGCGCTTGGGTAGGAGCGGCGCGAGCCGCGACCGTGATCGCTCCGCCTGCCGCGTCGCTGCGGTGCCCGACATTCCACGCTACCCATGACTTCCCTACCGCGCGCCCCGCTACGCCGCGCACTAGACTGCAGCCATCCCCGCCATCGCCAGGACCGCCGCATGTCATCCGTGACCTCACCGAAACAGATCGCCGCGTCGCTGACCGAATTCTGGTCGCCGCGCGTGGTCGCCGAAGTCGACGACGCCTACATCAAGGTCGCCCGCGTGCAAGGGCAACTGGCCTGGCACAGCCACGCCGACGAGGACGAGCTGTTCCTCGTGCTCAAGGGCCGGCTGGTGATCGAGATGGAAGACCGCAAGGTCGAACTCGGCGAGGGCGAGATGTTCGTCGTGCCCAAGGGCGTGCGCCACAACCCGATCGCCGACGAGGAATGCCATCTGATGCTGATCGAGCGCAAGACCACCCTGCACACAGGCGACGTGGTCACCGACAAGACTCGCTCGCTCGACGAGCAACTGCGCCCCTTGGGCTGAGCCGACGCGACCGAATCTATCGACGAGACGACCTGCGAACGCGATGGCTTGGCAGCCGCCGCGTCGTCGATGGACGCATCATCGCTCGATCGCGGTTGCCGCTACCGATGCTCACGGCCGGTCGGGCCGGACGATTCGCTGTCGACGCCGAAGACCCGACGCCACAAAAGAAAAGAGCGCGTCCCGTGGAACGCGCTCTTTGGTGCGGAGATGGCCTGTCCTCTGCATGGCGCTATCCGGCGCCCTCCCCCCGAACCGACCTCTTGTCTTTCCGAAGTCCTTATCGGCGTGCGGCCATATTCCAAAGTCCACGCTACGGTTGCTAGGGAGCGCGACCGGAAATTACGCTACTTTTGGTAGCGCTGACGATTGCTTATCGGCCTAAGTCATTGTAATAAATAGGCTGAATGATGCAGCACGACAGCGTAAACGCACGGGCTGATGCGACTATCGATCACCTGGTGACTATTGGTAGCTGAACGTGTGATTTCGGCCACAAACCTGTCAGGAACTGTCATATGACGCCGCAACAGCGCATCCGCCTCGCCCGGCGTCACGCCGGACTCTCGCAAGCCGCGCTCGGGGCGGCGGTCGGGGTGCAACGCAGCGCGGTCGGTCACTGGGAGTCGGCGCAGAGCAAATTCCCGAGCGTCGCCCACCTGCGCGAACTGGCCCTGGTCACCGGGGTGCAGTTCGAATGGCTGGCGACCGGTCGCGGCAAGATGAGCCTGTCGCTGGACACGGCGATGGACTCGGTCGCCGCGGCCGAGGCCTTGCTGATCGACGACCCGTTGGAACTGCGCCTGATCCTGGCCTTCCGCGAGGCGCCGACACGCGCCAAGGCACCGCTGGTCGAGGTCGTCGAACAGATGGCCGAATTGCGCACCGGCCGCCCGGTGCGTTCGGTCGCCAGCAGCGGCAAGCGCACAACGACCTGAGAAGGCCGTCGCAAGTTCGGGCGCGAACCGTGACGCAGGGCAGCGGGCGATGTCATAAACCCCGACTAGACTCGACCGTATGCGCCCGGGGAGGGTGCATCGACCGCGTCGTTCCGCACGCACGCGTCGTCAATACATAAGGAGCCGTTCGATGCCGATGTCCGTTCGTGGCCGATCCACCGCCCTGCGCTGTTCACACCCCGCACGCCCCCGCCCCGCCCTGCCGCGCCAAGCCGCGCGCCTGGCCCTGGCGATCTGCGCCCTGTTGCCGTCGCTGGCCTCGGCCGCCGTCTTCATCAACGAATTCCATTACGACGATGCGACCTCCGCCGGCGACGTCGGCGAACGCATCGAGATCGTCGCGACCGCCGGCGAAACGCTGAGCAACTACCGCGTCTATCTGTACAACGGCAGCTCGCCCTCGTCGGCGGTGACCTACGACAACGACCTGGTGCCGGCCGGCAGCGTCGTCACCTGCGGCGGCAGCGTGCGCATCGCGACACTGAGCTATCCCACCAACGGCATCCAGAACGGTTCCAACGACGGCTTCGCCCTGGTCGACGGCAGCGGCAACGTGGTCCAGTTCCTGAGCTACGAAGGCCAGATCACCGCCAGCGGCGGTCCCGCCTCGGGCCGCACCAGCACCAACCTGCCGGTGTCGGAATCCGGCTCGACCGCGGCCGGCACCTCGCTGCAGCTGTCGGGCAGCGGCAGCGCCTATTCGCAATTCGCCTGGCAGAACTCGGCGGCCCAAACCTTCGGCGCCTGCAACAACGGCCAGAGCTTCACCACCTCGACGCCGAACACGCCGCCGAGCGTCACCTCGACCACGCCGAGCAACGGCGCGAGCAACTTCCCGGCCGCCGGCGACCTGGTCGCGAACTTCAGCGAAGCGGTGACCCTGGCCAGCGGCGCGCTGACCCTGCAGTGCGCGACCTCCGGCACGGTCGCCCTGACCCATCCGTCCAGCGGCACCGCCATTACCGCCTCCACCGGCACCGCCCTGCGCGCCGGCGAAAGCTGCACCTTCACCGTCGTCGCCAGCAAGGTCAGCGACGCCGGCGGCGCGCATCCGGCGGCCAACACGGTCGCCAACTTCACCGTCGCCAGCGGCGGCGGTGGCGGCACCGGCTACTACTCGCACGTCAACACCAGCAGCGCCAGCCAGTTGCGTTGCTCGCTGCACGAAACCATCAAGGGCCACACGGTCTATCCGTACAGCGGCGGCACCACCAACACCTGGACGATCCTGGAAATCGCCGACGAAGACCCCAACAACGCCGGCCGCATCCTCGACGCTTACAAGAACCGCAGCTTCGTCAAGGTCACCGACCGCGCGGGCAGCGGCAGCGGCGTGAAATACAACCGCGAACACACCTGGCCGAACTCGCTCGGCTTCGGCTCGGCCACCGGCAACCTCGGCCTGCCGTACGCGCCCTACACCGACACCCACATGCTGTACCTCACCGATGCCGGCTATAACGCCGACCGCGGCAACAAGCCTTTCGCCGACTGCTCGCTGTCGAGCGGCTGCGGCGAGCGCGTCACCGAGGTCAACAACGGCAACGGCGGCGGCAGCGGCGTGTACCCGGGCAACTCGAACTGGTTCAAGACGCCCGACGGCAATGCCGGTTCGTTCCAGGTCTGGGGCAAGCGCAAGGGCGATATGGCGCGCGCGGTGCTGTATATGGCGATCCGCTACGAAGGCGGCACCGATCCGAACAACGGCCAGAGCGAACCGGACCTGGAGCTGACCGACGACCGCAGCAAGATCGTCATCACCTCGTCCTCGCCGGCCTACATGGGCTTGTTGACCACGCTGCTGTCCTGGCACCAGGCCGACCCGCCGGATGCCGCCGAACAGGCGCGCAATGAAGTGATCTTCAGCTTCCAGGGCAACCGCAACCCCTTCATCGATCATCCGGAGTGGGCCACCGCCTCGCTGTTCAACTCGGCCAAGCCGGCGAGCTGCCAGCTGATTCCGTGATCGGCAAGTAACGCGCAAGAACGAACGCCCGCGGATGCGGGCGTTCGTTTTTTGGGGAACGAGAACCGCGCAACCTGGGCAGTGCGCTTGCTTGCATTGCCCATATTGATTGATCGTATGGCCGTATGGGTCGTAGCCCATCTGGCGTCATCCCCGCGCAGGGGATACCGCCGCATCGTCCTAGAGACCTCAAGCGTCCTCGCATGAAAGTCCGGTGGGCGCGGAGCGCCCCGGCCGGGGCGTAGCGACCTGGCGATAACCTCCAGATGAAGGTCCGGCGATAGCATCCCCACTCAATCGAACACCACCACCGGTTTGCCCATCTCGCGCGCGCCGGCCATCGAAGCGATCGCCGCGGCGCCGTCGTCGAAGCCATAACTCGCGCCGACCACTGGCTCGATGCGATGCCGTTCCACATCGGCTAGAAAGGCCTCGAAATCGCGCAGGCTGCCGACGCTGATGCCGTGGATGTTGAGCTGGCGCGCCATGATCGGCCCGATCAGATTGCCGTCGACCTGCATGCCGTGCAGGAAGCCGATCACCGCGATATGGGCGTTGTCGGCCGCCGCCTGCAGCAGCTCGAGGAACTGCGGGCCGCCGACCACGTCGACAATGCCGTCCACGCCGCGGCCGTCGGTGAGTTCGCGCACCGCCGCGGCCAGATCCGGGCGCTGCCGATAATCGATCACCGCGCGCGCACCGAGCGCACGCAAGCGTTCGGCCTTGCCGGCATCGCCGGTGGTCGCGATCACGTCGGCGCCGCGCGCGACCGCGAGTTGCAAGGCCATCAAGGACACGCTGCCGGTGCCTTGCACGAGTACGCTGGCGCCAGGCCGCAGGTCCATGCGCTGCAGCGCGCTCCAAGCGGTGAGACCGGACACCGGCAGGGTCGAGGCCGCTTCGTCGCTGAGGAATTCCGGCGCGGGCAGGATCGCGCCGGCGGGCAATACGATCTGGCGCGCGAGCCAGCCATCGAGCGGGCCCCCGAGTTTGCTGAGGTGGTTCGCCGACTTGAACGGCCCTTCGATCCAGCCGGTGGTGTAATGGCCGAGCACGCGATCGCCGGGCGCATAGCCCTCGACGCCGTCGCCGACCGCCTCGATGCGGCCGACCCCGTCCGACAGCGGCACGAACGGCCGCGGCAGTTCCGGCTGATAGCGGCCGGTGGCGAGGGCGTAATCGCGGTAATTCACCGACGCCGCGGCGACGCGGATCCGGACTTGGCCGGGGCCGGGCTGGGGTTCGGGCAAGTCGATGCGGCGCAGGCTGTCGAGGCTGTGGCCCTGGAGTTGGTAGGCATCCATCGTGGTTCTCCGCTGCCGGTGCGCGGACCGGCCGGGTGGGGGGATGCCCAGACTATTGTTGAGCCGACTACTGATATAGGATCGCGATGGCAACTCATCATTGAGGATGTCTCAACAATGATCGGCGGGCTCTATTCCGAACTCGAGGCCTTCGAGGCCATCCTCCAGCACGGCAGCTTCACCGCCGCGGCGAAGCAACTGCAGGTCACCCCGGGCGCGATCACTCGCCGCCTGAATACCCTGGAGGCGCGGCTCGGCGCCAAGTTGCTCAACCGTTCGACCCGGCGGCTGAGCCTGACCGAGTCGGGACGCCACTACTACGCCGAAGTCGCGCCGGCGCTGGCGCAGATCCTCGCCGCCGGCGAACGCGTGCACGACCTGTCGGCGCAGCCGCGCGGCGAGTTGCGGGTGTCGGTGCCGATGAATTTCGGTCGCCTGTACGTGATGCCGCACGTCGAGGCCTTCCTGCAGCGTTGGCCCGGCATCGACCTGGACCTGCAATTCGACGACCGCTTCGTCGACCTGATCGGCGCCGGCTTCGACGCCGCGATCCGCATCGGCGCGCTCAGCGATTCGCGCCTGGTCGCGCGCCGCATCGCGCAGACGCGGCGGATCCTGGTGGCCTCGCCCGACTACCTCGCACGGCGCGGCGCACCGCGTACGCCGGCCGAGCTGATCGAGCACGACTGCCTGCACTACACCTTATTCCGCGACACCCCGACCTGGGAATTCCATCGCGACCGCGAACCGCTGCGCGTACCGGTGCGAGGGCGCTTGAAAGCGAACTACGGCCTGCCGCTGGTCGATGCCGCCGTGCACGGCCGCGGTATCCTGCAGACCGCGACCTTCGCCGTCGCCGAGGAGCTCGCCAGCGGCAGTTTGGTCGAAGTGATGCCGGATTGGAGCCTGCTGCCGATCGGCATCTACGCGGTGTACCCGAGCCGCGACTACCGGCCTCGCAAGGTCGAAGCCTTCATCGACTTCGTCGAAGCGACGATCGGCGAGCCGGCGGTGTGGGACCGGGTGATCGCCGGGCAGACGTGACGCGCGTTTGGCGCGTGCCCGGCTTCGGGCACAAAGCAAATCCCCCGCGCTGCGGTTCTGCATCGGCATCGGCATCGAATCTGTGCGGGGCGCTCTCCCCCTTTGTCAAAGGGGGCGATGATCGATCGCGCTTATGTCGGTGTCGCCTGTCGGCTCAAACTCGCCGCTAAAGCGCGAGCGCGGGCAGGAGCACGAGACCTCCGGCCACCAAGCACCCACCCGAAGGATTCCCCCTTTGAAGAGGGGGCCGGGGGGATTTGCTCCTGCCCTCAAGTCCGGAACCAACCGCCCCCGGCAAACTCCAAGCCCCGTCCCTCATTCCGCTTTCGCGTGGTTTGCTGAAAGCTTGCTCATCGCCCCCACGGCCCGCCGATGACTCCGCCGATTCCCGCTGCAACGACCTCCAGTTCCTGGCGCCGCGCGCTGTCGATGCTGGCCAGCCTGGCGATCCTCGCCTTGGCGCTGCATGCGCTCGCCGGCGAGTTCAGCGAACAGGGCTATCGCTCGATCCGGCATGCCTTCGCGCAGTTGGAAGACCGCCGCATCGTCCTGGCCTTTCTGCTCGGCCTGGCCAGCTATGCCTGCCTGGTCGGTTTCGACGCCATCGGCCTGCGCCGCAATGCGAGCAAGGTCAAACCGCTGCGCCTGGTCGTCACCGCCTTCCTCGCCAATGCGGTCGGGCACACGCTCGGTTTCGCGGCGTTGACCGGTGGCGCGGTGCGCTTGCGCGGCTACGGCGCGGCCGGTCTGTCGCTCGCCGACATCGGCCAAGTCGTGTTGATGAGCACCCTCGGCTTCGTGTTCGGCGCCTGGGTATTGCTGGCCTGCGCCTTGTTGTTCGAGCCGGCCCCGGCGGCGTTGTTGCTGCCGCTCGGCGAAGGCGCAATCCGCGCCATCGGCGCAGCGATCGCGCTCGCCTTCGTCGGCCTGTGGTTCGCGGTCGGGCGCGACGGCCGCACCCTGCGCTGGCGCGACCATGCCCTGTGGCTGCCGGATCGCCGCACCGTGCTCGAAGTGACCGCCTTGAGCGTGGTCGAACTGGCCCTGGCCGGCAGCGCGCTGTATGTCCTGCTCGCACCGATCGCCGGTACCGACTTCATCGGTTTCGTCGGCCTGTATCTGGTCGCGGTGGTCGCCGGCCTGCTGTCGAGCGTGCCCGCCGGCATCGGCGTGTTCGAGTGGAGCCTGCTCAAACTGCTGCCGGGCGTGGCGCCGGCCAGCTTGCTGGCGGCGGCGCTGGCCTATCGCATCACTTACTACGCCTTGCCGCTGGCCTTGGCGACGCTGGTCGGCATGATCGGCGCCGTGCGCGGACCCGTTGCGGCGCGCGCCGGCGCCCTGCGCACCGCCTGGCTCGCGATCCGGCCGTGGCTGCCGCATGTGATCGCGCTCGCCGCGTTCGTGCTCGGTGCCGCGCTGATCCTCGACGGCACCTTGCCGAAACCGCGCCATCGCCTGGTCGGCGCGCCGCTGCCCTTGATCGAGACCTCGCAATTGCTCGCCAGCCTCGGCGGCGTCGGCCTGTTGCTGATCGGCCAGGGCCTGCAGCGCCGCAGCCATGCCGCGTGGGCGCTGGCGCTGGCCGTGTGCATCGTGCTGCCCTTGCCGACCTGGTTGCGCGGCGGCCACCTCAGCCTGGCCCTGGCGCCGCCGCTGGTGGCAGTCGCCTTGTGGGCGGCGCGGCGCGAGTTCTATCGCGAAGGCGCCCTGCTCGACGAAGCCTGGTCGTGGCGCTGGCTGCGCAATCTCGGCCTGGTGCTGATCGCCGCGATCTGGCTGCTGTTCTTCGCCTACAGCCATGTCGAATACCGCAACGAGCTGTGGTGGGAATTCCTGGTGTCGAGCAACGCGCCGCGCGCCTTGCGCGCGATGCTGCTGGTCAGCGTCACCGTGATCGCCTTCGGCCTGGCGCGCTTGCTGCATGCGGCGCGCGCGCCGTTGCCGGCGGCGAGCGATGCCGAACTCGCGGCGATCCGGCCTATCCTCGCCCAGGCCGACGACAGCCAGGCGCACCTGGCCTTGACCGGCGACAAAGCGCTGCTGCTCGATCCGCAACAACGCGGCTTCGCGATGATGCAGCGCTACGGCGGCTCGCTGATCGCGATGGGCGACCCGGTCGGGCCGCCCGAGGTCGCCCGCGCGCTGATCTGGCGTTTTCGCGAGGAAGCCGACCGGCTCGGCATGCGGCCGGTGTTCTACCAGGTCGGCGAGCAGTACTGGCAGACCTACCTCGACCTCGGCCTGACCCTGGTCAAGCTCGGCGAAGAAGCGTTGGTGCCGCTGACCGATTTCAGCCTGCAGGGCTCGACCCGCGCCGAATTGCGCCAGGCCTGGAACCGCGGCAAGCGCGCCGGGCTGAGTTTCCGCATCGCCCCGGCCGACGAGGTCGAAGCCTTGCTGCCGGTGCTCGCGGAAATTTCCGAGGATTGGCTGGAACACAAATCCGGCGAAGAGAAAGGCTTCTCGCTCGGCCACTTCGACGCCGCTTATCTCGAGCGTTTGCCGGTCGCCCTGGTCGAACGCGAGGGCCACATCGTCGCCTTCGCCAATCTGTGGAACGCCACCAACGGCCGCGAGCTGTCGGTCGACCTGATGCGTCACAGCGAGACCGCGCCGAAGGGCACGATGGATTTCTTGTTCGCCGAGTTGCTGGGTTGGGGCCGCGAACACGGCTACGAACGTTTCTCGCTCGGCATGGCGCCCTTGTCGGGCTTGTCTCAGCATCGCCTTGCCGGGCGCTGGAACCGCTTCGCCAACCTGGTCGCGCGCCACGGCGAACGTTTCTACGGTTTCGTCGGCCTGCGCCGCTTCAAGGCCAAGTACGACCCGGTCTGGCGCACGCGCTACCTCGCCGCGCCGGGCGGCATGCATCTGCCGGCGGCCTTGATCGACGTCACCCGCTTGATCTCGCTCGACCCGCGCCGGCACGACGACGGCGAGCCGCGCATCGCGCGTTTCCCGACCCGCGCGCCCGAGGCTCAGGAACCCGGCGCGATACCGGCCGCCGACAACACGCGCGCGGCGACGCCGTCGTAATCGCCGTCGAGGTGGTGATCGCCCGGCAGTTTTTCGATCCGTGCCGCAGCCACTGGCAACTTCGGACACAGCGCATCGCCGTCGTCGGCGCCGTACAAACATAGCGTGCGCGCGGCCGGCATGCGCGCGATCTCGGGTGCGATCGGCAGGCCGCGGTCGCTGCTGCCGATCCAGTTGCTGAGGTGGAACTCGTACTCGGCTTTCTCGCCGACCGAAATCAACGCGGTCAGCGCGATCGCCTCGCGGCTCAGCGACGGCAAGCGGTTATAGGCCGCCGGCAATACGTCGGCGCCTTGCGAGAAACCGAGCAACAGCACGCGTGGGCGCCGCCACTGAGCGCGGTAGTAGCGGACGATGCGATCGAGGTCGGCGGCGAAGCCCTGCGGCGTGCGCGGGCTCCAGAAGTAGCGCAGCGAGTCGATGCCGACCACCGGCACGCCGGCCTTCGCCAAGCGGTCGGCCACGCTCTGGTCGAAGCCGGCCCAACCGCCGTCGCCGGACACGAAGATCGCGAAGCTGTCGCGGTGGCCGCCGCTGCTTGCAGCGACCTCGGTCAGCGGCAAGCCCTTCAGATCGGCCGGCGGCAACGGCGCGCTGACATGGCCTTGCGCACCGAGGCCGATCAAGGCCGCGCGCAGGCCCGGCGTAGCATCGCCGCGCGCATCGCGGGCGAAACGGCGCGCCTGCGGGATGGCCGCGACGAAGGCATCGCTCGCCGCCTTCGGGCATTGCACACCATGGCCGTCCGCGCGCGCGGCGGCGACCAACCAGGGCAACGACAACGGCGAAGGCTGCAACTGCGCCGAACCCGCGTTGCGAGCCGGCATCAGCTTCAAGGCGCCGGACGGGCACATTGCACGCGCCAGGGCCAGGCGCGGGCAGAAATCGACCGCTATCGCACCGGCGAACAGCATGCCGCCGCCCTGCGCAGCGATCGCATACGCGAACGCCGCCCCTTCGCCGTCGCCGAGCAACAAAGGCAGGCGGTAGGTCGGCAAACGGTAATAGGCCTGCACGAAACGCGAGAAGTTCTCGACGTCGCCGGAGGAGAACGCGCAGGCGCCGCCGTCCTTGCGCAGGTCGCGTTCGAGCGCGGCGACGTCGACGGTCGCGACCATCGCGCCGTCGGCGACCAAGGCGTCGACGCGCTCCTTGCGTTGCGCGCCGTCGAGACCGTCGGCGAACCAGAGCACGAAGCGGCGCGCCTCGCCGGAGGGCAGACGCACCGGAATGTTGTGGAAGCGGCCGTGGGAGACGCTGCGCGCGAGCGCAGGCGCGGCCGTGGATGCGGTCTGCGCCGTCGCGCTGCACAACACCGTGGCCAACAGCAGGAACAGGATCAGGCGGGCAGGGATCGTTACGGGCACGCGGGGCATCTCCTCGATGCAGGGCTTATACCATCGGGGTTGGCCGGGGTTGGCCCCAAAACAAATCCCCCCTGCCCCCTTTTTCAAAGGGGGGAAACGCGTAGCCCGGGGTTTTGTGACGCCGGCGGAGTTCCAGGCCTGTCGGGCACCGCTCCGGCCCGCTCCGGTCCGGCCCGTTCCGGCCTCGATCCTGCACCATCCGACCGGATCGGGTTAGGCCGGTCCCGGCGGCGGCCTTACACTTGCCCGGATGTCCCTCACCGACTCCACCCCGCTGCCGAGGCTGGTGCTCAGCACCTGCCCCGACGAGGCCACGGCCGACGCCATCGCATTGGCCCTGGTCGAGGAACGGCTCGCCGCTTGCGTGAGCCGTTGGCCGGGCGTGCGCTCGACCTATCGCTGGCAAGGCCGCATCGAACACGCGACCGAGGTCCAGTTGCTGATCAAGACCACCCCCGCCCTGGCCTCGGCCGTGCTCAAGCGGATCGCCGAGCTGCATCCGTATGAACTGCCGGAGGCATTGGTGGTCGAAGTCCGCGACGGCCTCGACCCGTACCTGCACTGGGTGGCCGAACAGACCCGAGACCGATGACTGACGACCTGCTTCCCGGTCGGCGCCCGCGCGCCGGCGCCGCCTTCGCCTTCACCCTCGCCTGCCTGGCCGCGCTGTTCGCCGCGCCGGCGCTTGCGGTCGACGAAAAAGACCTGCTGCCGGTCGACGAGGCCTTCGTGCTCGCGACCGAGGCCAGTGGCGCGGATCGCATCGCGGTGTCGTGGAAGGTCGCGCCGGGTTACTACCTCTACAAGCACCGCATCTCGGTCAAGAGCGACGCCGGCTTCGCCGCGCAGGCGCTGCAGTTGCCGAAGGGCAAGGCCTATAAGGACGAGTTCTTCGGCGACGTCGAGACTTACCGCGACCGCGTCGTCGCCACCCTGCCCGGCCAGGCCAAGGCCGGCAGCGCCAAGCTCACCATCAAGTACCAGGGCTGCGCCGACGCCGGCATCTGCTATCCGCCGCAGACCCGCACCGTCAGCGTGGCGCTGGCTGCGCCCGCCGCCGCCGCGATGGACCCGGCTCCGGCGGCCGCGCCATTGGTTTCCTTCGGCCCGCGCGGCGGCGCCAATCCGCTGCTCGGCAGCAGCCCGCTCGGCGCGCCCTCGGCCGCCAACACCGGCACCGATGCCCTGCCGTTGCCGCCGGAGCAGGCCTTCGGCTTCGAGGCCATCGTCAGCGACGGCAACACCCTGCTGCTGCGCTTCACCCCGGCGCGCGGCTATTACCTGTATCGCGACAAGACCTCGCTGAAGACCGACCAGGCCGCGATCGCCGCCGGCAAGCCGCAGTGGCCGCGCGGCACCGCGCACCGCGACGAGCACTTCGGCGAGGTCACCGTGTTCTTCGACCAGATCGACGTGCCGCTGCCGCTGCTGCGCAAGCAGGCCGACGCCGCCAAGCTGACCCTGACCGCGAACTTCCAGGGCTGCCAGACCGACGGCATCTGCTATCCGCCGATGACGCGCAAAGTGACCCTGGATCTGCCGCGCGGCACCGTGGCGGCGAGCGTGGTCGCGCCGACGGAGCCGGCCGCCGGCACCACGGCCGCTGCAGCCGCTGCGAGCGCTGTATCGCCTGCGACCGCCGCAGCATCGACGCAAGCGAACGCCGCGAACATCGCCGGCAATGCCTCCGCCGTCGGCATGGCCGCGAGCAATGCGACGCCCGCCACCGACGCAGCCAACCTGGCGCCCGCCAACGACGCGGCAACGCCCGCGACCGATCCCTCAGACGCGGCCGCCCCGCAGGCCGAAGACAGCCTGCTCGCCGCCTCGCTCAAGGGCGCCAACCGCTACTGGGCGCTGCTGACGTTCTTCGGCTTCGGCTTGCTGCTCGCGTTCACGCCCTGCGTGTTGCCGATGGTGCCGATCCTGTCGGGCCTGATCGTCGGCCAGGGCCCCGGCCTGAGCACGCGCCGCGCGTTCTCGCTGTCGCTGGTCTACGTGCTGGCGAGCGCGGTGGTGTTCACCCTCGCCGGCATCGTCGCCGGGCTGGCCGGCGCCAATCTGCAGATCGCCTTCCAGACGCCGTGGGTGATCGTGCTGTTCGCCCTGCTGTTCGTGGTGCTGTCGCTGTCGAGCTTCGGTCTGTACGAACTGCAGTTGCCGCATGCATTGCGCAGCCGCCTCAGCGAAGCCAGCAATCGCCAACGCAGCGGTTCCTGGCTCGGCGTCGCCAGCATGGGCGCGCTGTCGGCCTTGATCGTCGGCCCCTGCGTCGCGCCGCCGCTCGCCGCCGCCGTGCTCTATATCGGCCAGACCCGCGACCCGCTGTTCGGCGGCGCGGCCTTGTTCGCGCTGGCCATGGGCATGGGCGCGCCCTTGATCGTGTTCGGCGTCGCCGCCGGCAGGGGCCTGCCGACCACCGGCCCGTGGATGGTCGCGGTGCAGCGCGCGTTCGGCCTGATCTTCATCGGCATGGCGGTGTGGATGCTCTCGCGCATCCTGCCCGGCCCGGTGACGCTGGCGCTGTGGGGCGCACTGCTGCTCGGCGCGGCGGTGATGGTCGCCCTGTCGGCCGGCGCCAAGACGCTCGGCCAGGGCGTGCGCGTGTTCGCCTGGTTGTTGGCGCTGCTGCTGGGCCTGGCCGGCGCGGCGCAGGTCGTCGGCGCCCTCGCCGGCAGCGACGACCCGCTGCAGCCGCTCGCCGGCCTGCGCGGCGGCCACGCCGCGCAGAGCACCGAGCTACCGTTCCGCAAGATCAAGTCCGGCGCCGACCTCGACCGCGAGATCGCCGCCGCGCAGGCCTCCGGCCAGCCGCTGATGCTCGACTTCTATGCCGACTGGTGCGTGGCCTGCAAGGAAATGGAGAAGTACACCTTCCCCGAGCCGCAGGTGCACGAAGCGCTGAAGGGCTTCGTCCTGCTCAAGGTCGACGTGACCGCGAACGACGAAATCGACCAGGCGTTGATGAAGCGTCTGGAGATCATCGGCCCGCCGGCGACCCTGTACTTCGTCGCCGGCGCCGAACGCCGCGAACTGCGCCTGTTCGGTTTCGAGAAGGCCGCGGCCTTCGCCGAGCGCGCGCAACGCGCGCGCGCCGCGACTCGCTGAGGCCGGGCGATGGCGATCTCCTCGACCGTCAAACTCGTCGCCCTGGCGCTCGGTGCGGGCGCGCTCGGCCTGCTCGCCGGGCAACTCGTCGGCGGGGGCGGCTGGCTGGCCCGCACCGAACTCGGCCAGTACTTCCTGCACGAACGCATGACCCGCAGCGCGCCCAAGCCGCCGGCCGACCTCGCCGTGGCGAGCCCGGGCCAGGCCATGCCGGCGCTGACCCTGCCCGGCCTCGACGGCCGGCCGTCGCAGCTGCCGCAGGCCTACGCCGGCCGGCCGATCATGATCAATCTGTGGGCCAGCTGGTGCGGCCCCTGCATCAAGGAAATGCCCGAGCTCAACCGCTACGCCAAGGCCCAGGGCGGCCAGGGTACGCAAGTGGTCGGCATCGCCCTCGACAACGCCGAGGACGTCGCCGCCTTCCTGCAGCGGGTGCCGGTCGATTACCCGATCCTGCTCGACGCGCCCGGCCCGCGCGACGCCGGCGTCCGCCTCGGCAATCTCAAGGGCGTGCTGCCGTATACGGTGCTGATCGGCGCAGACGGCAAGCTGATCAAGCAGCGCATCGGCCCGTTCGAGGACGGCGAGATCGAGGGCTGGGTCGACTGAAACCGGTCCGGGGCCGAAGCCGCGCCGTCATGCCCGCGCCACCTCGCGGCGGCAACCTCCGCGAAAACTCGCCGATCGTCGGCTAGCCGCGCCAGCCGCGAACGACCGGCACGCGCCGATTCCGCCAACGGGTTACCGGCTTGCCTGGCCCGATCGTGCTCGAATGGGCTCCGGGGACCACCCCCAGAATCGCCGTCGTGCCGGCAAATGCGCCGAACCGGTCACGAAAACACGGCGACGCCGGCGAACGTGCCGGCATTCTAGAGTCGCCACTCAAACAACCGCTTAAATCGCGGCAACTTCGCCGATTTGGCGGGCAACTTCTGGACACCTGGCCGGCCTTCACGCAAACTGCCGCCCTTTGAAGGCAACCGTCCGGTCCCAATGGCCAAGCTTCTGGTCCTGCACGGCCCCAACCTCAACCTGCTCGGCACGCGCGAGCCGGAGGTCTACGGCCGCACCACCCTGGCCGAGATCGATGCCGGACTGCGCGAGCACGCCCAGGCTGCCGGACACGCCCTGGACAGCCTGCAGTCGAACGCCGAGCACGTCCTGGTCGACCGGGTCCAGGCGGCGCGCACCGACGGCACGGCGATGATCCTGATCAATCCGGCCGCCTTCACCCATACCAGCGTCGCGATCCGCGACGCCCTGGCCGCGGTGGCGATCCCGTTCATCGAGATCCACCTGTCCAACCCGCACACCCGCGAGCCGTTCCGCCACCACAGCTATTTCAGCGACCACGCCGTCGGCGTGGTTTGCGGCTTCGGCGCCGACAGCTACCGCTACGCGCTCGACGCCGCCATCAAGCGACTGGCGACCTGATACCCACCCAGCCCGGGCCGCGTTCGCGCGGGCCGCAACGACGATCCAACCAGAGGCCCGCTCCATGGACCTGCGCAAAATCAAGAAACTGATCGACCTGCTCGAGGAATCCAACCTCGCCGAGATCGAGATCAAGGAAGGCGAAGAATCCGTCCGCCTGGCCCGCACCCCGAAGGGCGGCTATGCCTACGCGCCGCCGCAGATGCAGGCCGCGCCCTACGCCGAGCAGCGCCCGGCCCCGGCCATGCCGATGCATTCGCCGACCGAAGCGGCCACCGGCGGCAGCGCCAAGCCCGGCAGCGACCTGCCCGACGGCCACGTCGTGCGCGCGCCGATGGTCGGCACCTTCTACGCCTCGCCGGCGCCGGACAAGCCCTCCTTCGTCGCCGTCGGCCAGGCGGTCAAGGCCGGCGACACCCTCGGCATCATCGAAGCGATGAAGATGTTCAACCCGATCGAAGCCGACGTCTCCGGCACGGTGCTCAAGGTCATGGCCGAGAGCGGCCAGCCGATCGAGTTCGATCAGCCTTTGTTCGTGATCGGCTGAAGCCGGTCACGACGGGAATAGGGATTCGTGATTCGGGATTCGGACAAGCAGCGACCGCACGAGCGCCTGGATGTCTGGCGCGATGCGATGTCGTTGGTCGAATCGATTTATCGCATCACCGCATCTTTTCCCGAAACGGAGCGGCTGGGCCTGAGCATGCAGTTGCGCAAAGCGGCGGTCAGCGTTCCGTCGAACATCGCCGAAGGCGCAGCCCGGCGATCGAGACCGGACTACTTGCGGTTTCTGGCGATGGCACGCGGCTCGCTCGCCGAAATCAGTACCCAGTACGAGATCGCCCGCCGCCTCGGCTACCTCACCGACAACGCCACGGACACAGACTTGCTGGACCGAACTTTCGCCCGTCTGAATGCTCTGATCCGCTCGCTCGGCTCATCGCCGCGCGCCGTCAGCGAGACGCCCGCGCTTCACGAATCCCAAATCCCGAATCCCCAATCCCATGCTTGATAAAGTCGTCATCGCCAATCGCGGCGAAATCGCGCTGCGCATCCTGCGCGCCTGCCACGCGCTGGGCATCCGCACGGTCGCGGTGCATTCCACCGTCGATCGCAATCTCAAGCACGTCGCCATGGCCGACGAGTCGGTCTGCATCGGGCCGGCGCCGTCGTCGGAGAGCTATCTCAACATGGCCTCGATCATCGCCGCGGCCGAAGTCACCGACGCCCAGGCGATCCACCCGGGCTACGGCTTCCTCAGCGAGAACGCCGACTTCGCCGAGCGCGTCGAGCAGTCCGGCTTCATCTTCATCGGCCCGCGCGCCGAGACCATCCGCCTGATGGGCGACAAGGTCGAGGCGATCCGCGCGATGAAGGACGCCGGCGTGCCCTGCGTGCCCGGCAGCGGCGGCCCGCTCGGCGACGACAACGCCGCCAACATCAAGATCGCGCGCGAGATCGGCTATCCGATCATCGTCAAGGCCGCCGGCGGCGGCGGCGGTCGCGGCATGCGCGTGGTGCATACCGAGGCCCACCTCAACGCCGCGATCCAGACCACCAAGTCCGAGGCCAAGGCCGCGTTCGGCAACGACATGGTCTACATGGAGAAGTTCCTCGAGAACCCGCGCCATGTCGAGATCCAGGTCCTCGCCGACGGCCAGGGCAGCGCGATCCACCTGGGCGAACGCGATTGTTCGATGCAGCGACGCCACCAGAAGGTGGTCGAGGAAGCGCCGGCGCCGGGCATCACCCGGGAACAGCGCGCCGAGATCGGCAAGGTCTGCGTCGAAGCCTGCATCCGCATCGGTTACCGCGGCGCCGGCACGTTCGAGTTCCTGTACGAGAACGGCCGCTTCTACTTCATCGAAATGAATACCCGCATCCAGGTCGAGCACCCGGTCACCGAGCTGGTCACCGGCATCGACCTGGTGCGCGAGCAGTTGATGATCGCGGCCGGCCGCAAGCTGTCGATCCAGCAGAGCGACATCGTCCTCGAAGGTCATGCCATCGAGTGCCGCATCAACGCCGAAGACCCGGAAACCTTCATGCCCTGCCCGGGCCTGATCCAGCACTTCCACGCACCCGGCGGCCCCGGCGTGCGCGTCGACAGCCACATCTACGAAGGCTATCGCGTGCCGCCGAACTACGACTCGATGATCGGCAAGCTGATCGTGCACGGGCCCGACCGCGACACCGCGATCGCGCGCATGCGCGTGGCGCTCAGCGAGATGGTCGTGGACGGCATCAAGACCAATATCCCGCTGCAACAGCGGATCTTGTCGGATGCCGGCTTCCAGCAGGGCGGGATGAACATCCACTACCTGGAAAAGCGGCTCAAGGAACAGAAGGAAAAGACGATCTCGATCGTCTGAGCTCGATCGTCTGCGCTCGCTCGTCTGAGCCGGCGCCCGCACTCGACGGGCTTGCGGCAAGAACGCCTGCGACAAAAACGAAACGGCCCGCGTCGTCGACGCGGGCCGTTTCGTTTTGAGTGACGCACCAGGCGACGCGTCGGCGCGACCGCGCCGCAGCATCAGCCTAAACCGCGACACCGCCGTCGGCGGTCGCGGTTTAGGCCGCTGCTACCGCCAGCGGACCGTCGCCGGTGCTGCGCCCGGCTTCATCGCAATACCGGCTCGACCCAGGACGCCATCTCCTGCACGTCGGCTTCGGTGAGCTCCGTAGACGAGGAAGCCGGCAACAGGGTCGGCCCCTTCGCCGAGCTGCCCGAGGTGCCCGACGGCTTCTTGCCCGAACCCGGCACCTGGGTGCCCGGGATCGGCTGCACGCCGCCGCTCGTCGATGGACTGACCACCATCACGTACTCGCTCGAACCGTCCGGCCAGACCACCTTGAAGGTGCTGCCGGGCGGCAGGGTCGAGAAGGGCGCGCCGCTCTGGGCGCGATAGACGGCCGCGATCTGGGCGGCGCTCAACGAACGCAACTCGGTCTTCGAATCCACCGAGGTCACCGCGACCTGTCCCAGCTCGCGGTAGTCCTCGCCGAATACGTCGATCATCACGCCGGCTGCGCCGACCGAGTACGCGCTGAGCAGCAATGCCCAGAAACCGATCTTGGCCGTGTTTACGAAGTGCTCGCGTTTCATTGCACTGTCCTCTGTTCGCCTAGCAGCGAATCGACCATGTCTTCCACCACATCCGCCCCCTGACGCGGGATCGCCGCGTCGTATACGAAACTCGCAAAATCCTGTTTGGCGTCTTGCGAGCAAATTCCGCCGTTGGCGCAGTAGGACGTCATCAACGAGCCTTTCGGACTGCAATCCTGCCCGAGCTCGCATGCCGCCAACTGCCAAGCCAGTTCCGCGAATTGAGTGCCGGCCACGCGCATGTCGCCCCAACGCCGGCCGTTCGCAGCGATGCCCATGCCGGGCGACAACGCCGAATACGCTTCCGGGTCCTTCGAGCGCTGCACGCGATCGACCAGGTTGAGCCGGTATTCCTCGGTCTTCTCCAGCGGCTTGCCGGCGGCCAGCAACGAGGCCTCGGCCGGCAGGCTGCCCGATTGGGCGGCCTCGACCCGCTTGAGGAAGATCATCTGGTAACTGAGGTTGTCGCTCGGCGCGAAACGCGCGCAGCGCGAGCTGACCCGGTTACGCGCCTCGGTCATCGTCGAGGCGCCGCGCAGCTTCATGCTCTCGATCGTGCGCGTGTCGTTGCCGTAGTCGACCGGTGCATTGGCGTAGTTCGAGCAGTAGTCGTAGACCCGGCTCAACAGCCAGATCGCCTCGGGCTCGCCGGCATCGGCGCGCGAGCGGATCGACTGCGCATACGCGTACAAGTCCGGCGCCTGCTCGAACTGCACGCGCAGCGGCGACGACGCGACCGCACCCCGCGGCGCGGCCTTCTTTTCGACCACCGGCACCGAGTCGTCGCGCGGCGCATCGGCTTGGCCGCGCGCCGTCGGCTGCGCCTTCTCCGCGACCCGGACCGGCACGCTCTCGTCGGGCACGGCCTGTTCGCCGCCATTGCGTCGGCCGGCATAGACGAAAGCGGCGGCCAACAAGGCGAAGCCCATGATCGCGATCAGCGAGCGTCCGGACACGCGCACACCGACCGGCGCCCCGCCAGGGCCTGGCTTGTAACCGGAGGGGTAGGCATCGGACATCAAGACCGTTTCTCTGAGCCTCTACGCTGCTGGCAGGAACCGGACGCAACGCAGGTGCGGGCCGCCGCACTGGCGCCACCCAGCCCGCCTGCCGCCCCGCAAGGGCCGGGGTCGGCATGAGCTGGCATGGGCCGGCCTGAACTGTGTTTCGTCGAGATGCCGATAGTAAGTCAAGCGCCGTGCCGATGCCCGCACGACGCTGAACCGTGATGGATCTCGAACTTCGGCGAGACGGCGCTTCAGCCGCCCGGAGCGGGAGCCGCGGTGGCCTTGGCCGCGCAGGTCACTTCGCTGCCGACGACCGTGGGCCAATAGGTCTTGCCGCCGTCCTCGCCGTGCTCGCCGGCGGTGGTGACCGCCAGGCCGTGGCCGGCGTCGGCGGCATATTCGAAGCTGCAATAGCCCTGGCCGGTGCCGGCGCAATCGACGACCTCGGGGTAACCGGCTTCGATCAGGCCGCCCAGGAAGCGCTCGGCGCCCTCCTCTCGGTCCGGCTGCACGCCGCGCCAGCCCTGGGCAAGCAACTTCGCCCGCGCCTGCGGCAGGCTCAGGCCCTCGATCCGCGGCACCTTCGCCCCGCCGCCGCAGTAGGCGTCCAGCGCCGGTAAGGCCGTCAGCTCCAGCCCGGCGGCGGTCGCGAGCACGCGAGCACGCGCCACCTGCCATTCGCCGACCCGCAGTTCGCTGCCCGCCTTGCCGGCCGGGTCGGCTGGTTCGGCGCTGTGCTCGAACACGCCCTGCACGCCACTGTCGAAGCTTTCCTCGTCGGCCTTGAGGTCGCGCAACTGCGCCACCGCCCGGCCATCGCGGAAGAACAGCACCCGCGCGGCCGGGAACATGCAGCCGAAGCCCGCCACCTGGGTCGCGCGCGGCGCCACCCCGACCACACGGTAGTCCTTGCCCCAGGCCATGTCGGCGCGGATGGTCCAGCCGGCCGCGACCGCAGCCCGCGCCTCGCTCGACTTGGCATCCTCGGCGCAGTCCGGGACGCTGCCGTCGTCGGCCAGCGGCGGGGTGGGCGCGACATAGCGGGGCAGCTCGGTCACCGCTTCCAGGCGCAATTGCTCGACCTGGCCCTTGGCGCCCACTTGCGCAGCATCTACCTGAGACGTGTCGACTCGGGCAGCCTCTGCCCGGGTAGCATCGACCCGGCTCGCGCCGACCTGGCTAGCGTGGTCAGGAGCGGTGCCGACGGGGGTAGTGCCTTCGCCGGCCGCGCAGGCGCCCAGGGCCAGCGATCCGAGCAATATCCAGGCCCGCGCGACGGCGGCGGTAGAGGGGTTGGCCTGCGATTCCATGGCGTCTGACTCCTGAGAAGAGCCCGCACGCTATCTGATCGCCGCGAAACGGGTCAATAATGACCGCCGTTTTCGCCTCTCGCCGTAACCGATGCCCTTTCTCGAACTGACCCTGCGCTGCAGCGAAGCCGAACAACCGCGCTACGAAGCCGCGCTCGACGATGTCGGCTCGCTGGCGGTGACGATGCTCGACGCCGATGCCGACACCGGCAACGAGCACGCGATCCTCGAGCCCGGCGTCGGCGAAACGCCGTTGTGGCAGTCGATCGTGCTCAGCGCCCTGTTTCCGCACGATGCCGACGCGCTGGTGATCCTGGCCGCGCTGGAATCGTTCGACCCGGGTCTGGAATGGACCCAGGTGCGTTTTCGCCAGGTCGAGGATCAGGACTGGGAGCGCGCCTGGATGGACCAGTACGAACCGCTGCAGTTCGGCCGCCGCACCTGGATCGTGCCGTGGAACCACGAACTGCCCGCGGGCGCGGATGCGGCCGATGCCGCGGTGGTGCGCCTCGACCCGGGCCTGGCGTTCGGCTCCGGCACCCACCCGACCACCTCGCTGTGCCTGCAATGGCTCGACGCGTTGGCCGACGAAGGCGCGCTCGCCGAGCGCAGCGTGCTCGACTTCGGTTGCGGCTCCGGCATTCTCGCCCTCGCCGCGCTCAAGCTCGGCGCCGCGCACGCGGTCGGCGTCGACAACGATCCGCAGGCGGTCATCGCCACCCACGACAACGCCGAACGCAACGACGTCGCCGAACGCATCGAGGTGCATTTGCCGCAGGACGAACCGGCCGCGACCTATCCGGTGGTGGTCGCCAACATCCTCGCCTCGGCGCTGGTCGCCCTGGCCGATACCCTGGCCGCGCGCGTCGCACCGGGCGGGCGCATCGCGCTGTCGGGCATCCTGGCCGGGCAGGAAGACGAGGTGCTCGCGCGCTATGCCGCGGACTTCGAGGGGCTGCGCGCCGACCGTCTCGAAGACTGGATGCGCGTCACAGGCATACGCCGGCGCTGAGCGCGACGGCATGATTGAATACTGAAATGTTCGCTGCCTGCCCCCATTGCGGATACCTCGTCGCCCTCATCGTCGCCAAGGACGGTCCGACCCGGGCCTGCCCGCGTTGCGGCGGCGACCTCGCCGCCGCGGCGGCGATCGAGTCGGCGCCCGCCGAATCGACCGCCGTCGAGCCGGCCACAAACGAACCGGCCTTGGTCGAATCGGCTGCGATCGGCGCGGCGAGCGCGCCGGTTGCGAACGCAGCGACGGGCGCCGATGCGCTGTCGGCCGAAGCTTCGGCGGCGCAGGCCAGCGCAACACCGGTTCAAGCCGGCGATACCGTCGCCGAGCACGACCAGGCCGGCCATCTTGCCGCCTCGCCGGAGGCGGCAACGCTCGGCGCGCAGGACGCCGCCGACGCGAGCGACGACGCCACGGTCAAGGCCGCCCCGACCATCGCGCTGGCGCCACTCAGCGCCGCCGCCGATGCGGTCGTGCCGAAGCGCGCGACGCGCAAGCGCGCCGGCAAATCCGAAACCGCGGTAGCGCATGCGCGCCTCGCGCCGAGCTTCGTACGCAGCCGCGCCCGCGCCGCTGCGCCGGCGGCGCGCCGGCACTGGAGCGGTCCGGCGGTGGCGGTCGCGCTCGGCCTGTTGCTGGCCCTGCAACTGCTGCTTGCGCAACGCAACGAACTGGCCGCCGACGCGCGCTGGCGCCCGCTCGTCGGCGCCTTGTGCGGGACGCTGCCGTGCACGATTCCGGCATGGCGCGAACCGGCCGCGCTGACCATGCTCAATCGCAACGTGCTGCCGGTCGCAGAGCGCGCGGGTGTATTGCGGGTATCGGCCAGTTTCCGCAACGATGCGCGCTGGGCGCAGCCCTGGCCGACCCTGGTGCTGAGCCTGGAGGACGTCGATGGCCGCCGCGTCGGCCAACGTGCGTTCTCTCCAGAGGACTATCGCAAGGGGTACAGGGAAGGCGAACTGATCGCGCCGGGGCAGAGCGCCGCGGTGCAGTTCGACGTGCTCGAACCGGCGCCGCGCGTAGTCGCGTTCACGTTCGATTTCCGTTGAAATATCGCGCCGTCGCGTTGTCTACAGCGACTCCCCCGCGCTAGACTCCCCCTCCCGTCGGCGATGCGCAGCGAGCGTATCGGCAAGCTCCCGGCGGAAGTCACTTGCCACGGGGATGCACTTGAACGCTCTCAACGACCGCAACGAAGCCGCCCGCTCCGGACCTCGCGTTCCGTTGCGCGACCATGTCGCGACTTCGATCCGTCGTTACCTGGGCGACTTGAACGGCAGCGGCACCGAGAACCTCTACGAGATCGCCTTGCGCGAGCTGGAAATCCCGTTGTTCGCCGAAGTCCTGCAGCATTGCGACGGCAACCAGAGCCGCGCCGCGGCCATGCTCGGTATTCACCGTGCGACCCTGCGCAAGAAGCTGCGCGAGTACGGGCTGGAATAACAGCCGTCGCAGCGCAGCGAAAGGCCTGCGCGCGCAAACCCTCTCACGCGAACCCTGTGCAGGAGCGGCGTAAGCCGCGACAGGCGCAGCGGTCGAATACCGCGCAGTTTCTGCAGCCATCGACTCATCGGGGCAGCTCCCGGCTGTCCGGACTTCGGCCGTTGCGCTTGCGTACACCGCTGCGGTTGGTCGCGGCTTACGCCGCTCCTACAAAGGCGACGAACCCTCGGGGTAGGAGCGGCGCAAGCCGCGACAGGCGAAGGGGATGAATACCACGCGGTTGCCGGAGCGCCGACTCTGCGGGGCAGTTCCCGACTGTCCGGACTTCGGCCGTTGCGCTTGCGTGCACCGCTGCGGTTGGTCGCGGCTTACGCCACTCCTACAAAGGCGACGAATCCTCGGGGTAGGAGCGGCGTAAGCCGCGACAGGCGAAGGGGACGAATACCACGCGGTTGCCGGAGCGCCTACTCTGCGGGCTTCCGATTGTCTGGCCTTCGGCTACGACGCTTACGTACGTCGCTGCGGTTGTCGCGGCTTACGCCGCTCCTACAAAGGCGACGAACCCTCGGGGTAGGAGCGGCGCAAGCCGCGACAGGCGAAGGGGACGAATACCAGGCGGTTGCCGGAGCGCCGACTCTGCGGGCTTCCGATTGTCTGACCTTCGGCTACGACGCTTGCGTACGTCGCTGCGGTTGGCGCGGCTTACGCCGCTCCTACAAAGGCGACGAATCCTCGGGGTAGGAGCGGCGTAAGCCGCGACAGGCGAAGGGGACGAATACCACGCAGTTGCCGGAGCGCCGACTCTGCGGGCTTCCGATTGTCTGGCCTTCGGCTACGACGCTTACGTACGTCGCTGCGGTTGGGCGTGTGACCGGACCAGCGCGCAGTGCGCGTGTACGGCGCTTCTTCTTGTACTCGCTGCCGTCCCTGGCAAGACTTGCGCGGGCTTCGTGATGCCCGGCCCGGCCATCCTTGGCCGGGCGTGTGACCGGACCAGCGCGCAGTGCGCGCTGAGCGGTCCGGTCACACCCACCAATATCTGATCAGATGGAAGAAGACGGGGGCGGCGAAGCAGACCGAGTCGAGACGGTCGAGGACGCCGCCGTGGCCTTCGATCATGTGGCCCCAGTCCTTGATGCCTCGATCGCGCTTGATCGCCGACATCACCAGGCCGCCGTAGAAACCCATCAGGTTGATGACCAAAGCCAAGGCTGCCGCCTGCCAGGGCGTGAACGGGGTGATCCACCACAATGCCGCACCGAGCGCGGTCGCCGAGGCGACACCGCCGACGAAGCCCTCGACGGTTTTCGACGGCGACAGTTTCGGCGCGATCAGACGCTTGCCGCACAGTTTGCCCCAGACGTATTGCAGCACGTCCGAGGACTGCACCACGATCACCAGGAACGCGATCAGCAACAAGTTACGCCCCTCGTAACCGGGGATGCGCAGATTGATCAGCGCCGGCACGTGCGAAATGCAGAACACGCAGATCATCAAGCCCCACTGCACCTTCGCCGTGCGCTCCAGATATCGCGTGGTGTCGCCGCCGACCGTCGCCAGTATCGGCAACAGCAAAAACGCGTAGACCGGAATCAGCAAGGTGTACAGGCCGTACCAGTCGGTGTAGACCAGCCAATACTGCAGCGGCAACGCGAGATAGAACGCGGCCAACAAGGCGTAGTAATCGCTGCGCCGGGTCGGAGTCAGGGTGATGAATTCGCGCAAGGCGAACAAGGACACCAGCGCGAACAACACGATCATGCCGACCCGGCCGACCACGAACGCCAGCCCGACCACCAGCGCCATCACCCACCAGGCGCGGATGCGCGCCACCAGGTTGGCGATCACCGCACTCGGCCGCTCGCGCGTGCGCCAACGCAGGTATTCGGCGATCGCGGTCGCGATCAGCAACACCCCCGCCACGCCGATGAACAGCAACAGCGAATGCGGCAGGCCGCGCAGCATATCGATCATGCGCCGACTCCCCGGCTGCCGTGGTCGTGCGCATGGGCATGGTCCGACAGCGCCAGCAAGGCATTGCGCGCGCGTTCGAGGAACTGCTGTTTGTCCTCGTCCGGCCCCAGCCGCAAGGTATCGCCGAAGGTCGCCGTGCACAGCAACGGCAAGGGCAGCAGCTTGCCCTTGGGCATCACCCGCGCCAGGTTGTCGATCCATACCGGCACGAATTCGAGTTCCGGCCGCCGGTGCGCGAGGTGATACAGGCCGCTCTTGAACGGCAACAGCGGCTCGTCGCTCTGGTTGCGCGTGCCTTCGGGAAACAGGATCAAAGAACAGCCCTCGTCGACCGCCTCGCACAAGGTCTCGATGGCATCTTGCTTGCGCTGCGCCGGGTCGCGCTCGATCAGCACGCCGTTGAAGACTTCGCGGATCAGATAGCGGCGCAGCGCATCGCGCTGCCAGTAGTCGGCGCCGGCCACCGGCCGCACTTCGCGCCGCAAGGCCGGCGGCAGCGCCGACCAGATCATCACGAAATCGCCGTGACTGACGTGGTTGCCGTAATAGACCCGATGATCGGACGAGGGCGCGCATCGCCACAGCGCGCGTGCGCCAGTCAGCAGGCGGATCGCGCCGCTGAAACCGCTGGCCAGCCACTGCGAAATCATCGCGCCTCCAGCTCGCGCACGATCGCGCGCAGACGCTGGGCGATGGTCCAAACGGCGCCGACGATCACCGCGGCCAGGGCCGCCAGCAAACTCCACGCGACCACCACGGCATGCCCCAGGGCCAGGCCGATCGCCGCGAGCACGGCGGCGACGGCGGTAGCGATCATGCGCGTGCGCCGCGGCATCGGGCCCTCGTCGTGTTCGCGCAGGCCGCAGGCCATGCCGAGCACACGCACGTAGGCAGTGCCGACCGCGAGCAGCGACGCCGCCCAGCCAAGGTCCGAGGCCCACGCCAGCCACGGCGTCAGGCCATAACCCACGCCGAGGAACACCAGCGCATCGGCGAGCCGGTCCGGCGCGTCGCTGTAGATCTCGCCGGCCTTGCCGACCATGCCGCCGCGACGCGCCAGCAACCCGTCGAGCCGGTTGCACAGCAAGCGCCCGACCAGGCACAGCGCCGCGAACAGCAACAAGACCGCGCCGTAATGCGGTGGGTCGCGCAAGGCGAAGAAGAACGAAAGCCCCGCCAGCGCCGACAAGCCGATGGCGAACAGGGAAATACCGTTGGGCGTGGCGCCGTGTGCGCGCAAGCGCGCGGCCAAGGCCAGGCGCCAGTCCCGGCGCTGCAACGGCACCGGTTCGTTGGTTGCCGGTTCGGGTTGGTCTCGATCGAAGCCGGGCCGGTCGGAGCCTGGCCGGTCGGGATCGGGTCGTGTCGTCATCGCTGTACTCCGTTCAATCGCCACCACCGCCGCAACCGCCGCAACCGCCGCCGCCGCTGTCGCCGCCGCTGCCGCAACCGCTGGAACTGCTGCTCGAGTCGCTGGAACTCGACACCGGCGTGCGCAAGGTGTGGTATTCGGCCAAGGGCGTACCGACCAACGCCATCGTCCCGGCCAGCGCGACGCGCTCGGCCAGATCGTCGGAACGGCGCGTCTTGATCGTCGCGTCCAGCAGCGCCCGGTCGCCGGCGCGAGTGCGGCGCTGCGCCGTGCACAGCTGCACCAGCACCATCAATCCGGCCAGGGCGGTCAGCACCACCAGGAACCCGACCGGCCGTCCGCGGGCTTCGCCGATCGATATCTTGGTCACGCCGAGAACCACGACGGCGTACATCGGCAGCGCCGCGGCCAGGCGCCCGCGCCAACGCTGTCCCGCGCTGAGCCACCAGCCCTTGCTTCGCATCGGTTCGGCCAGGCGCGCGTAGTGCGCCTGCAGCGCCGGCAGCGCCTCGGCGAGCTGCTGGGTGCGCTGCACGATCTTCGCCAACCCCAGCAATCGCGACGGCACACCGGCTGCGCCGGCACTGGCGCGCAGCCACACCGGCGAACGCGACGAAGCGACTCTTTCCGCCGCGCCCGGATAGTCCAGCCTGATCGCATCGCGGGTGAGCAATTCGACCAACGCCACATCGGCGGCGCGCTCGGCGCCGCCGGCCAGGAAGCCGAGTTCGATCGAATCGGCCGGCGTTTGCGCACTCGGGCCGTCGCGGCCGCGCATGAAGCGCTGCACCGCGTTGCCGGCCGTATACGTCCAACCGATCACGGCGAAATACAGGGTCAGGAACCAACCGCCGCGCCACTCCAGCGGATCGAAGGTGCCGTTCCCGGCGCCGCCAAGCAGAAAGACCGCGGCCAACAGCCCGCTCCAGCCCCAGAACCACCGGCCCAGCCCCTTCGGCTCGAACAACCAGGGCGAGTTGACCTCGGTCAGCGGCAACCACACCGATTCGTCCGCCGTCAGGCGCGCCGGCTGCGGCTCGCCGGCCCAGAACCGCGTCGGCGGATCGCCGAAGTAACGCCGGTAGCTGTCGACAGTGGCGAAGTATTGGCGGCGATGGCGCTCGTCTTCCGCCAGCCCGCCGAGCGAGGGCGAATGATGCAGCGGCTGTTCGAGCGCCTCGGGGCAGAACTTCAGCCAGTAGTCGCGGGTGTCGGTCATATGCGTATGCCAGACCCGATCGACGATCTCGCTCGGGGTGACCGCATGGCCGGCGCCGACGGCGAGAAAACAGAAGCGCCGGTACTCCTCGATCGCCGCCTGCGCGGTTTCGCGGGTCGACTGGCAGGCGTGCGCGACGCGATCGACGAACGCCTCGGGCTGATCGCCGCTGAAGCGGTAATCGCTGAGACGCTGCCACAACGCCTGCCGTTGCGGCGTCCAGATATGGTGGTGGTCCAAGGGAACTCCGTTCATGCCCACACTCGTCCATACGCCCACACCAGAGCCGCCGTCTGCACCGACAGGGCGATCGCCTGGCGCACCATCAGACCACGCGCACCGCGCCAACGCGCCGGCCAGTCGCGGCCTTCGCGACCGGGCTTGAGCAAACCCAGCGCCAGCAGACCCGCGTCGAGCCGTTGTGCCGCGCGCGCACTGTCCTCGACTTCGGAAGCGGCCTGGAACAGGCGCGCGTCGAAATCCACCCGCAGCGCGTAATAGCACTGCAGCAAGCCGGCGACGAGGCTGAGCGCGAGCGGCAACGCGCCCGGCGTAGCCGTCGCCACGGCCGCCGCGGGCAGCGCCGCCAGGAGCAGTGCCGCCGCCAGCAACAGCAGCGACAGCGCGTGCAGTTGCCTCCCCTGCGCCAGCAGGGCCGCCATGGCGCGCAGGTCGAACGACGTCGTGGTTGAGCCCGTCATGCCACCTGCCCTCCCGGCAGTCCAGCATCGACAGCGTCTCCACTGCCGAGCGTGGCCTCCAGTGCGCTCCGATGCGCCGCGCCGAGCACGATCGCCGGCCGCGCCCTGTGCAGGATCGCGATGGCTTCGTCGACGTTGGCGGCTCGCCCGCTGAGCAGCAACCACGCGGCGATCGCTGCGGCGCTGCGCGAATAGCCCAGGGCGCAGCAGACCAGGGTCTTGCCGCGTTCGCGCACACGCTCTATGTCCTGCGCCACCTCGCGCAACTGCGTCGGCGTCGGCGCGACCAGGTCCAGCATCGGCCGCACCGCATCGCCTTCGCGCCACGCCGGCAGCGACAGCTCAGCGCTGCAATCGACGAGTGCGGCGAATTCGCCACGCTGGCCCGCCCCCGGCACACGGCCGAGCCAAACGCCGTCGGCCACCGCCACCGGTTGCGGCGCATGCCGCGTCCACCAGCGCGAATTGAGCCAGGCGCCTAGCAGGTAGGGCGCGTACAGCCAGCGCGCGGCCAGGCTCAAACGCCCGTCGTCGCGTTTCTGGAAACCCGCGGCGCCGAATAGGGCGTAGTTCGAGGCGACCATCGCCAACGACCAGGACGGCCACAGCAGCCACCACGCCGCCCCACCGAGCGACCACGCCGCGAACGCGAGCACCGCCGCACCGGCGCAATAAGCCGCCGCCAACTTCCAGCGCTGCCGATCGCGCGCCAGAGCCGCGCCGCGCCAGGGTGCGGCGACGCGCTCGGGCCACAACCACACACACAGCCAGCCGGCCAGCAGGCCGGTCGGAATATCGATGAAGTGATGCTGGAAGGTGGTCAGCACCGACACGCCGATCAGGGCGAACCACAGGTGCAGCAGCCAGCGCCAGATCCCGCCGAGATGGTGGGCGAAACGCACCCACAGCACGATCAGCAGCACGATGTGCAGCGACGGCGCCTGGTTGAAGGGTTTATCGAAACCCAGCAGCACGTCGAACAACCAGCCGAACACGCCGTCGCTGTCGGGGCGCTGGAAGGTGTAGTGCAGGGGCAGCAACAGGAAGGAACCGACCGCGATCGCCTGCGCGGTCAACAGACGCAGCGCCTGGTTGTCGAGCTCGCGGCGGTCGCGGCAAACGAACAGCGAGATGCCGTAGAACAGGTCGATCGACCAGTACGGCACGATGGTCCAGGCCCAGAACGGAATCGCGTGCTCCCAGGCGAAGACGATGTGCGGCACGTCGGTACGCGCGGCCGCCACCGAATTGGCGTAGCCGTAGCTCAGGAAGAACAGCGGCCCCAGCAACAGCAACCACAGCAGCGCCCTGCCCCACGGACGCCGCTTTGGCGCCCCAGACTGTGAGCCGCGCCGCGCCGGCGCAGCGGTCATGCCTCGACCCGCTGCGCCAGCGATACGGTGAAGATGCCCCAGGCGTCGATGCGCTGGTCGATCTTGCGGAAGCCCGCTGCGGCGACCAGGTCGTCCATCTCCTGCTGGCTGCGCCGCCGCATCACCCAGGCTTCGCCGCCGCGGTGGCTGGTCAGGGCGCGGGCGATGAATTCGAGCTGCGGGTGCCAGGGTTGGCCGGTGTAGACCAGATAGCCTCCCACCGGCACCGCCGCGGCCAGGCCGTCGAGCGAACGCCGCACTTGCTCGTTGTCGGGGAACAATTCGTACAACCCAGACACCACCGCCAGGGTCGGGCGCGGATCCAGGGCCGCCAACGCGTTGCGGTCGAAGGCGTCGCCCTGGTCGAAGCGCGCGATCGCGCCGGCGCCGAGCTCATCGATCAGGGCGCGGCCCTTGTCGACGTTGAGCTCGCTGTAATCGCGCAGGCGGATCGAGTCGGCGCGCTCGGCGCCGCCCGCCAACGCTTCCAGCGCATAGCGGCCATGACCGGCGGCGATATCGACCGCATCGACCGGCAGGCCGGCCGCGCGCAGGCGACGCATGGCGATGCGCAACAACTCGTGCAGATGGGTGCGACGCACGCGGATACCGCGCCAGCCGATCGCTTCGAGATAATTCCGATCGATCATGCGGCCGAGCGGCCCGCTGCCGCGCGCCTCGTTGCGGTAGACGTAGTCCAGGCTGCTGCCGGAATCGAAACCGGTGTCGATGCCGAGCTTGATGCCTTCCGAGAACCTGCCGCCGAAGCGCAGGCCAGCACGGACGAAACGCCAACGCAGGTCGGCCAGCGACCAGCGCTCGGGCGGCCAGGACAGCTTTTCCGATTCCTCGAAACTCGGGCCATGGCGATGCGCATCGAGCAGATCGGCGCGGCGCAAGGGTTCGGCGAAACGCGCCTGGACGAAACTGCGGATGCGGTTCACCGCCGCCGCCCGGCCTTTCTCGCCGAGGGTGTCGTGATAGAAGTCCGGCAACAGGTGGCGTTCCTTGATGCCCGAACCCAGGCGTTCGTAGAAACGGTCCTGCGGGCCGCGGTGCACGACGAAGTCGGCGCCCGACACCAGCAACTGCGTCGGCACCGTGATCGCCTGGGCGTCGGCGACGATACGGTCGGCGGCTTCGTACAGACCCAGCAGCACGCGCACCGAGATCGGCCGTGCGATCAGCGGGTCGTTGCGGTAACTGGCGATGCGTTCGGGGTCGTGGCTCAGCCATTGCGGCTGCACATAGCTGTTGACGAAGAAGTTGCCGCGCAGCTTCTGCATCAGCTTCAAACCTGGCCGTGCCAACGGCACGTACAGCTTGACCTTGAAGGCCGGCGAGGCCAGCACCAGCGCGCGCAGGCGCGGTGCGTAGTCGTGGACCCAGGTCGCCGCGACCACCGCGCCGACGCTCTGCGCGACCAGCGCGATCTGTTCGACGGCGATGCCGTGGGCCTCGGCGATGTGGGCGATGAAGCGGTCGAGGTCGCGCACCAGGGCCTCGAAACCGGGCGCATCGCCGCGTTCGCCGGGCGAGCGGCCGTTGCCGCGCGCGTCCCAGGCGAAAAAGTCGCAGTCGTTGAGGTTCAACTCGCCGACCAGGTGCGCGACCCGGCCGGAATGTTCGTGGCCGCGGTGCAACAGCACGACGGCGCGGCGCGGCTGTCCCGCCGCGGCCTGCGTCGCCGGCCAATGGCGATAGAACAACTGCGCGTCGTCGAAGCTCGCGTAATGACGTTCCTGATGTTCCCTCATCGCTGTTCTCCTTGTCGTTGGCCGACACTGTCTTGCGCGGCATCATGCCGCAAACCGGCGCGCACCCGGCGCGCCACGGTCCACACGCACATCAGACCCATCAAGACGAGCGCGAGTTCCGTAATCGCCGCGCCGATCCAGCCGCCGGCGAGCAGGACCCCGAGCAGACCGATGCCGAAGGCGCGATCGCTCTTGCCCATCGGCCCGTCGTAGCGGCGCGGCGCACCGACCATCAGCCCGAGCACGCCGGCGTACTCGGTCAATGCGGCCAACAGCACGAACACGAACAGCGGCGCCGCGGCGAGGCCCGGCACCGCGAACAGCGACAGATACAGGGCGCTGTCGGAGACCACGTCGCACAGCTCGTTGAGGTAAGCGCCGAGGCGCGACTGCTGGCCGAACTCGCGCGCCAGCATGCCGTCAATGGCGTTCATCGCCATGCGCAGGAACATCCACAGTGGCAACAGCGCGAACAGCCAGGGCCGCGCGACGGCGCCCCAGCCGACCGCGGCCGCAACCGCGAGCGAGACCACGGCCGCCGCGACGGTGACCTGGTTCGCGCTGACGCCCAGCGCATGCAGGCGGCGCACCAGCGGCCGCAGCAGCGCCTGGAAGCGCCCTTTCAAAGCGTAGATCGATGCCATTCCCTGTGCGTTCCATCCTGCCCGGCGTGGGCCGTCGCGCATCAGCTTAGCCGTTGGCCGGGGCGATGACAGTGCCGTGCCCGCTGGGGTCGCCGGGCAGTTGCGCGCTCGTGGCGTTTCGCCGGATGCGGAGAGCGAAATCCCCCCTGCCCCCCTTTTCCAAAGGGGGGAACGACAGAGGCCGACGCAGAAGTGGCGAACTTGCTGCTTCGCGCTGCCGGTTACCGGTTGGAGGTTCGAGGCCGGAGAGCTGCAGACCCTCAGGCGGTTGCCCCCTTGGTAGAGGGGGCGGCGCCTGCGCAGCAGACGCGGGGGATTTGCCCGTTGCTCCGAGTCCTGCCAAACCGCCCGGAACCACGCAATCCCCGCCATACCAGCATGAACGGCCGGCGCCCGGGTCCCCCGCAGCCTATAATTCCCGCGCCCTTCCGCTGCCCTACCTCCCCGAATGACCTCCGATCGCCTGCCCGGCACGCCGGTTAAAATCCGCCGCGCCCTGCTGTCCGTGTCCGACAAGACCGGTCTCCTCGAACTCGCCCAGGCCCTGGCCGCACGCGGGGTCGAACTGCTTTCCACCGGCGGCACCGCCAAGGCCATCCGCGACGCCGGCCTGGCCGTGCGCGACGTGTCCGAGGTCACCGGCTTCCCGGAGATGATGGATGGCCGGGTCAAGACCCTGCATCCGCTGGTCCACGGCGGCCTGCTCGGCCGCGCCGGCACCGACGATGCGGTGATGGCCGAACACGGCATCGCCGCGATCGACCTGCTGGTGCTGAATCTGTATCCGTTCGAGAAAGTCGCGGCCAACCCGGCCAGCAGCTTCGACGACATCATCGAAAACATCGACATCGGCGGCCCGGCGATGCTGCGTTCGGCGGCGAAGAACTTCGCCCGCGTCGCGGTCGCGACCGACCCGGCCCAGTACGCCGAGCTCATCGCCGAACTCGACGCCGGCGACGGCGCGCTCAGCGCCAAGACCCGCTTCGCCCTGGCGGTGGCCGCGTTCAATCGCGTCGCCCAGTACGACGCCGCGATCAGCAACCACCTCTCGGCCATCGCCGAGGACGGCAGCGCGCAGACCTTCCCGGCTCAGCACAACGCCAATTTCGTCAAGGTCATGGACCTGCGCTACGGCGAAAACCCGCACCAGCAGGGCGCGTTCTACCGCGACCTGCATCCGGTCGCGGGCACGCTGGCCACCTTCACTCAGCTGCAGGGCAAGGAGCTGAGCTTCAACAATCTCGCCGACGCCGATGCGGCCTGGGAATGCGTGCGTCAGTTCGAGCGCCCGGCCTGCGTCATCGTCAAGCACGCGAACCCCTGTGGCGTGGCCGAAGGCGTGGCCTGCGGCGATGCCTACGAACTGGCCTATGCCACCGACCCGACCTCGGCCTTCGGCGGCATCATCGCCTTCAACACCAAGCTCGATGCGGCGACCGCCAAGGTCATCCTCGACCGCCAGTTCGTCGAGGTGCTGATCGCACCCGACTATGAAGACGGCGTGCTCGACTACGCCAAGAAGAAGGCCAACGTGCGCGTGCTGCGCATCCCGCACGGCGACGGCCGCAACCGGCACGACGTCAAGCGCATCGGCTCGGGCCTGCTGATCCAGAGCAGCGATCTGCGCGAAGTCGGCCGCGACGAGCTCAAGGTGGTCAGCAAGCTCGCCCCGACCGACGCCCAACTCGCCGACCTGTTGTTCGCCTGGCGCATCGCCAAGTTCGTCAAGTCCAACGCCATCGTCTATGCGCGCGACCACCGCAGCATCGGCATCGGCGCCGGCCAGATGAGCCGCGTCGTCAGCGCCAAGATCGCCGCGCTCAAGGCCGAGGAAGCCGGTTTGATCGTGCCCGGTTCGGTGATGGCCTCCGACGCCTTCTTCCCGTTCCGCGACGGCATCGACGCCGCCGCGGCCGCCGGGATCAAGGCGGTGATCCAGCCGGGCGGTTCGATGCGCGACAACGAAGTCGTCGCCGCCGCCGACGAGCACGGCCTGGCGATGGTCTTCACCGGCGTGCGCCACTTCCGTCATTGATCGAACGGCGCGGATGCGTTGCATCCGCGCCGCTTGCGAACTCCCGACTTATCGCTGCCCGCCACTGGCGGCGCCCTCTCCGCCATGAACCGACCGCCGCCGCGACACACGCTGGGCCGTTCGATCGCACGCAAGCTGCTCGTGCTGGCGATGCTGTGCGTGGTCATCGCCGGCTGGGCCGGCTGGCAGTATTCGCGCCGGCAAGCGGTCGACAGCGAGACCCTCGGCGACTACCGCGCCGCCGGACGCGCGGTGACCGTGCTGCTGGTCGAGCCGGACGTGTCTCTGAACCTCGACGCCGGCTTGCGCCGCGACTCGACCGCACGGCTCGCACGCGCGCTCGAGCGGCGCCTAAGCGAGTTGGGTTACCGAACCCAGGCCTTGTCTGCGCGCAGCGACGAAGAACGCTTCGGCCAGGTCGCACAAGCCAGCGCCCGCGCCGCGGCGATGCAGCACCAGGCCCGTACCACCCAGGCGATCCGCGAGGTCGGCGCGCCGGTGCTGCGGGTGTCGCTCGACGGCATGAAGCGCGACGGCCGCGAAATCGCCGAACAGACCTACCGCGTCGAACTGCTCGACCCGCAGACCCTGCAGCCGGCGTGGCGCGCGACCCTGACCTGGCGCGAGGGCCGCTATCAATCCCTCGCCCTGCTCTGGCACCTGCGCCAGAACCGGTTGCCGCCGCCGCTGTGGGACAGCCTGGCCGACCTGGCCATGGCGAAGATGCGCGAGGACGGGGTGATCCGCGCCGAGGCGCTGATCCAGTAATGCCTGCTGCGCTTCGGGTCGCACTCCGACCGCGGCGATCGCCAGCTTTGGGGTAGGAGCGGCGCAAGCCGCGACCACTCGAAGCCCGGCCCCTCCAGCGCAACACACTTCTCCGAAGCGACACCTCTCCTGCTGAACCACCTCTCCGGCCGGAGGTCGCGGCTTGCGCCGCTCCTACCCGGAGCCTCGCTGCGCCAGGCTTGCCGTACAGCGGTCGCCCCGCCCCCTGCCAGCGCGTAAAATGGGCGGCTGATGTCCTTACCCCCGCTGGAGCACGCATGAAGATCCTCGTTATCGGTTCCGGCGGACGCGAGCACGCGCTGGCCTGGAAGCTGGCCCAGTCGCCGCGCATCGACGAGGTGCTGGTCGCGCCCGGCAATGCCGGCACCGCGCACGAGGAGAAGTGCCGCAACGTCGCTGTCGCCGCCACCGACATCGACGGCCTGCTCAAGCTCGCCGCCGACGAAGGCGTGGCGCTGACCGTGGTCGGCCCCGAAGCCCCGCTGGTCGCCGGCGTGGTCGACCGCTTCCGCGCCGACGGCCGCCGCATCTTCGGGCCGACCGCCGCGGCCGCCCAGCTCGAAGGCAGCAAGGCCTTCGCCAAGGACTTCCTCGCCCGCCACGGCATCCCGACCGCGTACTACGCGGTGCACACCGAGGTCGACGCCGCCCTCGCCTATCTGCGCGAGAAAGGCGCGCCGATCGTGGTCAAGGCTGACGGCCTGGCCGCCGGCAAGGGCGTCATCGTCGCCATGACTTTGGAAGAAGCCGAAGCCGCCGTCGTCGACATGCTGTCCGGCAACGCCTTCGGTGCCGCCGGCGCGCGCGTGGTGATCGAGGAATTCCTCGACGGCGAAGAAGCCAGCTTCATCTCGATGGTCGACGGTAAGCACGCACTGCCGATGGCGACCTCGCAAGACCACAAGCGCGTCGGCGACGGCGACACCGGCCCCAATACCGGAGGCATGGGCGCTTACTCGCCGGCACCGGTGGTCACGCCGGAAGTGCACGCGCGGGTGATGCGCGAAGTGGTGATGCCGACCGTCGACGGCATGATCGCCGACGGCGTGCCGTTCACCGGCTTCCTCTATGCGGGCCTGATGATCGACCAGGCCGGTGCGCCCAAGGTCATCGAATTCAACGTACGCTTCGGCGACCCGGAAACCCAGCCGGTGATGCTGCGCCTGGATTCTGACTTGCTCGACTTGGTCGAAGCCGCGCTCGACGGCAAGCTCGATAGCGTGCAGGCGCAGTGGAGCCCGCGCCCCTCGCTCGGCGTGGTCATGGCCGCGGCGAACTACCCGGAAACCCCGCAGGCCGGCGACGTCATCCACGGCCTGACCGCGCCGCAGCCGCCGCACGCCAAAGTGTTCCAGGCCGGCACCAAACTCGGCCCCAACGGCGAGGTGCTGACCGCCGGCGGCCGCGTGCTGTGCGTCTGCGCCCTCGGCGACGACGTCGCCCAGGCCCAGCGCGAGGCCTATGCCGCCCTCGCCAAGATCCGCTGGGACGGCGAGTTCCACCGCAACGACATCGGCTGGCGCGCGATCGAACGCGAACAGGCGGCGAAGGGCTGAAGCCAAGTTTCATCCATCGCTGCGCATAAACCGAAACGGCCGGAAGAGCCTCCTCTCCCGGCCGTTTCTCCGCCCCCGGCAGTTCGGTCGCGACTCACCTCGCTCCTACAAGGCAACGCAGCCCAGGGTAGGAGCGACGCAAGCCGCGACCGCCATGCTCCGATCTCGCGACGCCATCGACCCGGCTCCTGTAGGAGCGGCGTGAGCCGCGACCACGGAATACGCAGAAACCTCAAAGCCGTCGCCGTCGATATAAACCACGACCGCTACGCCGTATTCGCTCCACCGAACCATTCGCTCAACGCCGTGCTCAACCCGGCATCGCTCCCATCACCCACCCACACCACGTACCCGTCCGGCCGGATCAACACCGCCGCCGGCGCCGTCACCGCACCCAACGCCGGCAGCTCCCAAGCTCCGTCGTACCGAGCGTCAACCGCGCGCACCCGGTCCGCCCAAGACCCGATATCGACGGCATCAGATGCACCGAAATCGAGCAGCACCGGCCGGGCCTCGCGCAACAAGGCATACACCCGCATCGACTGATCGCCGACGAGCAAGTCCAGATCCGGCATGCGCCGCCCGAGCAGCGGATGCCCGTCGCCGAGCTCGTAACGAATCCCCAATCCCGACAACATCGCCGCAAACCGCTGGCGCGACTCCTCCGCCCCGAGCAACTCCGCGACGGTCTCGCGCAAGGCCGTCGTACGCTCGTCGCCGCGCCGCAACGCGATCGACGCCATCGTCGTACGCAGCACTCGCGCCGCGACCGGATGGCGCTCGGCGTGATAGCTGTCGAGCAGACTGTCCGGCGATACCCCCTTGGCCACCTGCGCCAACTTCCAGCCCAGGTTCACCGCATCTTGCACGCCGAGTTGCAGACCTTGCCCGCCATCCGGCGCATGCACGTGCGCGGCGTCGCCGGCCAACAACACGCGCCGCTCGCGATACGTCGCGGCCTGCCGCGTCGCATCGGTGAAGCGCGAGATCCAGGTCGGGCTGTGCACGCCGTAGTCGGTCCCGCACACCGCGATCAAGGCCGCACGCAAATCCTCCAGCGTCGGTTCGACGCCGGCCCCGACTTGCGCCTCGGTCAGCATCACCCGCACCGGCCCGGTGTCGCCGTAGATCACTTCGCCGTTGCGGATCTCGTACTCGACCCGGCCGAAGGAATGGATGCCGAAGCCGCTGCGATGGATACCCAACGGCGGCGTCTGCGCCATCTCGACCTCGGCGATCAGATGGCTGGTGGTCGCGTCCCAACCTGGAAAATCGATGCCGGCCGCCTTGCGCACCCGGCTGCGCCCGCCATCGCAGCCGACCAGATACTGCGCACGCAAGCTCGTACCGTCGGACAGCGCGACCTCGACGCCGGCCTCGTCTTGCACCAAGCCCACCACCTCGTATCCGCGATGGATGTTCACGCCGAGCTCGTCGACCCAGTCGGCGAGAATGCGTTCGATATGGTTCTGCCACAGCCCGAGCCCATAGGGATGGCGGGTCGGAAAGCCGCCCAGATCCAGCATCATCCCGGCGAAGCCGGCGACCTGCGCCACCTGCCCTTCGGCAAGGAACCGATCGACGATGCCGCGCTGATCCAGCACTTCGAGCGTGCGCGCGTGCAGCCCGCCCGCGCGCGACCCGGCCAGCTCCCGGCTCGCGCGCCGCTCGACCACGACCACGTCGACACCGGCCAAAGCCAACTCGCCCGCCAACATCAAGCCGGTCGGCCCGCCACCGGCGATGACCACCGCATGCCGACTCGCCGCGCGCGCGTCGCGCCCCTGATTCGCACGCGGCGCTGGATGGCGGCTATCCGTCGCCGTATCACTCGCGCCACCACGATTCCCGCGCTCCCGCACGGCCCACTTCGATAACCACATGCTCATAGCCCGTCTCCCGGTTCCGTAGCCTCGCTACGGCGGGCGATTGAGCACCACGCCCGGGGGCTTGCCGCAAGCCCCCAGTCGACTAAGATATTGACAGGGACGAAGCTCCCTCACTCCCGAAAGCGCCCCCGCCCCTTGTAGGAGCGGCGTGAGCCGCGACCGAGACACACGGCAGAACCGCCCGCCTCGCCGTCACTCACCGACGACCAGCGACACAGGAGCAGGAACGGCGCAAGCCGCGATCAAGGGACGCGGCGAGACATCGAGTTCATCGCCAAACATCGAGGCCGCGCAAGCCAAGGCCCGATTTCGCGCCGTCCGCCTCACACCAAGGCGAGAGAGAAACCGCTACGCAGCCCCCTCCTCGGGCGCCGGCTGCAAGGCCACCACCACGACCTCCAATTCGGCGATCTCCTTCTCCAGGGCGTCGTACAACTCGCCCTGTCGCGTCATCAGTTCCTCGATGTTTTCCGCCTGCTTGAGCTTCTTCAACTCGCCGTCGAACAGCAGCCACTGCGCGGTCAACTGCTCGACGTAGTTCTTGGCGTAATGACGCATTTCCTTGAGCTGGTTCAGCGCCGCATTGACCTGATCCAACGGTGTCTTGGTATCCGCAGACATGGCGACCTCCTATTCCCAAGGTACCGCCCCAGCGTAGCCGGGCGAGGCTGGCTGGGGGCGAGATGCCAGCCAGTTTCGCGCATGCTCGGCGGCATAATCTTCACCTCACGATGACATAGCCACCGGGGCTTATCCCATGAGCAAAGTATTCATTCTCCATCATCTTCATGTCGTCCCAGGCGGCGATGAAGACGTGAAGCTATTGGGTGTGTACAACTCAGACTCCCATGCTCGCGAAGCCGTTGCACGCTTCAACAAGCAACTCGGCTTTCGTGATTTTCCCAGCATTGTTGCAGCTGGGAGCGAGACCGTTGAAGGGTTCCACATCACTGAATACGAGTTGGATGAAGACGTTCAGGGCTGGGCCGACGGTTACGTCTCCGGATGACGCTCGGCAGCTGAGCATGCCGAGCTCGCTTCCGTGGCGATGTCGCTTCAGATCAGAGCTCGTTGTATTTCTTCATCGTCCCCCGGGGCTTGGCGACGCGATAGCGCTCGGCATCGCCGCGCAGCTTGTCGGCCACGGTCTGTTCCAGGTCGATGCCCCGATCTGCAACCAGATACTTCAGGAGGACCACGATATCGGCGACTTGCTGTTCGAGCAGCGGACGACGGACGCGAGGGACCTGGGCGAGTCCGGTGTCGCGGGTCCATTGGGTGTGCTCTGCAGGTTCGGCGTTTTCCAGCACGACCGAGATCGACAAGCTGCGCACGACGCGCTAACCAATGTCCTCTTACACTGCCGGCCCATCCCGTACGCCAAGGACACCGCCGCCATGTCGCCGACGATCGCACAAGGCGCCTATATCGCCATGAAGCTGGGCGAGGCTCTGGCGATCCTGGTCGGGGCCTGGCTGCTGACCACGCTGCTGCGGCAGTTGGTGCGGCGGGTCTGCGCCCGCTACGACATCGCGCCGGCGTTCGGGCTGGGGCTGCGACGGGTGCTGAGCACCTTGATCTACATCACCGCGCTGCTGCTGTTCCTCAACCGGCTCGGTATTTCCGGCTCGGTGGTGTGGACGACGCTGACCGGCTTCGTCGCGGTCGGCGCGGTGGCGTTCTTCGCCGCGTGGAGCGTGTTGTCGAATATTTTCTGCGCGTTCCTGATCCTGACCACCCGGCCGTTCCGCTTGTACGACTATATCGAGGTGCTGGAAAACGGCGACAAGCCGGGGTTGCGCGGGCGGGTCGTCGACATCAACTTCATCTACACCACCTTGCAGGAGGTCCACGCCGACGGCGAGGACTCGGTGCTGCAGGTGCCCAACAGCCAGTTTTTCCAGCGCACTACGCGGCGCTGGCGGCAGGAGCCGGCGTGGTCGCGGATCGCACGGGAGCGGCCCGAAGGTTCGGCGGACTGGCAGGATGCGGCGGGGCGTTGAGCGGGCGGGTGCTAAGCGACAGCGGCCGTTGTTGCCCCCCGTTAGGAAAGTAGACGGTGTCTGCGCGGCAGACGCGGGGATTCGAGCTTTTGCTATCGCTTTGCGTCAGCGCAAAAGCAAATCCCCCCGGCCCCCTTTTTCAAAGGGGGAACGGCGAAAGCGGCGCCTTGAGACTGTGGAGGGGATAGGCGGCAGTTTGCTGTTGTCCCGTTTTGAAAAGGGCGCCGCAGCTCAGGGCATTTCGTAACTCAAGGTCGTGTCGTTCGGCAGCACCAGCTTGCTGGTCGCCAGGTCGAGGATGATCTGCGAGCCCGTAGCCAACGGCGCCATCGCCGGGCCCGGTTGCCCATAGAACATCAGGTCGCCCGCAGCGAGCAGCACCAGCCGGTTGCCGGCATGCACCACGTCTTCCTGCGGATAGAAGTTCACCCCGACGTATTGCGGTTCGCCGGCCACGCTCGGCTTGCCGTGGGCCAGGCTCTCGGCGTGATTCAGGCTGAGCGAGGCGAAGTTGAACGGACGCAGCGTGCCGTCCGGCAATTGTTCGGCGAGGGTCAGCATCAGGTTGGCGCGCGCGCCGGTGGAGGCGACGATACCTTCGAAACGCGGCATGCCGGACAGGTGCAAGTCGTTGGTCAGCGGTGCGGTGACGAACGCGACGCGATCGTCGGGCAGCGGCGTCGTTTCGTTGACGTCCTGACCGAAATAGTCGTTGTAGTCCGCAAAGCCCACGCTCTGGCTGGTACCGAGCGTTCCGGTCACCTGCGGGTACAGCGTCACCTTCTTGCCGGTCGCGGGCCACCGCGGCTCGTGGCGCCACTTCCCGGCGTCGTCTTTCACTTGCACCCTGGGCGCATCGAGAATGCCGGTGTTGCGATTCTTGAGGAACTGGTCGAACCACGCCGTCATCACCGTGATCCAGTCGCTGCGGTCCGGCCAGGCGTGATCCCATTGGCCGAGCCAGGCCTTGAACGGCACGTTGCTGCCCTGCAAGGCTTCGATCCAGCCCTCCATGTTGTGCGGCTTGACGTTCCAGTCCTGCAGGCCATGGATGTAGAACACGCTGGCGCGCTTCTTCGAGGGGTCGGCCTTGAGTGCGGCGAGATGGTCGCGCGCCTGCCAGTACGGGGTCTTGTCGCCGGCGACGAGGGACGTGAAGCCTTCGGCGGTCACGTCGATGCGCTCCTTGCAGACCTCGCCGGTCACCGCGTCGGGCGCGGTGACCGGATCGAGCAGCTGGCTGCCGCCTTCCAGGCCGGCCGGGACCATGCCGTCGAGCAGCCAGTAGTAGGTGTTGAAACCTCGGGTGCTTTCGATCGTCACGCCGTTGACGTAGTTGTACTTGTACATGTCGGAAAGGCCGCTGATCGGCACGATCGTCTTGAGGTGCGGCGGCGCTTCCACCCACAGGTCCTGCGGCGCGGTGCCGTCGTAGCTCACGCCCATCGCGCCGACCGCCTGGTTCGACCAGGGCTGGGCGGCGAAGTACTCGATCGCGGTCGCCATGTCCTTGGCCTCCTGCGGCCCGCCGATGCTGAAGCAGCCGCCGGATGCGCCGGTGCCGCGCATCGACAGGATGCCGAAGGCGTAGCCGCGCTTGATCAGCTCCTGAAACGGCTCGGCGATGGCGATGTTCAACGGCTGGTTGGCGGCGCTGCTGACCGGTCTGGTCACGGTCGGATCGCCACCGCCGTAATACGGGGTGAGTTCGAGCACTAGCGGCACCGGACCGGCCACGTTCGGGCGCACGATCCAGGCATCGAGTTCCACGCCGTCGGCCATGGTGATGCGGTGATGCTCGGTGATGCCGGTCATCCAGCTCACCCCGGGAATCGGCTGCGACACGTCGTGCAGGTAGCTCGACACGGACGCCGACGGCGTCACCTGCGGCGTGTCGACAGGCAGGGTGCCGAGATCCAGGGCGGATACCGCCGGAATGGCGAGTGCGGCGAGCAGGACGGCAATGAAGCGGCGATGGCGGACGTGCATGGACCGGGCTCCTACGACGGATGCGACCAATGTCGACATTGCCGCCGGCGTCCGGCACCCGGCAAAACCCTCAGCGGGAGGACGGAAAACCACTAATGCGATTCGTGTGGAGGGACTGGACTCATGGCAGTTCGGCGACCGGGGCGCGGAAAGCCCGCCTGTGCCTGGGGAGCGGGCGGTTGAGCCGTTGTTGTTTTGTGGCGTTGAAGAGCAAAGGCAAATCCCCCCTGCCCCCTTTTTCAAAGGGGGAACAGCAGCATGGGTTCGCGGGGGAACGGGAACACGGGCTCTTGGGGAACGGCAAGACGGGTTCGAAGGGCCGACAGAGGCCGGTCGAGGGGAGCAGGCATCGCCGCATGGCGCTATCGCCTGGGCAGAGGCGTTGCGGCTTGTGGGCGTAGCTTCGGAGTCTACTTTTCCGCTACTCCGCCCATTCCCGCTACACGGCGCGGGGATGGGTTTGTTAGGCTCGCCCGGCGAATCCTTCGCGCGAGCCGCACATCGACGTGCGGGTTTGATCGGACAAGCAGGACGGCATGGCGCACAACCAGTTCGCGTTGCTCACCCAACGGCGCTTCCTGCCGTTCTTCCTGACCCAGGCCCTGGGCGCCTTCAACGACAACGTCTATCGGCAGGCGATCATCGGCCTGTTGTTCTATCTCGGCGTCAGTCCCGAGCAACGCACGCTCTATACCAATCTCGCGCCGGCGTTGTTCATCCTGCCCTATTTCCTGTTTTCGGCGACCGCGGGCCAGATCGCCGAGAAGCTCGAGAAGCACAAGCTGATCCGCATCACCACGACCATGGAGATCGCGATCATGTCGCTGGCCGCGGTCGGGTTCCTGACCCAGAACCTGCCGCTGCTGTTGATCGCGCTGTTCGGCACCGGCCTGCAGTCGACGCTGTTCGGCCCGGTCAAGTATTCGATCCTGCCCTCGGTGCTCAAGCCCGAGGAACTCACCGGCGGCAACGGCCTGGTCGAGATGGGCACCTCGATCTCGATCCTGGTCGGGATGATCTTCGGCGGCCTGATCTTCAAGCTCGCCGGCAGCCACGGCCCGGTGGTCGCGGCCAGCGCCATCGTCGCCCTGGCGATCACCGGCAACATCGTCAGCCGCCTGATCCCGCGCGCCGACGCCGGCGAGCCGGGGCTCAAGATCAACTGGAACCCGATCCCCGAGTCGGTCAAGGTGCTGCGCATGACCCGGCGCCAGCCGGCAGTGCGCAACTCCGTGCTCGGGGTGTCGTGGTTCTGGTTCGTCGGCACGGTGCTGACCTCGCAGTTGCCGACCTACGCCGTCGACAACCTCGGCGGCGCCGAGACGCTGTACATCTTCGCCCTGGCGCTGTTCTCGGTCGGCACCGGCGTGGGCTCGATGCTGTGCGAACGGCTGTCGGCGCGCACCGTCGAGATCGGCCTGGTGCCGCTCGGCGCGTTCGGCATGAGCGCCTTCATGGTCGACCTGTTCTTCGCCCGCAGCGGTCCGGCCACGGTCACCGGCCTGGAAGTCGCCGGCTTCGTCGCCCAGCCAGGCGCTTGGCGGATCATGATGGACCTGGTCGGCATCGGCGTGTTCGCCGGTTTCTTCGTCGTGCCGTTGTTCGCGCTGATCCAGAACCGCACGCCGAAGAACGAGCTGTCGCGCGTGATCGCCGGCATGAACATCCAGAACGCGGCCTTCATCGTCCTGGCCGCCGCGCTCGGCGTGATCGTGCAGAAGTTCTTCCACTGGACCATCCCGCAGATCTTCCTGGCCCTGGCGATCGCCAATGCGGTGGTCGCGATCTACATCTTCACGATCGTGCCCGAGTTCCTGATGCGCTTCCTGAGCTGGGTGCTGGTGCGCACCCTGTACCGGTTGCGGGTGTCGGGCACCGAACGCATTCCCGACGAAGGCGCGGCGCTGGTGGTGTGCAACCACGTCAGCTACATGGACGCGTTGATCCTCAGCGCGAGCATCCCGCGGCCGGTGCGCTTCGTCATGTACTACAAGATCTTCAACATCCCGGTGATGAGCTGGATTTTCCGCACCGCCAAGGCGATCCCGATCGCCGGCGCGAAGGAAAACCCGGAGGTGATGCGGCGCGCGTTCGAGGAAATCGAGACCGCGCTCGACGACGGCCAACTGGTCGGCATCTTCCCCGAGGGCGCCCTGACCAAGGACGGCGAGATCGCCAAATTCAAGTCCGGCGTCGAACACATCCTCGACAAGCGGCCGGTGCCGGTGATCCCGATGGCGCTGCGCGGCATGTGGTCGAGCATGTGGAGCCGGCGCAATGCGCGCGCCGAAGGCGGTCGTCTGGCGCGGATGCGGGTGCCGCGGCGTTTCCGCGCCCATGTCGAAGTGGTCGCCGATCCGCCGTTGCAGGCAGAAACGGTCAGCGCCGAGTCGCTGGAAGCCCAGGTGCGCGCGCTGCGCGGCGACCGCGCCTGAGCGCCGCCGGTCCAGCGGTATATCGGGCTGGAGATCGGGCCGCGAACGCCCGGCCGGGAGTGCCGGGCCGCAAGGCGCGCTGATAGGATGCCCCGACCGCCGCGTCGCGGCATCCATCGTTCGAGAAAGGGGATCTCATGAATCAGCCGTCCGCCGGAGCACCGGTTTCGCCGTATCCGAATTACCTCGCCTGGTCGATCACGGTCACCGTGCTGACGTTCTGCCTGTGCTGCATGGTCGGCTCGATCCCCGGCATCGTCGCGATCGTCTACGGCAGCCAGGTCAACGGCAAGTTCGCTTCCGGCGACGAAGCCGGCGCGCGCCGCGCTTCGGAGAACGCGAAGATCTGGACCTGGGTCTGCACCGGCCTGGCCGTGCTCGGCCTGATCTGGATGATCGTGTCGTTCTTCATCAACGGCGCCTCCTTCCTGTACGGCGATGCGCTGCAGGAATTCCAGCGCATGCAGACGCGCTGATCGCTTCAGGCAGCGCCGCAGCGACACCATGAAACCCGGATCGCGCCATCTCGCGCTCGCCGCGACCGCCGCAGCCTCCACGGCCGCGGCGGCCGCCGGCGTATGGGTATTACGGCGCTTCGATCCCAGCGCCGCAGGCAGCCCGCTGCCGGGTTGTCTGTTCTACGAGTTCACCGGCCTGTACTGCCCCGGCTGCGGCATGACCCGCGCCTTGCACGCGCTGGTGCACGGCGACTTCGCCCAGATGATGGCGATGAACCCGCTGCTGCCCTTGTTGATGATCGCGGTGCCCTTGCTGGCGCTGCAGGGCTTCGGTTATCGGCTGCCGCTGCCGAAGGCCGTCGTCGCCACGCTGATCAGCGCGAAATTCTGGATCGGCCTGCTGTTGGGCTTCTGGTTGCTGCGCAACCTGCCGTGGTGGCCGTTCGCCTGGCTCGCACCGGGCTGATCGCGCGCCGCCTGGCCGCTCAAAAACGATACGTCGCGCTGACCAGGTAATAGCGCCCGACCGGATCGTCGTCGACGATGCTGTAACCGCCCGGGCTTTCGTCGTAATTGACCGGCGTGTGGTCGCTCAGATTGCTGACGTTGAGGCTCAGCAGCCAGTGCTCGAAGCCGCCGTAGGCGATGTTGAGATCGGTCACCGTCGCGCTCGGCGTGCGGCATTTGCCGCTGACCTGCCAGGTCTTGTAACAGCTCTTGGTGGGGTCGCCGAAATCGACCTTGGCCGGCCCCATGTAGCGCAGGTTGAGGGTCGTGATCCAGTTGCGGTAGCTCCACTGCACGCTGCCGAGCGCACTGCGGTTCGGCGTGGTGTAGCCGGCATAGTCGAGCGCGTCGACTTTCGGGTGCGAGCGCCGGATCAGGTGATCGAGGTAGTGGCCGTTGAGGCGCAGCGCGAACTTGCCCAGGCGCGCGGTCTCGAAGCGATAGTCGGCATCGAACTCCCAACCGCGCACGTCGGTGCTGCCGACGTTGTCGAGGTACATGTCGACGCCGATCAGGTAACCGTCGGAATCGCGCACCAGGGCTTCGGGGTACAACTCCGGCCGCTGCAGCGAGTTGATCACCAGGATCTCGTTGTTGCGGCGGATGCGGTAGTGGTTGACGCTCAGGCTGAAAGCGTCGGTCGGCGACCAGATCATGCCGAGCGTGCGGCTGTGCGAGGTTTCCGGCTTGAGCTTGGAATTGACGGTGGCGTGCTTGTCGACCTGGCAACTGGTTTCGCTGAGTTGGATCAGGCAGGGGTCGGTGGCCGAGTTCCACGGCACGATCGCGGTGTCGCCGAAAGTCATCGGTCGGCGCATCTCGAACAGGGTCGGTGCGCGATAGCCTTCGCCGACCGAGCCGCGCAAGGTCAGGCTTTGCAGCGGCGACCATTTGAACCCCGCCTTCGGCGAGACCCGGCTGCCATGGCCGCCGTTGTGGTCGACGCGCCAGGCGGCGTCGATCGACAGGCTCTCGTGCAGCGGCAGGTTCATCTCGGCGTACAGCGCGGAGTCGTAGCGGTGCGAATTGCGCGCATCCATCTTCTGCGCCAAGGCCACCTCGCCGCGCATGAACGCCCCGCCGGGGCGGCTGCGCAGGCGTTCGCGGCGCGCCTCGGCGCCGACCGCGACGGTGGCGTCGCCGGCGGGCATCGCGAACAACGGGCCGTCGAAGTTGGCGACCACGCTGTCGAGGATGACTTCGCCGCCGAGGGTGTTCTGCGGCGAGATTTCCTCGATCACTTCTTCGGTGTTGCCTTTCTTGGTGAAGCTGAATTTTTCCGCCTCGACCGCTTCTTCGAGCTTGGGCTCGTCGATCAGGCCGTCGATGCGGTTAAGCACTTTGTTGCGGCGCTGGGCCAGGCTGACATCCCACTCCCAGCGCCCGCGGTAGCCGCGGAAACCCAGGGTCGAGTCGCGGGTGGTGGTGGTGGTGCGGTTGCGCACCGGCCCGACCTCGGAGAAAGCGTAGGCCAGGGGCAGGATCGGCATCGGCGCGAACGCGTCGGGGCTGTCGTCGGGCAGGTTCACCAGGCCGAAGAACGGCGCGTTCTGCATCTCCAGGACCACCCGGGTCGCGCGCACGTCGGCGTAGATTTCGCTGTGGCTGCCGACCGGCTGGCGGTAGTGGCCGTAGAAGGCGTTGCTGGTGATGCCCGGCTGCAGGCTGACGTAGCGGGCGCGGTCGAGGCTGCAGGCCTGGCCCTCGCTGCCGACGTCGAGGTCTTCGCAACCCTTGATGGGAATGTAGTAATTGCCGAAGTAGTAGCCGAACGGAATACGCGCATCCTGCAACCCGGTGTCTTCCTGATTGACCGTACTCCAGTCGCGCTGGCTGCCGACCAGGGGGTTGCGGGTGAAGTGATCGGCGCTGAGGAAGACGTTGCCGCCGCCGCGGGTCTGCAGGCCGAGATTGACCGACAAGCGCTGCTGCTCGGCGTCGCCGCGCTCGGACACGCCGAAATTGGCGGTGACTTCGCCGCCGCTGTAGTCCTTCTTGAGGATGATGTTGACCACGCCGGCCATCGCGTCGGCGCCGTAAATGGCCGAGGCGCCGCCGTGCAGGATCTCGATGCGGTCGATCATGCTCAACGGGATGCCGTTGAGATCGCTGAGTGCGCCCATGTCGGTGGAGACCAGGCCGTAGTTCGCGATGCGCCGGCCGTCCACCAGGAACAAGGTCGCACGCGGGCCCAGCGAGTACAGGCTCGACGAGGCCGCCGCGGCCGAGGGCACCTGCGAGGCGCCGCCGGCGGTGGCGACGTCGCGCGGGTGGTGGCCGGTCATGCCAGGCATCAGCCGCAACAGGTCGAACAGGGTCTGGTGCCCGCTCGAGCGGATCTGCTCGCGGGTGATGATGGTCAGCGGGGTCGAGGTCTGGAAGGCCGAACGCGGGATGCGCGTGCCGGTGACGTGCACGGTGTCGAGCTGGGTCGGCGAACCCGGACCGGAGGTGTCCCGCCGCACGGTCGCACGAGGCGCCGCGACCGGTCGCGGGCGCGGCACGACCTGCAGCAAGTAGGTATTGGCGTTTACGGCTACCGCCGTGAGGCCGGTGCCCTGCAGCAAACGGGCCAGCGCGTCGCGCGCCGAGACATGGGCGTTCAGGCCGCTGCTGCGGCGGTTCGCGACCAACGACGGGGAATAGAGGATCTGTACGCGGCTTTGGGCCGCGAAGGCATTGAGTGCATCATCCAGCGCGCCGGCCTGGATGCGGTAGCCATCTGCAGTGAAATCGCCTTTGGGAGCCTGATGGGCCCCGACTTCAGGCGCGAATGTCAGCGCGACGGAAACGATGAACGCATAGGAAATCTTGACCATCCACCAACCGCATCGATCAGACCAGAGCGGAACTCGGCGCCCCCTGTTGACGGCGCTGTCCAACCATAGCATCGACGCGGCCCACAGAGGCCGGGTCAGCCGGATTTGCGGCGCAGGACGATGTCGCCGTCGTCGTTCGGTTCGCCCTTCAGCGACCAACCGCGTTCCAGGACCTCCAGCAGCGAGGCCTGGTCGCCGATGTGGAACACGCCGCTGACCGGGATCGCGCCCAGGCCGGGCTCGGCCAGGCGCAGCTTGGTGGCCGAATACCGGTTCATTTCCAGCAGCAGGGCGTCCAGGCGGCGGTTCTTGAACACCAGGTTGCCGGCCGGCCAGGCCTGGGCGGCCTTGATGTCCAGGGGTTCGGCGGCGCCGAGGCGGCCGCTGTCGTCGTAGCTGAGCTGCTGGCCGGGTTGCAGGGTGCTCGAAGCCTGGGCGACGCCGCCGGAGACGATCACCGAGCCCTCGATCAGGCCGACGCTGACCACGGCATCGGTCTTCTCGACCTGGAAGGTGGTGCCGATGTCGCGGATCTCGCCGCGACCCGCCTTGACCAGGAACGGACGCGCCGGATCGGCGGCGACCTCGAACCGGACCCGGCCGCGGTCGAGCACGACTTCGCGGCCGCGCTCGCTGAAGCGCGCGACGATCGCCGAATCGGTGTCGAGCAATACCCGGGTGCCGTCGGCCAGGCGCAGCGAACGCTGCTCGCCGACCGCGGTGGCATGGCGTTCGTCGGCGACCGGCGCCGGCGCAGTGCGCAGCCAGGTCACGCCGACCACGGTCGCGACCAGCAAGGACGCGGCCAGCGCGGTCGGCGCCCACCAGCGCGAACGCGTCGCTTCGCGCCCGATGGTGCGCCAGGCGATGCGCGCGGCCGCCTGCAGCATCTCGTCGTTGGCCAAGGCCGCGGCCAGTTGATGGGTGCGCTCGGCCTGCACGTACTCATCGACGTGTTGCGGCGACTCGTCGAGCCAGCGATCGAACTCGGCGCGTTCCTGCGCCGTGCACTCGGGCGACGCGAGCCGCGCGACCCACGCTTCGGCGCGGCCTTCGCCGGAAAGCGCCGTGTTCGGATCCATCGATGCGGAAGTTGATGTCTTCATGGTGCTTGTAAGGTCTCGAAGCCGCTGTCCTTCATGCGTGCGCGCAAAAGCGCGAGCGCCCGGCCGATATTCTTCTCCACTGCCTTTACAGAAATACCGCAATGACGCGCGATCTGTGTGTAACTCATGCCGTTGATGCGATTGAGTAGATAGATCTGTCGACTGCGCATCGGTAATTGCATGATCGCTGCACGCACCAGCGCCAATTCCTGCTCGGTCGCCACGCGCTGATCGTGCGTGGGTTCCTGCGAAGGCAGCGCGTGATAGTCCTCGTCGAGGCTGACGTGCTCGGGCGCATGCCGGGTTTTCTGGCGCCGCCCGCGGTCGTTGAGCGCGTTGATCGCGATGCGGTACATCAGGATCTTCAGCGCTTCGGCCGGCTGGTCGCGATAACGCAGCATGCGCATCATCGTTTCCTGGGCGATGTCCTGCGCATCCTCGTGCGTCGCCGCGGATTTGCGCAGAAACGCGATCAACGGCTCGCGATGCTCGCGCAGGAACACGATGAAGTGATCATCGTCCTGACGCGTCGAAGCGGGTTGGTTCGCCGCTGGAGAATCCTGACCCACGTCCACCTTCGTCCACGCTCCAGGAAATTGCTTCGATACTAGCCCAGGCGCGTCGGCCGGGTGAACGAAGCCCTGGCCGTCGTGCGCGGCGATGCCAGGCGCGAAACCGGCGTGGATGATGGACGTGAAGCGATTCACCAGATCGAGTCCTCCGCAAACGTGAGGGCGCGCAGGCGCGATGCGGGACCGCTCGCCTTACAGGGGTTCAGATCGTGACCACCGGACTCCTGTGTCGCGTAACGGGTATTGCATCGCTCTGTCGCCGGAACCGTGCTGTTTGTCGCAACCGCGCTGAGCAGCGCGGCCGGTCGCCAATGCGCCGGCGGCGCGCGGGTCCGTCCGCCCCCAAGGCAGGACCGGCGTTCGGCCCGCCGGCCCGGCCGGGGGGGAACGCGCTACTCGCGCGGCTCGCAGGATTCCTGGAAACCTGTCCGTACAAACGCAGGCCGAGCGGCGCCCCCCTACCCCCATCCATGCGGGGGCGTCGGTTTCGGCTAAACGGTCTCAAACGGCAAACCGGCGGGGCTCGCCTCAGGCGACGAAACCGGCGATCACGAACAGCGCCAGCACCGCCAGCCAGACCAGCAGGCTGCGCCAGACCAGGCTCATCGCGTCGCGCAGCTCGGGCGCCTCGGACGCGGCCAGGGCGACGGCGGTGCTCGCCACGCCGGATTCGTCGACGTAGTCGGCGGCTTCTTCGGCCAGCTCGCACTTCACGCTGGCGCGGGCGACGGCGCCGAGGAAGCGGTTGTCGAGACTGAAACGCGCCCCGCCCGATTCGCGCCAGGCGCCGAGCACGGTGTCGAAATTGCCGACCAGGGCCAGCGCCAGGGTCAACAACTGGGCCACCGGCCAATCCAACAGCGCCAAGGCAGTGCGCGCGCCGACCAGGGTTTCGCCGGGCAGATGGCGCGAGGCCTCGCCTTCGGCGGCCAAGGCCACCAGGCGGTAACCGAGCGCGCCGACCGGGCCGAGCAGGAGGAACCAGAACAACACGCCGAACCAGCGCCGCAGGGCGTTGCGGAACACCGCCTCGACCAGGGAGCCGCCGTCGAGCGAGGGCGTGCCGCCTTCGGGCCAGAACCGCGCCGCGGCTTCGCGCCGGCTGTTGAGGTCGCGCGCCGAGGCCAGGGCCTCGACGTCCTGGTCGAGGTCGCGCGGGCCCCAGGCGTAGAACAGCACGATGATGCCGAACAGCAGCCCGCCGAGCCCGATCAAGGGTTCGTCGAGGGCCAGTTGGAACAGGGTCACCGCAAGCAGCGGCGGCACCACGGCCATGACCAGGCCCCAGCGTCCGCGCCAGAAACTGTCTTCCGGAAAGCGGCTGTCGATCCAGCGCAGCCAGTCGCTGTACCAGCCGTAGTGACGCACCGACGCGGCCAGCGACTGAGCAAGATGGCCGAGCACGAGTGCGACGACGGCGGCGATCAGCGTGACTGACATTGCGGCAACGCTCCTGGCATGGCGAAAAAATCCCGGTCCGATCTGCCTGGGATTCTAGCGCGACCGCGCGACACCGCGACTGTGGGCGACCGTAACGGCGATGCATCGGCTCCGTACCGCCGCGCATGTCGCGAGCGCGCGGGCGGCGTCTTTCGCGAACGCATCCCTTGCCGAGATCAACGCCCGGCGTCCGCCTCGGCGGCCAGGCGCCATTGGTCGATCAGCCAGCGCGAGATCGAGATGCTCGGCGACAACAGCGGGCCGTCGTCCTCGAGTGCGGCATCGCGCTCGCCTGGCGCCGACGCCGCAGCGCGTTCGCCGCGCGCGGACGCGGCACGGATTTCCTCGAGGGTGAACCAGCGCGCTTCTTCGAGTTCGTCGCCGACCTGCGGTTCGTCGGCTTCGGCCAGCGCAGCGAAGCCGAGCATCAGCGCACCCGGGAACGGCCACGGCTGCGAGCCCAGGTAACGGCAGCTGCGCACGCGCACGCCGGTTTCTTCCAGCACTTCGCGGGCGACGGTCTGCTCCAGCGATTCGCCGGGTTCGACGAAGCCGGCGATCACCGAATAGCGCCGCGCCGGCCAACCGGTCTGACGGCCGAGCAACAAACGCTTGCCGTCGCTGACCGCGACGATCACTGCCGGGTCGGTGCGCGGGTAGTGTTCGCTGCCGCATTGGCCGCAACGGCCGAGCCAGCCGGCGCGCGAGAAGGCGATCTCGCCGCCGCACACGCCGCAGTGGCGATTGCGGCTGCGCCAGTGCTGCAGGGCGCGGGCCTGGGCGAACACGCTGGCTTCGAGCATCGGCCAATGCGCGGCGGCGCTGCGCAGGTCGACCCGGCGCGGCGCCTCGAACGCGACCAGTTCGGCATCGAGCGCGAACCAACCCTGCCCGTCCGGCGCCAGCCCCAGGAAGATCGACGCGCCGACGCCGCCGGGGCCGTCGGTGAGTTCCGGGCCCAAGGGCGCACACAAACTGCCGTCGGCGTTGGCCAGAGCGCTGCCGGCGTTGTCGAGCACGATCACCCGCGCCTGCGGCCACAGGGCGGTCAAGGCATCGGCTTGGTCGCGCAGATGGTCGGCGCGGTCCAGCGACGCGCGCCAGGCCGAATCGGCTTCCACGAATGCAAACGGTCTCATCCAGCGCCCCAGAAGGCTGTTTCAGGAAAGGCGGTGCAAAGGCCAGGCCGCGCGAAACGCAGCCCGGTGCATCGCGGCGCCGCTCAAACGCCGAACGACGACCCGCAGCCGCAGGTGGTCTTGGCGTTCGGATTGCGGATCACGAACTGCGAACCGTGCAGGCTCTCGGTGTAGTCGACTTCGGCGCCCATCAGGTATTGCAGGCTCAACGGATCCACCAGCAGGGTCACGCCGTCGGTCTGCACGGCGAGGTCGTCCTCGCCCTGCTGCTCGTCGAACTCGAAGCCGTACTGGAAGCCCGAGCAGCCGCCGCCCTGGATGTAAACGCGCAGCTTGAGGGCGTCGTTGCCTTCCTCGGCGATCAGTTCGCGAACCTTGTTCGCGGCCGAAGACGAGAATTGCAGAGGCCGCTCCAGCGATTGATAGCCCGGCGCGGCGGAAAGAAGGGTGGTTTCCATGGTGAAAGGATGAGGGCCGCGCGGCGCGCATTCAAGCGCACCGGGCGAACACTGCGGATCAGCCGCCTGCACCGGTGCCGCCGTTGTCGCGGGTGGCGTCGGCCCAGCTGAAGGATTGTTCGATCACCGCGCCCTTCTGCGGGGTCAGGCGCACTGTTACCCGCACCGGGGTCAGGCCGGGCGGCAGGAACACGTCGCCCTCGACTTGCTCGAAGTACTTGAACGAATACGGCGTGCCGGGCGCCTCGGGCTGCTGGCGCAGGTCGGCCCAGAGCAGTTTTTCGAGCTTGCCGGCGCGGGTGCCCTCGAGCGCGAGGGTGACGCGGCCGGCGCTGACGGCGCCGCGATTGAGGTTCTGGGTCAGGGTGGTGGTGAAGTGCCAGGCCGACGGTGCGCCTTGCTGCGGCTGCATCTTCAGCGCATGCACGGTCAGGCCGCGGCGCTGCCCGGTGGCGCCGACCAGGCGTTCGTAGAAGGCGACGTCGGCGCGCAGGCCGGCGATTTCCTCGTCGCGCTCGGCCAGGGCGCTCTGCAGGTCGCGATTGGCCTGGCGGCTGATGCCGTCGGAGCGGCCGAGCGTGGTGACGCGCTGGCGCAGGCCTTCCAGTTCGGCCTGCATCTGCCGCGGCGTCATCGTCGCGGCCCCCGCCGTGGGCGGCGGCACCGGCTCGTCGGAACCGGTGATCGCGCCCCATAGGCCCCAGCCGCCGAAGGCCAGGGCCACGGCGAGGGCCAGCCCGGCCAACAGCCGGCCGCGATGCCCATGGGTGGGCTTCGCGGCGTCGGGCGTGGCGGGTCCGGCCGCAGCCGGAGCCGGACTCGGGGCCGGGTCGGCGGGAGACGGAACGGGCTTGGAAGGTTCGTCGCTCATCCGTTCCGTCTTGGGGGTTGGGGCGGGGCCCCTCAATCCATCAGGGCATCCGCGGTAATCAGGGCTTCAGGCGCGGCCAACGCGGCGGTATGCGCATCGACATGAATCAAACGGCCGGTGAGCATCGAACCGGCCGTCATCTCGACGACCTTGTAGTGGACGTTGCCTTGGACCCGGGCCTTGGCGGCGAGTTCCACCCGCTCGCTGGCGTAGACGTCGCCGTTGAGCTCGCCGTTGAGCACGACGATCGGCGCCCGCACCTCGCCCTCGATGCTGCCGTTCTCGGCCAGGGTCAGGCTGGCCGGCTGGCCTTCCTGGGCCACCAGCTTGCCGATCACCCGGCCTTCGATGTACAGCCCGCCGCTGAAATGCAGGTCGCCCCGAATCACCACCTGCGGCCCGATCATGGTGTCGACCTGGCCTTCGCGGATCTGGGTCGGTTTGTTGGTCTTGAACATCGCTTAAGTTTCCCCGGTTACGGTAACGCCGCTCTTCCAGGCGAAATGCTGCTCGATCGCCGCATTCTCCCCACGCAGCGAGACGCGCACGCGTTGCGGGGTGAATCCGGCCGGCAACATGACGCTGCCACCGAGTTGCTGGAAGTAACGGAATGAATAGTCCTGGATCGGTGCCTTGGGCTTCTGGTGCAACTCGTCCCAACCGATCGATGCGAGCTTGCCCCCTCGCACCCCCTCGACCTGGAACTGCAGGCCGCCGTTGCTGACCGCGCCCCGGTTGAGGTTCTGGGTCAGCACGATCTGGTAACGCCAGGTGCCGCCGGTCTCGGGCTGGAACTCGACCGAATGCACGTTGAGGCCCTTGGCCGGCGCGGTCGCGCCGACCAGGCGCTCGTAGAAGGCGATGTCGGCGCGCAGGTCGGAGATCTCGGCATCGCGCTGGGCCAGCGAGCCCTGCACCTGCTTGTTGGCGGCGCGGCTGATCTGGTCGGAGCGCTGCAGGGTGGCTTCGCGCTGGGCCAGCCGGTCGAGCTGGTTCTGGCGGTCGCGCAGCTCGCGCTGGGTGGTTTCCAACTCGGCGACCAGCTTGGGCAGCCGCGGCGCGGCCAGCGACTGCGACCAGAACCAGGCCACCAGCAGCGACACCAACCACGCCACGCCCACGGCGCTCCAGATATAAGGACGCTTGTCGGGCTGCTGCTGGACGATGACGAAACGGGGCGGCGGTACTTTGGCCATGCTCGACGACGACGGCTCACACCGCCGGCTTTACCTATACTCAACCTTAAATCTTAACGGGAATGCCACGATGTCCGATGCGCACCTGTTCGCAGTTGGCGTAGTTCTCGCCTGGCTGTCGGGGGTTCGGGTCTACCTGACCGTGTTCGGCGTCGGCCTGGCCGGCTGGCTAGGCTGGCTGGACCTGCCGCAGGCCCTGCAGGCGACCCAGTCGCCGTGGGTGCTCGGGGTCTGCGGCCTGCTCGCCGCCGGCGAGTTCTTCGCCGACAAGATCCCCGGCGTCGATTCGGGCTGGGACCTGCTGCATACCCTGTTGCGGGTGCCGGTCGGCGCCTTCCTGGCCGCGGCAACCATGTCGCCCGACGGCGAGCTCGGCGCGGGCGCGCTCGCCGCCGGCGCCGGCGTGGCCCTGACCAGCCACCTGCTGAAGTCCGGCTCGCGTGCCCTGCTCAACACCTCGCCCGAGCCGATCAGCAACTGGACCGCCTCGGTCACCGAGGACGCCGCGGTGCTCGGCGGCCTCGCCCTGGTCTTCGCTTACCCCTGGGTGACCCTCGGCATCGTCGTGCTGATCAGCGTGCTGATCGCGACGGTGCTGTGGTGGATCTGGCGCAAGCTGTTCCGGCGCAAACCGAAAGAGCTGGAAATGAGTTGAGAGGAGTGAGGAGTGAGTGGGGACGAAGGCAAAGACAAAGCGCGCTAACGCGGCCCCGCCATGATCGCCCACAAAAAAAGCCGCCGGCGCAAGCCGGCGGCTTTCTGTTGTCTGGCTGGCGGCGCGCCTTGCGCGCGGCTGGCTGGATAGCTGCTGGAACGGTGCAGCGGCAGCGAACGCTTTATTCGTTCCTCACTCTTCGCTCCTCGCCACTCGTTACTAAACGCTCTCAGCCTTCCTCGATCTTGGTCAGCAGATAGTTCTGCTCGCCGAGACGCTCGATCAGGGCGAGCTGAGTCTCGATCCAATCGACATGTTCTTCCTCGGAATCGAGGATGTCGGCGAACAGCTTGCGGCTGACGTAGTCGCTAACCGTCTCGCAGTACTTGATCGCTTCGCGCAGCAGCGGGATCGCTTCGAGTTCGAGCGCGAGGTCGCAAGCCAGCAGTTCGCGCGGGTTTTCGCCGATGCGCAGCTTACCCAGGGCCTGGAAGTTCGGCAGGCCGTCGAGGAAGAGGATGCGGTCCGACAGCTTGTCGGCATGCTTCATCTCGTCGATGGACTCGTGGTACTCGTGTTCGGCCAATTCTTTCAGGCCCCAGTTCTTCAGCATCTTGGCGTGCAGGAAGTACTGGTTGATCGCGGTCAGCTCGTTGTAGAGCGCCTTGTTGAGATATTCGATGACCTTGGGATCGCCTTTCATGGCCGTGCTCCGACGTTGCAATGGGCGGCACTTTAGCCCTTTCGCGAACGCCATGACGGAACGCGAATCGTGCGCAACGGGAGTCGAGAATCACTGTCGTTCGGGGCCGTCGACGAACGGTCGCGGCGATCGTCCGAGCCGGTGACGCGACACGCCAGGAACGGACAGGTCCAGCCCAGCGCCAGGGCGGCGCGGTGTGAGCGGATCGGCGGGATGGTACGGACGAACGGCGGGCCGGATCGGCCTGCAGGCAATGCGGCTCAGGCGGCTTGTTGCAGCACGTCCAGCGGCAGCTCGCGCACGTTGCGGGCCTGTTCGAGCAGCGAGGTGGCCAGCTCCAGGCAACTGCCGCAATTGGCGCCGGCACCGGTGCGCATGGTCAGCTCGGGCACGCTGCGGCAACCGGCTTCGGCGGCCTGGCGAATGTCGCGGTCGGTGACTCCGTTGCAGATGCAGACGTACACGGGCGTGGGCTGTCGGTCATGCAGCCGGATGGCTGCAGGGCCATTCCGCCATGGATGCGAATGATTGTCAATTAACAGAAAGCAACCAAGTGTTGGGATGCCGTGCGGCCCCGGCCGGACGGTTCCGGCGGTAGGCCTAGCCGGGTCAGCCGGGTCAGTCGGGCTCGGCCGCCCGCCCGGTCCGGGAGGTTCAGCTGCCCGATTCGGAGCCGCTGCCGCGCACCGGATTGCCGGGCCCGCCGCAGGCCCGCGACCGCGGGTGGTTGCAGCCCGACAGGTAGGCCTCGTGCGACCGGGCATCCGGACCGGGCGCGGGCACGGCCTGCTGGCCGGCGACCAGACGCGCGAACGGGGCCAGATGGCGCAGGGCGCTGGCATAGACGCCGCGCTTGAACATCACCACGTGCTCGACCGGGTACCAGAAATCGACCCAGCGCCAGTGATCGAACTCGGGCTTGTCGGTCAGATCCAGGCGCAGGTCCGACTCCTCGCCGGTCAGGCGCAGCAGGAACCACACTTGTTTTTGGCCGATGCAGACCAGGCGGTCGTTGCGGCGGATCGCCCGCCGCGGCAGGCGATAGCGCAGCCAGCCCGGGGTGGCGCCGAGCACTTCGACATGTTGCGGGAGCAGACCGGTTTCCTCGCGCAACTCGCGATACATCGCCTCGAGCGGCGTCTCGTCGGTATTCATCCCGCCCTGCGGGAATTGCCAGCCATCGCGATGCACGCGGCGGGCCCAGAACAAGCGGCCGTCCGGGTGCATCAACACGATGCCGACATTGGGCCTGTAGCCGTCCGGATCGATCACGATGCGGACTCCAAATTCACTGTGTCCGACTCTGCCACGGGGTGGCCGGGACGACAAGTCGGGTAAACAAGTCGGTCGCGATGCGCTCAGACGATTGACAAGAGCCCGTCCGGCATGAAGAATTCGCGGTTCCCCGTGGCTATGTAGCTCAGCCGGTTAGAGCACAGCACTCATAATGCTGGGGTCGGTGGTTCGAGTCCACCCATAGCCACCATAGAATCGCCGCGCAGCAAGACCCAGGCCCGCCAGCGCAGCGGGCTTTTTCGTATCCGTCGCCAGGATGCGCGCCGGCCCAGGATTCCCGATCGTTCCAGATTACGTCGCCCCAGATCACGCGCCACGCCGCGCCATCGCGCGACGCGCCACCGCCCGACCCGGTACCGCACTATGACTGCTGTGAACATCTTCAAGGTCTTCACTCTCGAAGCCGCCCACCGGCTGCCGAACGTGCCGGAAGGCCATAAATGCGCGCGTTTGCACGGGCATTCGTTCCGCATCGAGGTGCACCTGACCGGCGAACTGGGCGAGCACACCGGCTGGGTGATGGACTATGCCGACGTCAAGAAGGCGTTCCAGCCGACTTACGACCGCCTCGATCATCACTACCTCAACGACATCCCCGGCCTGGAAAACCCGACCAGCGAACGCCTCGCGGTGTGGATCTGGGACCAGCTCAAGCCGGTGCTGCCGCTGTTGAGCGAAATCGTGGTCCACGAGACCTGCACCGCCGGCTGCCGCTACCGCGGCTGAGCCAGGGGCACTCGCCCTTCCCCTCCCGATCATCGGCCCGGCCGGCGCCTTGTCAGACGCCGGAAACGCCGTGGTCATGGCCCCGGATTAGGCTTTGCCTGAACGGCTGCTTGGTCGCTAACTACCTGAACAGGCAGGCTTTCTGAACGGCTTTCGACCGCTCGTCGGCTCGATGTTGCATCGCAACAAAACCCCGCCTATGCTGCACCGCACAATCCAGTCGTTCTCCGTCTGGACCTTTCAGGAGCTCAGCCATGTACCAGCAATTCAACGAACAGTTCGCCGCCGCTACGCGCCAGTTCGCGGACACGGCCGCTCAGGTCAACCGTCTGGCCCTCGACAACGCCGAGGCCGTGTTCGGCCTGCAGGTCGCTGCCATCGAAGACCGCGTCAACGCCACTTTCGCTTTCTTCGGTGAAGCCGCCGAAGCCCGCGACCTGGAAGCCTTCAAGACCCTGTGGCCGAAGGGCGCGCAGATCGCTCGCGAAAACGTCGAGCGCGCTGTCAGCACCGGCCAGGAAGCTTTCGGCCGCACCGTGAAGACCAACGAAGCGATCGCCGAGTTGGCCAAGTCGCAGATCGAAACCGCTGCCAAGGCCACCCAGGCCAACGTCGAGAAGGCCGCCAAGGCCGCGGCGAAGGCGACGGCTCCGGCTGCTGCCGCGACCAAGTAAGCGCACCGTCTCTCTCTCCGGCCGTCATGGCGGATACGAAAAACCCGGCAGCTTCGGCTGCCGGGTTTTTTGTTGCCCGCGATTCGGCCTTCGCCGTCGCCACGGATCGCAGGCGGACTGCAGAGCGATCGCCGCGCTAGGACAACGGCTGCAAGCGCCCCGCCAGGGCCTGCGGATCGGGCGAAGCGAGATACGGCAGACGCCCCCAGCACGGCACCGGCAGACGCCGGCACAGGATCTCGAAGTTGTCGTCGGCGCGCGCCATCTGCGGGTCGATGTCGTTGGCGATCCAGCCGACCAGGCGGGCGCCGTCGGCCTGGATCGCGCGCGCACTCAAACGCGCGTGATTGATCGCGCCCAGGCGCAGGCCGACCACCAACACCACCGGCAGGTCCAGCGCGCGCACCAGGTCGATCTGGTCGAGCGTGGCGCTGATCGGCGCGGCCCAACCGCCGACGCCTTCGACCACCACCGTGTCCGACTGCGCCGCCAAGCGCGCATGCGCGGCGAGGATCGTCGCGAGCGCGATCTCGACGCCGGCCTGCGCGGCGGCGAGTTCCGGCGCCAACGGCTGCGGCAAGGCGTAGGGATTGACGTCGTCGTAGTGCGGTCTCGGCGCACTGGCCGCTTGCAACAGCAAGGCGTCCTCGTTGCGCCAACCCTCGGGCGTGCGTTCGCAACCGCTCGCCACCGGCTTCATGCCGACCGCGCGCAGCCCGCGCGCGCGCAAGGCGTGCAACAAGCTCGCGCTGGCCACCGACTTGCCGATGCCGGTGTCGGTGCCGGTGACGAACACGCCGCGCGGAAACACCGCGGACGCGGCCGTTGGTCGGGAGCCGGCCTCCACCGGGGGCTGGGTGTGACTCATCTCGCGCTTTTCCCTGGGGCGTGGAGTCCACCATGGTAGTGGCGGCGGATGCCGCTGTTACACTCCGATGATGTTTAAAACCTCCGCACTATCGGGCGACAAGCCCGAGCAATACGCGCAGCTGCTCGCCCAGGCGCGCGGTTTGCTCGACGGCGAACGCGACCGTATCGCCAATGCCGCCAACCTGTCGGCGTTGGTCAGCCATGCCCTGCCGGAACTCAACTGGGTCGGCTTCTATTTCTACGACGGCGAAGAACTCGTGGTCGGCCCGTTCCAGGGCTTGCCGGCGTGCGTGCGCATTCCGCTCGACAAGGGCGTGTGCGGCGCGGCCGCCTCGACCCGCCAGACCCAACGCGTCGCCGACGTGCACGCCTTCCCCGGCCACATCGCCTGCGATGCCGCCTCGCGTTCGGAAGTGGTGGTGCCGCTGGTCCACGGCGATTCCCTGATCGGCGTGTTCGACCTCGACAGCCCGGTTCCGGACCGTTTCGATGCCGACGACCAGGCCGGCCTGGAAGCGCTGGCGCGCGTGTACGTGGAGGCGCTGGCATGACCGCGCCGAAGATGCGCAACATCGGCCCCAAGAGCGCGGCCTGGCTGCGCCAGGTCGGCCTGCGCACGCACGAGGACATCTCCGCGATCGGCACGGTCGAGGCCTTCATGCGCGTCAAGCGCGCCGGCTTCAAGCCGACGCTCAACCTGCTGTACGCGATCGAAGGCGCGCTGCTGGACTGCCATTGGCAGGAGATCAGCGACGAACGCCGACAACAGCTGATCCAGGCCGCCGAAGCCGCGACCGCGCTGCTGCCGCCGCCGCGCAACAAGCCGGCCGCCGCGCCGGTGCACACCACCGTGCACGCCGAAGAACGCCACGACGCATTCGAGGGCGGCGGTCTGGACGGCAACGGCCTGGACGACGACGACCGCCCCGGCGGCCACGACGAGGACGACGGGCGCGACTGAGCCCGTCGGCGCCGCTGCGCCCCCTCCGGCCGGCCGCTCCGCCCGCCCGCGGCTTTGGCCCCGGGCGCCGGCTTCGCGTAGACTGCGCACCGCTTCAAGGTGACCCGGCGGCTTTCTCCATCGCCGGGTTGAAACGGGAAGCCGGTGACGCGCCCTCTCCTGCGGGAGGATCGGCGCCAGTCCGGCACTGCCCCCGCAACGGTAAGCAAGACAGATCGCGGCAACCGCCACTGTGCTCGGCACGGGAAGGCGCCGCGATCGGCAGCCCGACCCCGCGTCGGCGCTGCGCTTGCGAGTCCGGAGACCGGCCTTGAGGCGCCACAGGTTGCGATGCGGAGGGCGTCGCGGCGGCTGCTATCCGGCTGTCTGCACGGCCCGCTGCCTCCTCGCAACCGCCTTCCGCCGTCGTCGTCGCGCGCCTCCGGGTGCGCGCGCTGGAGCTTTACCCATGTCCGCCCCGAACACGTACGCCCTGAATCTGTCGCTTGCCATCGCCTGTGCGCTGGCGCTGCCCACCGCCGCCCTCGCCGCTCCGGCCGGCGACGCCACCGACCTCGACGAGGTGGTGGTCACCGCCAACCGCACCGCGGTCAGCGTCAACGACACCCTGACCCCGGTCGACGTGCTCGACCGCGAGACCATCCAGCGCAGCCAGGCGCGCGACCTCAACGACCTGCTGCGCGGCCGCGCCGGCATCAGCATTTCCAACCAGGGCGGCGCCGGCAAGCTCACCACCCTGTTCCTGCGCGGCAGCGAGTCCGACCACGTGTTGGTGCTGGTCGACGGCATCCGCGTCGGCTCGCCGACCTCGGGCCTGGCCGCGCTGCAAGACCTGCCGCTGGCACTGATCGACCGCATCGAGATCGTGCGCGGCCCGCGTTCGAGCCTGTACGGCGCCGACGCCATTGGCGGCGTGATCCAGGTGTTCACCCGCCGCGAGAAGCAGGGCTTCGCCCCGCGCGTGCACGTCGGCGGCGGCAGCAACGACAGCCTCGAATTCGGCACCGGCTTCGGCGGTCGCAGCGAGCGCGGCTGGTTCGGCGCCGACTACAGCTTCCGCAAGACCGAGGGCATCAACGCCTGCCGCGGCGCCGGCTTCCCGGTGTTCGCCGGCTGCTTCACCGACGAGCCCGACCGCGACGGTTACGAAAACCACGCCCTGTCGCTGCGCGGCGGCCTCGAGTTCAACGAACAGTGGAGCATCGAAGGCCAGGCGCTGCGCGCGGAAGGCGAGAACGATTACGACGGCAGCTTCGTCAACCGCTCCGAGACCGTGCAGCAGGTGATCGGCGGCAAGCTGCAATGGCGTCCGTCGGAAACCATCCACCTGCAGTTGCTGGCCGGCCGCAACGTCGACAGCTCGGATAATTTCCTCGGCGAAGTGCCAATGGGGTTCTTCAAGACCGATCGCGACAGTGCGACCTTGCAGGGCGACTTCACCCTGGCCGAAGGCCACGTGCTGACCGCGGGCTTCGATTGGCTGCGCGACCGCGTCGACAGCGACACCGTGTACGACGAAAGCGAGCGCGACAACAAGGCCGGCTTCGTCCAGTACCAGGGCCGCTTCGGCGCGCAGTCGTTCGAGGCCAGCCTGCGCCGCGACGACAACGAACAGTTCGGCGGCCACACCACCGGCGGCGCGGCCTGGGGCCTGAACTTCGCCGAGCGCTGGCGCGTCACCGTCGGCTACGGCACCGCGTTCAAGGCGCCGACCTTCAACGAGCTGTATTACCCGTTCTTCGGCAACGCGACCCTGCGCCCGGAAGAGTCCAAGACCTGGGAGCTCGGCCTGGCCTATCGCGGCGAGCGTTTCAACGCCCGCATCGACGGCTTCGACACCCGCGCCGACGATCTGATTACCTACGACTCGTCGATCAACCTGCCCAACAACATCGACCGCGCGCGCATGCGCGGCGCCGAGATCGGCATCGACACCACGTTCGCGCAATGGACCTTGGCGGCGAGCGCCAGCGTCCTGGACACCGAGAACCGCGTCGGCTTCTACCGCGGCAACGACCTGCCGCGCCGCGCCAAGCACAGCGCCCGCATCGACCTGGACCGCAGCTTCGGCAAGTTCCGCTTCGGTGCGACCGCGGTCGGCTCGGGTTCGCGCTACGACGACGTCGCCAACAGCACCCGCCTGGGCGGCTACGGCACCCTCGACCTGCGCGCCGAGTACGCGATCACCCCCGCGCTGAGTCTGCAGGCGCGCGTGGCCAACGTGTTCGACCGCGAGTACGAAACCTCTTCGTACTTCAATCAGCCCGGCCGCGAGTGGTTCCTGACCCTGCGCTACGCACCGGTCAACTGAGCGGTCGACCGATCTGCGGATCGTCGAGCGTCGACAAAAAGCCCGGCATCGCCGGGCTTTTTGTTTTTGGCGCAGAAACACCCACGACCGACGAACGCAGGCTCAGGTCGGCCGCAGCCCGCATTGCACCCAACTGCGGCCGGCGATGTCGGCGACCACGCCGATCATGCCGTGGCGCCAGCGCCTGTCCTCCGGCCCGGCCGCCAAGGCCTCGTAAAGCTGCGCCGGCACGCCGTCGGCGAGACTGCGCAGCTTGGCCGTCACTTCGGCATCGTCGCGGAACATCGCCTTGGCCACGACGAACCAACTCAACGCACGCGGCGAACCGTCGGCCGAGAACGACAGGCTGATACCGCTCGGCCGCGGCAACTCCGAACCTGGCACGACCCGGGCAAGCATGGCCATCATCGCGGCGCTGTCGCCGAGCACCGCACCTGCCATCCCTTGCAAGGCACGCCAATCGAGTTCCTGTGCGCGCGCGTAGAACTCGACGCTGCCGTCGCAGTTCACTCCGCTCAGACGCCAGCTCATCAGGTTCGAACGGAACAACACATGCTTGTCGCGCCAGGCCGCGGGTAAACGCCCATCGGGCAGGTCGACGTAGAGCTTGGTCGCCGTGCCTTCTCCATGGCGCGCCGCCGCCCACGCCCCGAAGCTCATCGCACCTTCGCGCTGCAGGTCCAGCCAAGGTCCCAAATCGCCTTGCCAATCCAAGGCCTGTGCCGCAAGCAGGAGCCGCTCGCGATCGGCCACTTCCGGCGCGGCGACTTCGGTCGCCCACCGCACCACCGGCTCGCGCGAGCTCCAGGAGAATTCGACCGGCATGCCGGTATTGGTCAGGCTGCTGAAACTGCCGGCCACTTCCGGCCAGACCGAACGGCCGAGCGGCGCGAGTACGCCGCCCAGCAGGCCAGCGGCGGCGGCGGCCTGCGCCGGCAGCACCGTGCCGAGTCGCCGCAAGGTGGCGGCGACCGGGCCGGCGATGTCGGCACCGAGGCTTTGCTGCAACGGCGCGAGCCAGGCCGCTCCGGTATCGCCGCGCGTGTCGATGACGGTATCGCTGCGCATGTCACTGCACCGCGACCAGTTCTTCGGTCTCGGCGACCCAGGCGCGCTGATCGAACTGTCCTTGCATGCCGACGAAGGTGAAGCGCCGCCGATAATTGCGCAGGTCCTTGTTCTTCAGGGCGATGCGCAGCTTGACCGGGTCGGTCTGGCTGCCGGCCATCTCGATGCGTTCGTTGCGCTTGTAGGCGCCGTCCTCGTACTTCACGTCGATATAGACGCGCTTGACCATCGCCGGGTCGAACACCGGGATGAACTCGAGCTGCAAGGCATCCTCGAAGCTGTCGTGGACGATCAGCTGCGGCACGTCGAGCTCGACCGGCGGCGTCGCCGGGTCCGGATTGGCCACGCCCTTGCGCCGCTGCACCAGCTGATAGGTCACGCCGCGGTTGGCCGGGCCTGGCTTGGCGCCGCGCAGGCGCCAGGTCTTGGGGCCGGACTCCTTGGTCAGCTTCAAGGTGGTCTTCGGCTCGGGCTGCGAGTAACCGCGCGCCTGCAGCTTGACGTCGATCGAGTCGACCACGTCCCAGTCGATATCGCCCGGGATCGCTTCGATATGGCGGAACTCGACGTGCTCGTAGGGGTTCACGAACATGGTCCGGTCTTCGGTCGAGGCGGCCGGGATCGTGTACGAGGTTCGGTCGGCGGCCCAGTCGGACTGCGGGTCGAAGTGGTACTGATACGACGCGTCGTAGTCGATGTCGCGCGTGGCGTTCATGAACACCTCGAAGCGCTTGACCCCGGTTTCGCCCGGCCCGAACACGAAGTCGGCATGCTTGTGATCGCGCGGCTTGCTCTTGTCGCCGTAATCCAGCGCCACCTGCGCCGACAACAAATTGATCGGCTCGAACGCGATCGGCATGCTGGCTTCGACCGCGAACTGGCGGAAGAACGGATCGTCGAGGTCGATTTCCTTGAAGTACTTCGACTTGTCGCTGAGATCGCCGAGCATCAAGCCGAAGAAGCCTTGCGGGGCATACGTGCGGCGCGTGGCCTCAGCGCGGTTGTAGCGCAGGGTCAGTTTCTTGCGCTCTTCCTGGCGCACGAACTTGAGCTTCAGCGACAGGCTCATCGCGGTCGGCGGCGTCGGCACCGTCGGTTGCGGTTGCGGTTGCGGCTGAGGCTGAGGCTGGGGTTGCGGTTGCGGCTGGGGCTGCGGTTGCGGTTGTGGCGTGATCGAAGCCGGCCGGGCCAGACGTCCGCGCCAGCGGCTCGGCGTGGTGCCGGCGACCCGGCCGATGACATGGACGACGCGATTGTCCGGGTCGCCGCCCATCGCCGAATGCGAGCCCGGACGTCCGCTGGCCGGGCTGTCGCCGTGCGCGTTGGCCGGGGTGATGGTGAAGTTGCCGCCGCCGCGGCGCACCACCGCGGCAGCGACTTCCAGCCGCCGCTGCGACAGCGCCTGGTTGTGCGCATTGCGCTGCGTTTCGTTCGCGCCGCTCACGTGCTCGTGGCTGGCGTACGCTTCCAGACGCACGTTACGCGGCGCGGGCAGGCTGCGCACCCAGGCCTCCAGGCGTGCGGCGCCGCGTTCGGGGCCGCTCCAGTTGCCGTCGCCCTCGATGCGCAAGGTGCCGGAAGCATCGCGGTAGCGCGGATCGGTCGTGGTGTTTTCCACATAGGCGCGGTATTGCTGCGACGGCGGATTGAGCCGCCAGCCGGCAGCGGCCGGCTTGTCGAAGTCGAAGAACAGGCCGAAGGTCTGCTCCTGCGTCGCCGCCGGCCATTCGACTTCGATGAGTTTGCTCGAGTCGGGATTGACGGTGACGGAGATGCGCCCCTGCGCATCCGGCGTCACCACTTGGCTCTCGACTTTCACCACCGCGCCGGCGCCGGTCACGGTGATGGTTTCGGCTAAGCCGTTCGCGGCCGGCGTGTGGGTGACCGACTGTCCCGCGGGCAAGGGCGTGGGTTCCTGCAATTCGACCGCGAGCGCGGCCGGCTGGATCTGCGGCGCGGTCGGCGCTGTGCCGCCGGTGCCGCCGCCGGTGCCGGTCGTAGTGCCGCTGGTGCCGTTGAAGCCGCCACCGGGCGCGGTACCACCCGTACCACCGCCCGTACCACCGCCAGTGCCGCCTGTACCTCCGGTTCCTCCGGTGCCGCCACCTGAACCACCGGTGCCGCCGCCGGTTCCACCCGTTCCGCCGCCCGTACCGCCAGTGCCGCCACCAGTGCCGCCCGTACCGCCACCGGTTCCTCCCCCGCCGGTACCTCCTGTACCGCCGCCGGTGCCACCGGTGCCTCCACCGGTTCCTCCCGTACCACCGCCAGTGCCGCCGGTACCGCCACCCGTGCCGCCGGTGCCACCGGTATTGCTGCCGGTTCCCGTGCCCGGGCCGGCACGCGCCGCATCGGTCGCCAATTGCCCCGGAGTCAGGGTCGGCTCGAACCACTTGCTCAGCAGATCGTCCTTGAAGAAATCCAGCGCCCACTTTTCCTGGTCGCGGCGGTCTTCGGCGTCGGTGAAGGCTTCGACCTGGATGTCGATGACGCCGTTCTGCACCAGCGACTCGAACGCCGCGTCGATGCCGGCCTTGAACCAGGCGTATTGGCCTTCGAGGCTGGCGCTGAAATGATTGAAGATGCGCTCGAAGTCGGCGGTGATGGTGACCCGCAAGGCCGGCCGCATCGCCAGGTACTTGAGGTCGTAGATCACCCCGATCGGGGTCATGCCGTCGCTGAGCGCCTGCTCCAGTATCGTCGCGCCCTCGGCCGACAGGCTGAGGCTGAAGGCAGCGCGGTTGGCCGCGTCCATCGACGGCACCGATGCGCCGAGGATGTGCTCGACCGCGTTGAAGGTGCCGGGCGCTGCAGGTTGCGCCGAGGTGCCGCCGCTGCCCTGCACGTTCAAGGCGATGCACTGCACCGAGCCTTCCTCGAAGGTCGCGGTGGTCAGGCGCACCGGCGGCGACACGCCGGGTTCGGAATTGAGCCGGCCCATGATCTTCGATTCCATCTGCGGCGACAGCTGCAGGGTGGTCACGAACATCACGAAACCGCCGCCTTTGTCGGCCGCGGTGGCGTCGGCGACGCGGTACTTGAGGAAACTGAATTCCTTGCGCTTGTCGGCCGCGCGCACGGCCAACTGCGGCGGACCCGGTAAGACCCAGAATTGGTTCTTGTCGGCGTGATCGCGGAACACGGTAATGCCGTCGACGGTGATCGGCTTTTCGAGGCTGAGCATGACGAACTCCAGAATTCGAGAGTTCCTCGCGGCGGCATGCGCGCGGCGGAACGATCCTTGTACGTGGGGACCTCACCGCCGCGGGGCGTAACCCGCGGCGGTGCGGCGACCTGGCGCGTTCGCTGCGCGCCGCAGCCCGAGACCGCGAAGTCGTCGCCGACCTCGGGCGCGCCGCGACGAGCGGACATGCATAGAGATCGAATCCAACGACTCCATCGCCACCGGATCCCCGCCTCCGCGGGGACGGACAGCCACCGCGAACCTCAAGGCATCTTCAACACCAGATCGGTCGCGTCGGTCGCGGCCCAGTTGGTGGTCTTGTTGGTGCCGTTTTCGAGCAGATAACTGGCCTTGTACTCGTAGCGCATGCGCGCCGGGTCGAGGTAGTCGTACTCGAACTCGCCGGTGGCCTGGGCGCTGTCGAACTCGAAGTCCTCGGCGAACGACAGGCCGCCGGCGAAGTCCTCGAAACGCAGCGACACCTTGGTGCGGCGCATCTTGCGCTTGGCGAAATCGGCCGGCGGCTTGACCGTGACGATGCGCCGGCCCTTCATGCCGGACTTCAGCATCACCCGGTTGCCGTTGGTCACCGACTCGGGGATTTCCTCGATGTCGCGGCCGTCCTTGTAGAGGATGCTGACGCTGTAGAACACGCCCTTGACCTCGGGGTTGCGCAGGTCCACGGCGAAGGTCTGCGCGGCGGAGCCTTCCTGGAACGACATCTGCTTTTCCTCCAGCAGGTCGTTGGCGCGATCGACGTAACGCAGGTCGACGAAGGCCTCCTGCACCTCGCTCCAGTTGAAGTTCGGCACCACCTGCACCACGCGCCGGGTCGGGAACGGGTTGCGTACCGTTACTTGCGGCTCGTCCTGGGTGGTCCAGTCGCGCACCACATCGCCGCCGGCGATGGCATGGAACACGGTGCGCACCTCGTAGTTGACCTTGGCCGGGTCGAGCATGAACATCTTCCAGCTGCCGCCCGGGGCATCCTTGGTCAGCCGCACCAGGTCGCTCTGGTTGATCTTGTTGGCCGGGTCGCGGTAGCGCAGGAACACATCGATCGAGCTGTAGCGCTCCCACGGGAAGTTCTCGGCCAGCACCGGCACGGTGTTGATCGTGTACAGGTCGCGCGGGATGATCTCGATGTTCTCGACGTCGTAGATCTGCGGCTTGGACTTGAGCTTGGTCGGCCGTTCGGCCGCGTCCACGCCCTTGAAGCTGACTTCGTACTCGACCTGCACGTCGCGTTTCATCGAGCCGCGTTCGAGCTGGCTCAGCCACTCGAAACTGGCCTCGCCGACGTTCGCGCCGAGCAAGGCGTTCATAGGCTTGTCGCCATAACGCACGCGCACGTTGATGCTGCCGATGTCGTCGGCGGCCAGGTCGGCGCGCGAAATCACCTTGACCCTGCGCTTCTTGAAGAAGTCGTTGTCCAGACTGATCTGCTTGACCAGGCGCTCGCGCGGCACGCTGCCCTCGCGGATGGTCTTGAACAAGGCCGCCAGATGGCCCTGCGGATAGATCGAACGCTTGATCGCGACGCGTTCGGAGAAGTTGACGTTGAGCTTCTTCTTGTCGACGCGCTTGTAGTCCATGCGCTTGTAGCTGAAGCTCGGCATCAGCGCGCCGATCGGCCCGCCGGCTGCCTGGGCCGAAGACTGCGCGGCGAACTTGCCGATCGCATCCAGGCCGCGCTCGAAGTCGGATTTCTTCTCCGGCGTCCACGGCGGCAGGCTGACCTGGAAGAAGGCGTCGGTGATCATGTTGCGCACCTGTGCCAGGGCGGCGTCGCGGCGGTCGATGATGCCGCGGGTGTCGTCGCCCTCGGCGACGAAGGTGTCGGCCTCCAGCACGATCGCGCGGTTATCGACCAATTCGTCGACCGCCTTGCCGATCTCGGTGGAGAAGAACATGTTGCCGCCGGAGAAGCTTTCGTCCATGTGCTTCTGGACCCGCTCCCAATCGACCTTCAGGCTGATGTTGTAGGCCGGGCGCAGGCCGAGGAAATCCAACGAGTAGATCACCGCCACCGGCAGGATCTCGCCTTCCAGGCACTGCCCCATGACCGTGTAGCCGTCCTGGTCCAGGCGCACCGAGAACGCGGCCTGGTTGGAGCCGTACAGGGCCGGTTTCGCCGACTGGTCGATCTTGAGCACGAACTGCGGGCCGGCGCCGGGCGTGGGCGCGACGTCGCCGCTGGCCTTGCCCAGCATCAGCAGCTTCACCGTGCCGTCTTCCAGCGGCACCGGCGCGATGCGCGGCTTGTTGCGCAGGTTCTCGCTGTTGGCGATCTCGCGGGCGAGATCGTCGAGCTGTTTCTGGCTGGCGCCGATGTTGCAGTCGAAATTGAGGAACCCGCCGGTGCCCGCGTCGCCGCGGAAACCGATCAGGAGAAACTGCGGCACGTCCATGCCGAGGGTGTTGTCGCGCACCGTGGTCAGGTGCGGCGTGGTCGGCATGTAGTACCACTGCTCGGGATCGGCATGGTCGGGGAAGACCGAGATGCCGTTGATCTCGCGAGTGCGGCTGTCGAGGAGAAGCATGATCGGACTCCTTCCGAGTCAGGCGTGATGGAACGTTCGGGTGACGCGTCGGCCGTCGCAGGGCCCGGCCAGCGTGTGGCCGGGCTGCGTGCGATCAGGCGGCCGGAAGCTCGAGGAAGACCGTCAGGTCGGTCTTGGTCTCCGGGCCCACCACCTTGCGTTTGCCGTCGCTGAGGAAGTAGGTGACCGTGGCCTTGTACTCCGGCGCGTCGCCGTCGTTGAGCGGCAACTTCCAGCTCTTCTCCTCGTCGCCGGGCTTGAAGCGCAGGTCGATGCGCTTGGGCCCGTGCGACAAGGCCACGCTGACCATCTTCAGCTCATCCCAATTGAGCAAGTCCGGCACCACCGCCACTTCCAGCGCTTCGAGCTTCTTGCCGACCAGGATGGTCGAGCGCGTCGCGACCTTTTCGGCCTCTTCCTTGCTGGTGCCGTCGGCGAACAAGGTGGTGACCGAGTACTTGACCTCGCCCAGGGCTTCGTCGACGACCGGGAAGGTCCAGTCGAACGAAGTCATCTCGCTCGACAACGTGACGATGCTCTTCTGCGCGTACTTGTTGACGGTATCGGTATAGCTGGCATCGACGGTGATCGAAGCGATTTCCCCGGCCAGATCGCCGGCGGCGCGGAAGCTGATGGTCTTCGATGCCGAGAACGGGTCGTCGACGTACAGCTCCTTGGCCTGCTGCTTCGCCGTCTTCTTGACCTGGCGGCCGTCGGCGAGCGTGTACAGGAACTCCAGGTCGATGTCGTTGGTGCGCGGCGCACCAATGATCTTGCGCAGCTGGAAGGTCGGCGTGTCCTTGGTCATGTTGAACTTGGCTTCGACCGGCTGCTTGCCGCCCTTGTAGCGCACCGTGACCTGAGTGCGCGGCACCTGGGCGAAGTCGATATCGCCGGGGCCGATGTCGAGCGCGAGCACGCCGAGGTCGTCGACGTTGATGGTCAGGTTGGTGTCGTCGGTCTTGATCTCCTCCGACACCTGCTTGAACGTCGCGCCCTTGTAGTTGACCGTCACCTGATAAGTGAAGTCGCGCTTACCCTCGTGCACGAAGGCCTCGAACTTGGCCACGTCGTCGGGCTTGGTGAAGACGAATTCCTGCACCTTCTTGTTCGGGCCATAGGGGTAGCGGATCTTGACCTCGACGCTGTGGATCGGCAGGTTGGCGAAGTCTGCGTTGACCCGCATCACCACCTGCACGGTCTTGAGGAACTCGTCCAGGTTGATCTTGGAGTAGTAGTCCTCCCACTTCAGCGGCTTGTTCTTGTCGTCCTTGAGCGAGGTGATGGTCGGCAACATGCCCTGCGGGTTGCGGTTGACGATGACCGCCTTGGCCTCGCTCCACTCCACCCGCACGTTGGCCATCTGGGTCTTGTTGATGCTGCGACGGATGTCCTCGATGTCCTGGCCTTCCTGCAGCTCCTTGGTGTTCGGGTCGACCTCGGCGATTTCCTTGAGCAGGTTGCGCTGCACCGCCGCTTCCAGTTGCTTGTTGATGATCGCGCGGATGTCGGCCTCGAGCTTGGCGTTGTCCTCTGCACTGAGGTTCGGCGCCTGCACGAACTCGAAGTGGCTCTTGGTGACATCGTTCTTCCAGCGGCTGGAGCTGACCGCCTCGGTGTAGCTGTCCTCGCTGTACCAGTTGTCTTCGGTGTCGATGGTCTGTACGAAACTGTAGAACTCCGAGGCGTTCCAGGTGCCCCAGGCTTTCATTTCCGGCAGTCGCATGTATAGGTTCATCTTGTAGACGACCTGCACCGCCGAAGCCGAACCGGTGCTCAGGGTTTCCTTGAAAATCGCCGTGCCCAGCTCAGACAGCTCGACCATGAACGAGGCCACGTTCTTGCCGTAGATCGAAGGCTTGCCGGCGCCGCGGATCTTCTCGACCAGGGCGCCGCCCTCGGTCAGCAGCAGCTCGACGGTGCCGTCGGTCCAGGTCACCGGCGCGATCGCCACCTTGGGTGGCGTCTTGCCCTTGTACTTCTCGGCGAGCTTCTTCTGCAGCTCGGCGGCGATCTTGGTCTGCACGTCGGCGGGAACCGACAGCTCGGTGTCGAAGGCGATGAAACCGCCGAACTTCTTGCCCCCGTCCTCGCGGATCTGGCCGTACTCGACGAAGCGCAGCGCCAGACCGCCGCTGGCCATCTTCGCGAAGTTCGGCGCGTTCGGCATGATGTAATAGGTGAAGTCGTTGGCGTCGTCGCCATAGACCACATGGTCGTGAAGCGTATCTACGTTGTCGATCTTAAGCATGGACCTGCTCCTTATCCGATGTCTGAAATGCGCGCGTTCCTGTTGCGCGCCTGCCTGTTCCGCGACTGTCCTGCGTGCCCTTTCCGTGCGATGTCACGACCGTGCTTCGCGACGCAACGTAGTTCGGTACGAATGATTCAAACGCCGACGACGCTTCGCACCGGACAACGATCACACTTTTTTCCAACTGTTTTCAGCGACGTTTCGAGCGCGCACGCGCCCCCATCGATGCGCGCTTGCGGGCGCGAATCGGTGTATCGAAGGCGAAGGGCATCGACGCGATTCGACATCGCGCGCGGCTCTCGTCGTTTTTCCCTGGCGGCATCGCCGCCGACGCAATGCGCGTCACCCACGGACCCGAACCGCTCCGCGAACGGCGTATGCCAGCGCGTTCGCGGTCGCGAGACGATCCAACCGGGCCGGCCGCCGCGCACGACGGCGACCGACCCGCAACTCTAGCTACGCGGCAGACCCCAATCGGCGGCATCGGCCGTGTACTGCTGTGTTCCGTCGGCATCGCCGCCGTCGTCGGTGTCGACCTGGCTTTGCCGGTATAAGCCGGCGCTCATCGCCTCATCGCCCTGGCGCGAGCGCAACGACAGATCGACCTCGACCGATTCGCTCTGATAGGCCGACGCACTGCGCCGCATCGGCGCGGCATCGGTGACGGCGTAGCGCACCGCCATCCAACCGTGCTCGCCTTGCAGTGCCTTGCGCACCTTCGCCGCCTGCTCGCCGTCGAGCATGACGTTGAAGGCGGCGTGGTAAGGCGGCACGCCAGACGATTTGCTGTGGGCCAGCGCGATATAAGCGCCTTGGCCGTCGCCGAGCATCAGGCTTGCGCCGTCGACCGTCACCGGCGCCTGCCGAAGCGTCACCCGCTCCAGCGGCAGTTGCGCGCGCCCCGCCAGTTCGACCCGGATCGCATCCAAGGTCGCCGCCGACACGCCCCAGGCGCTGGTCAGGGCCAGCATGACCACGCTGCCGACGCTCATCAGATTGAACTGCGGCCGGCCGTCGGCGCCGCTGGCCAGTCCCGGCGAACGGGCGCGGTAATGCCAGGTCGCCGCTTCGTCGGCCGGCGCCACCCACACGCCGAGAATGTCTTCGTAATTGTCGCTGCTGTCGCCGGCACTCATGTGCGTTCTCCGATCGTCGTCCTTGGGGCGTCGCTGCTGTGCAACTGCAGCGGCGTGTCGGGTTGCAGCACCTCGGACCAGGGCGACTGCGCCGACCAGCGCCAGCGATAGCCGGAACGGAACGGCGACAGCGACAGCCAGATCCACTGCGCCTGCGGCGCGCTGCGGGTGAATCTCACCTGCCTGCGTCGTGCAGGCTGGTCGACGGCGTCTTCGGGCGCGATTTCGATCACCCGCTGCGGCGCGTCGTCGTCGAATTCGCAATGCAGGGCCAGCTCGCGCGAGCCGCTGCCTTCGAAGCTGAAGGCATCCAGGCGCAAAGCTTCGGCGTCGACCGGCGCCATCGCCCGCTGGGTGCCGTCGCTGCGCGCACGCGCGTTGGCGCGGATGGTCGCCTGCTCGACGTCGGCCGGAATGGCGAAGGCGAAGCTGGCCGAGCCGCGGTCCAGGTTCGCGCGCGCCGACCACGGCTTGCCTTTGCGCAGGCCTTTGCACTCGACTTCGATGTCGGCCTGCTCGACGAACACCGGCTCGGCCTCGACCGGCACGAAACGCAGGCCGAAGTCGTCCGGCGCGACCAACAGATGCTCGCGGCTCGAGGTGCGCAGCGGGCCCTTGATGGTTTCGGCGCGCCCGTCCGACAGCAGCAGGGCCGTAGCCTGCCAGGCGTAATTGAGCTCTTCCTTCGGCGACAGGCGCAGGTCCAGGGTGGTCGGGCGATCCGCCGCTGCGAGTCGCGCCGAGGCCTTGATCGTGAACATGCGCGCCGGCGGCTTGGCCGGCACTTGCACGTCGACCTGCGCCTGGACGATGCCGATACGCCGCTCCGGCAAGTTCGGCCGCACCGTGATCGCACGCCAGCCGCTGCTCAGGCTGCGCACGTCGTGACGGCGCACCACCGTGTCGTGCAGGCTCGCCGCCGGCAAAGTGCGCAGCGGGCCGAGCGGGTCGGCTTCGACCGCGAACAGGCGCGGCGCCAGCACCGGCTCGGACAGATTCCAGCGCACCGAACCGGTCGCCATCGCCGCGGCATCGAAGACCACGCGCACGCCGGTGGCGGCGTCGGCCGGCGACGGCAGCAGGTTGGCATAGCGCACGACGAGGCGATCGATCAGCGCATCGGCGAGCGGCTCCTTGAGCAGATCGCCGGAGCTCGCCGCGAGGCCGAGGCCCATGCTCTGCGGCGCCTCGATCAAGCGCTGCCGCAACAGCGCCAGGTCCAATGTGGTGGTGCCGCCGCCTAGGGTCCTGACCGCCGCCAACAACGCGGCCGGATCGAAGTTCACCGTCAGCGGCAGGCGATCGGCGACGCCGCGCACGCGCAGCCAGGCCTGCCCGCCGACCGCGAGCAGGCCGCGCTGCAAGGCGGCGACGAACAGATCGGTGGCGGCGCTGTCCAGGCGTACCGCCAGCCCCGTCGACCCCAGGCTGGCACTGTCGAGCGGCAACAACTCGCCGAGCGACGGCGGCAGATCCAATGCCTCCACCGCACTCAGGCGCAACCAGCCGCCTTCGTTCGGCAACGCCGACAAGGCGAGATTCTGGCCGGCATCGAAAACGGCGCGGCGGGCCTCGTCGAGACCAAACTCGGCGGCGAAGGCGATCGACAGGATCGAGAAGCGCTCCAGCCCGGCACTGCCGCGATCCTGCTGGAAGATGTCGAGCCTCATCGGCGGCTCGCTGCCGGCGCCGTGCGCCGCGAGCAGCACCGGCGGCAACTGGAACGCGCCGGGGCGCTCGTAGGCGGCGAATGCGATACGTTCGCCGACTTGCATCGGCATGCGCCAATCGGGGCGGCCCGAGAACGACATCGCTCAAGCCCCCGCGATCAACACGGCGGGTTCGTCGGTGCGGCACCAGGGCGTGCTCGGCAGGCTCTGGCCCGATTTGTACATCACCGTCTGCCGGTACTCGTAAAAGCCTTCGCTGTCGCGGCGCAACAGGATGTCCATCAACGGCACCGGCACGTCGACGTCGACGGCGAGGTTGGCGGCGTCGAGCACGGCGCGTTTGTTGCCGCGGAACTCGACGATGATGCTGGCGATCTCGCCCGCGGCGTGGCCGGCGTTGAGCAAGACCTCGGGCGTGGTCATGAGCCGCACCGGACGCACCGTTTGCTGGTCGATGGTCTCGTCCAGGGTGTATTTCATGATCGCCTCGCCGTCGGGAATGCTGCGCACCGAGGCGGTGTTGAAAATCGCATCGGCCGGCGCGCTGCCGCTCAGGGCGGCGGCCGGCTGGACCACGAAATCGACGCCCTGCTCCGGGGCGATCTCGACCGGCTGGCTCAGGTCCAGGCCTTCGATGCGACCTTCGACCAGGCCTTCGCCGCGCGTGATCCAGGTCGGCAGGCGGGCGATGCGCAACTTGCTCTCGGTGGCGTTGAGCAAGCGCACCGCCACCGCGCCGGTCTGCGGGTCGGGAGTTTCGATCGACTGGAACAGCTCGCCTTCCATGTCGGCGAAGTTGAGCTTGACCGGCACCATCACGTTCTCGTTGATGCCGGTCGACACCACCACGCTGCCTTGCAACAGGTTGGAGTTCGACAGCGACATCAGCACCGCGAACACTTCCTGGAAGTCGTCGAACTCGAAACGCTCGTTGACGGTGAAACCGTTGTCCCAGTCGATCGCGGCCGGCACCGTCTCGAAGCGGATCGCGCCGTCGCGCATCAGCGCCAACTGCAAAGTCGAGCTGGCGCGCAGCAGGCGCAGGTCGAACTCTCGCTGCGGGTTGTCGGCGCTGGCCGGCACCTTGCTGGCCAGTTCGCGGCGCGCGGCGAGCAGGCGCTCGCCGTCGGTGACCGGGCGCACTTCGCAGGTCAGATCGACCTTGGCGTCGTCGGCGTCCGCGCCCTGGTCGATGCGGAACGCCAGCGACGGCGCATGGGGCGCTTCGCTGCGGCGCGCGAGCTTGAAAGCATCCGGCAGGTAATAGATGCGCGCCGGGTCGCTCATGTCCTGGAAATAGGCATGGCTGCGGCCGCCGCCGGCCGGATAGCGCAGCGAATGCACCACCCAACGCGGCGCCGCCGGGCCGGGCTGGGCGCCTGACGGATACAGATAGGGATGCAGCACCGGCTCGAAGAACAGCGGGATCGCCCAGTCCTGCGACTGGTTGGAAACGTCGTAGCGCGGCTCCGGCGCCGGCTCGGGTTGCGGCTCGGGCTGCGGTAGCGGCTCCGGCTCGGGCTGGACGATGATCGGCTCGCCGTCGAAACCGCGGCGCTTGATGTGCATGCGCATGCCCGGCATCGCCGCGCCGCGCGCCATCATCGCCGGCTTGCTCATCTCGGGTTTGCCCATCGCCGGCTTGACCATCGCCGCCGGAGTCACCCGCAGGCTCGCCGCCGACGCGCGCGACAAGGCCGCCGCCGACGCGCTCGCCTGCGGCGCCCGCGACAGCAGCATCTGGCCCTTGATCATCATCAACTGGCGCTTGGGCGCATCCGGCGCCGGGCTGGCCGGCAACGGCACCGCCACGGTGTAGCCGCGCGAGATCAGCAGGCGCGCCTGCGACTCGCTCGACATGAACGCACGCAGCAAGGCATCGCGTTCGGCCAGGCTCAGGCGCAGCATCGCCACGCAGCCGCCGCGCGGGTCGTCGATCAACTCGCCGACCGGGAGGCGTTGCTCGATTGCGGTGCCGGCGGCGCGGTAGCTGATCACCGCACCGCGCGCGACCGGCAGCATCTGCGCACTGCGCGCGGCGTCGCCGATCTCGGCGGCCGGATAGGTTTCCATCGCCACGCTGACCGCCCACAGGCCGTCCTGGGCCTGCGCGACCTTGATCTCGTAGCGGCCGCCCTCGTTGCGCACGCGATAGCGCGGCAGCCAATAGCGCTGCTGCGGGTTATGCGGATCCTCGAACAGACAGCGGTCGTCGGGCGTCGCGCTCGGGCTGATCGGATGCGGCGACTGCGAACGTACGAAACCGGCATCGGCCTTGATCGGAAACAAGCCCGGGCGCAGATCGTTCAAGCGCGGCCGCACCGTCCGACCTTCGAGTTGAGCGATGATCGCCGGTTGCGCGCGCAGCATCGCCGGGTTGATCCGCATCGCCGGCATGACCGCTGGACGCGCGACGACTTCGGCGGGCGCTGCGGGCGCCAACACGGCAGGTGCTATCACGGCAGGCGCCACCACCGCGGGCGCCGCGACGGGCATGGCGATCTTGATGGACTTGGCGGGGGCGACCGCGACGGCCGGACGCACGCCGGCGACGATCTGGTTGAGATTGAGCAGACGGCCCGGGGGCATGCGGTTCTCCTTGAAATCAGCGTCGGAACGCTGTCCGGCGAGGCGTTCCGGCCTCGTCGGGTCCTGGGTATCGATTGAGTGCGCCCACGGCGCCCATCACCTGCAATACAACGCGACGCCCGCGCGGCGTAGGACGTTGCATGGATGAAACGGATTCGGCGCATCGCGCATTCAGCACCGGCGACGCGCCTGGCGACGGCTAATCCAATGGCCCGATCGGCGCAGCGATACGGATGCGGGCGCAAAAAGAAAACGGGAGCGCCAGGCGCTCCCGTTTCCTGTCGCGACTTGCGACGACTTGCGATGGCGCCGCGGCGCGCGGCGGCGAACTGCGAGTACCCGCCTACAGCGTGACCAGGCTGAGCCCGTACAGCTCGAGAATCGGATTCACCGGCTGGAACCAGGTCGTCGCGGTGAACTGGCCGCAATTGTGGTCGAAACCGGGGAGAATGTTGGACGCCGAGGTCACGCCCTGAGCGTGCTCGTAAACGTCGATCCAACCGCCGCCGGAGTCGCCGTAACCGGCGCAGGCATTGGTCTGGGTCAGGCCATAGACGGTGCCACCGGTCGTGTTCACGGTGACGTTCTTGGCGGTGATGAAACCGCATTGATAGCCGGTCTTCCAACCCGACCGGCAGACGATCGCGCCATGGAAGGCCTCGTTACTGCCGCGCACGTAGAAATATGCACCGGCGTAATTGCTCACCCACGGCAACACGTCGTGCTGCGCGCCGAGAGCCACCCAGGCCCGGTCGGCGCCGGGAAACTCCGACGCCGCGATGTGACCGGCTGGCGCGCCATCGAGCCAGATCGATTCGCCGACCGTGCCGCAATGGCCGGCGGTGACGAAGCCCTTGGTCGCGCCTTGCCGCACCGCGAAGCCGACCGAGCACGAAGACCCGCCGCCCTTCTGGTAAGCGCGGCCGGCGTAGACCGACGCAGTCGGTTGCGGCACGCCCTCCATGGCGGTGAAACGCAGCAAACCGCTGCCGGCGCCGCTGTGGGCTACGAAATCGATCGCACGCTCCATCTGCTCCGGCGCCACGCTGATCAGCACCGAGTTGCTGGCCGGGTCGACATGCCAGGCGTGCACGCCGTCGAGCGGCCGGCTGATGCCGGGCACTCGCGCCCGCGCGCTGCGATCGAGCCGCGCTTTCGCCGCTTCCAATTCGACCAGGCTGTAACGCACCTTGCGCAGTTGCACGCCCTCGAGCGTAAGCCGGGCGCGCGGATCGGACGAAGCGACGACCAATCGCACCTCATCGTTATCCCCGTGCTCGATCCAAGTGCCCGCGTAATGCGCGCCGAGGCGCCGCTGCGCAATCGCCGCCGTCGCCGGCGCCTGGCCTTGCAACTGCAGCCAGCGGGCGGCCTGGGTTGCGGATAAATCCAGATCGCGCTGAGCGGCGCCTAGCATCTGCGAATTGACCTTCATCTGCGATGCCCCGGCGGTAAACGCGACGCAGCAAAGCAAGGTCGACACCACAACGCCGGCACCGGTCCGGTCCAGCCAGTCTCGAACGATCGACATACCCATCTCCTTTGGTGTGAAACATCCAGCCGCGCGATTAGGCGCGGTCGCGGTCCGTCGCGAATGTCGTCGGATGAGTACATTCGACGGACGCGCCCAGCTAACCCCATCCGCGCGAGCGATGCAGTTGCGCAGGTCACAGCGGCGTTAGCCACCGCATCACAAACCCGGAAAACGACGGCTGCGCCGCAGTCGCTGCAGACGCGGGGCCCGCATAGCGCTGCGTGCGCTGCTCCGAAGACTCTGCGTATCGCGGCGATCGCGCCTGCTCCACGCCCGGCGCGGCCCCGGCCGGGTCGAAACGCTTCGTCGAAACGCATCGCCCCTGTTCAGCTCACCCGACAACGGGCGGCGTCGCGGGTCACAGCTACTGCGACAGGCTGACGCTTCGATAGACGACCAGTCCGGTGTCGACGACTCCCGGCACCGCAGCCGTTCGGCTGGCTTGCCGCGCCCTCATCGAACGCTCCCGGCGTCGCAGAACGTGCTGCGACGGATTGATAACGTGACCTGCCTCGCATCAGTTCCGGCCAATCGCGTGACTTGCATCGCGATCACGAGCGGCCTTCTGGCACAGGCGAAGGCTATCGAAGCAAAGCGCGTGCACGGCGGCCCCACACCGCAGGCACGCGATCGAGCGGGCCACGGCGAACACGGGGATCGGCGCAGCCCGGGCAATCCAAGTCATCCACTCTCGTCATCACAGGACGGACCAAAAGATGAAGACTGTTTCGCCACCACAGCCGTGTTCGACCAAGGTCGTCGACATCGACCAGTTCTGGAAACTCGCCGACGCTCTGCAGGATGCAACCGTCGAACAGGCGAAGGACATGTTCTCCTTCGTCGAAACCGCCAGCCCGGATCGCCTGTTCTCGCTGCTGGCGCAGTACCGCTACTTCACCGTTTATTACATCACCGACATCGCGCTGTTGATCGCCAGGCTGCAGCCCGGACGGATGCGCAGTTTCCTCGCCGACATTCTCCTCGACGAGTTGGGCGAAGGCGACCACACCCAAGCGCATCCGGAGTTGTACGACGAGTTCCTGGGCAGCCTCGGGATCGCTCATCCGCCGCTGGACAGCATGGCGCTGGCCGGCAACATCGCGTTGTTGGACCAGACCCGTTCCAATCTGATCGACCCCGCCTACAGCACGGCCTACGGCATCGGCTTGCGCGGCATGGGCGGCGAGTGCGTCTGCCAGATCTATCTCGCTCGCCTGTACCAGCATTTGCTGCGCAACCCGTACATCCGACAACACCAGGGCACGATCGCCTGGAAGTTCTGGGAGCTGCACGTCGGCGAGCACGACATCGTCCATCGCGAGAACCTGCGCAAGCTCATCAGCGACGAGATCGCGTCCATGGACAACGGCAGCGTCGAGGCGCTGCAGGACGGTTTCTGCGACAGCATGGCGGCCTGGACCTCGTTCTGGCAGAACATCCAGGACGCAGCGACGATGCCCGACGGCCATGACGCCGCCGAACGCGCCGCGGTCGGCGAAATCATTCTCGGACCGGCCGGCGACCGCGGCGGCGGCGCCATCCGTCAATTCCATCTGGCCATCGGCGTGCACGACCTGGAACAAGCCCGCCAGTTCTATTGCGAGGTGCTCGGCGCGAAACAGGGCCGGTCGACCAGGAATCTGATCGACCTCGACTTCTACGGCCATCACCTGGTCATCCACCAGACGCCGGGCGGCAGCGAGGGCGCCGCGACCTCGTTCGGGTCTGCGTTCTACGGCGAGACCGTACGGGTGCCGCACTTCGGAGTGAACCTCGACTGGAAGGATTGGAGTTCGTTGGCCGACCGCATCAAGTCGCGGGGGCATGCGTTCATCGATCCGCCGCACGTGCGCATGCGCGACCTGCCCGGCGAACACGCGACCATGTTCCTGAGCGACCCGAGCGGCAACTCGCTCGAGTTCAAGGCCTTCCGCAACCATGATGAAGTGTTCTCGGTGATCTTCTCCGACAGCACCCGCGACATCTTCGGCCTGGATGCGCTGGTGGAGAAAGCCGCCACCGCCTGATGCGGCATGGAAGGAAGCCCGGTATCTTCGGGCTTCCTTTCACTGCGGCAGGACGCCTCTGATTCAGGCGCTGCACGAAGCGAGGAGCGGCTTGGCCAAGGCTCGGTTATTGGGCCAGATAACGGTCGGCGACGTGCAATGCATCGTCGATGATGACCAACCCCGTCCGCAGATCGGCTTCGCCGATGTTGAGCGGCGGAGCGATGTGCACTCGGTTGAAGTGGACGAAAGGCCACAGCCCCTTGTCCTTGCACGCCGCTGCGAACTCGGCCATGGGCCGGTTGTCGGCGCCGGCCGCGTTGTACGGAACCAGCGGCTCGCGGCTGACCGGATCGCGCACCAGCTCCAAGGCCCAGAACATGCCGAGGCCTCGCACCTCGCCGATGGACGGATGCCGGCTCTTGAGTGCTTCCAGCTCGGGCCGCACCAACTCCTCGCCGAGGCGGCGAACGCGCTCGATGATGCCTTCCTCCCGATACACGTTCAGACAGGCGACGGCGGCCGCACAGGCCAAGGGGTGGCCCGAATAGGTCAGGCCTCCCGGGAATACGCGGTGAGCGAAGGTCTGGGCGATACGCTCGCTGATGATCACGCCGCCCAGAGGGACATAACCGCAGTTGACGCCCTTGGCGAAGGTGATCAGGTCCGGGACCACGCCCCAGCGATCGATCGCGAACCACTCGCCGCAGCGCCCGAACCCCGCCATGACTTCGTCGGCCACCATGACGATGCCGTGCCGGTCGCACAGCTCGCGTACGCCGCGCAGGTAGCCGTCCGGCGGAACCAGGACGCCGTTGCCGCCGACGACGGACTCCAGTACGACGGCCGCCACGGTATGCGGGCCCTCGACCATGAGCACATCGGCCAGGTGCGCCAGCGCGCGCTCGCACTCCTGCGCCTCGGAGTCGGAATGGAAGGCCGAGCGATACGCGTACGGCCCCCAGAACTTGACCGTCCCGGGCATGCCGGGTTCGGCGCCCCAACGGCGCGGATCGCCGGTCAGCGATATCGCGCCGGCGGTGGCGCCGTGATAGCTGCGATACGCCGACAGGACCTTGATGCGACCGGTGTGATGCCTGGCGATGCGCACCGCGTTCTCCACCGCTTCGGCGCCGCCGCTGGTGAAGAACACCTTGTCGAGATCGCCGGGTGCCGCTTGCGCGATCAATCGCGCCGCTTCGGCCGTGGCTTCGTTCGCGTGATAGGGCGCGAGCGTGCAAAGACGCTCGGCCTGAGCCTGGATCGCGGCGATCAGCTTGGGGTGCTGGTGGCCGAGATTGACGTTGACCAATTGGCTGGAGAAATCCAGCCACGTCCTGCCGGTCTCGTCCCAGAAGCGCGAACCGCTGCCTCCGGCAACCACCACCGGATCCAGGGAAGCTTGCGCCGACCACGAATGCACGACATGGGCGCGGTCGTTCCGGTAGGCCGCAGATTTTCCAGCGGCAGACGTCGCCGCGGCAGTCGCAATCTGTTCGGTCTGGATCTCGGTATCGGTCATCTCGGTCTCGACTCCGATGGCGGGGACAGCGCTCGGTTGACGGTTCGCATCGCCCGGCGACCACTATCGTGCGCCCGGGCACGGCCCCGCCAGTGCCGCGCCTCACTACTTCAACAGCTTCCAGGAGCCGAGGGAAGTCTCCTCCGCCAGCTCGCACAGAAGCGGAGATCCCGTGGCACGAGCCAGGCCTACGACGAGACGCAGCGCCCAGCCCCCAATTTTTTTCCTACTCGGGTCAAGTTTTACTTGCTGCGAACATCAACCCACGACTGACTCAAGATCTGCCTCATTCCGCCCCCTCTCACGGCTAGGCCGCTTCCAGTGCCCAAGTGTCAGCCAGCAACTCGGCTTGAGCCATGAGCTTCTCCGTGGCTTCGGGTTGCTTGTCGGGTGGATATCGGTACTTTGCGAGAAGTACCTTCACCATTGCCATCATCTTGGCTCGAGATGAAGGCCGGTTTTGCCAATTGATGGTGGCTGACCTACGCAACTTGTCGGTCAACTCCTGCGCCAAGGCTCGAAGCAGCGGATCTCCCAGCTCGCGAACGGCAGACTCGTTGTCGATGAGCGCCTGATAGAACGCATACTCCTCTTCGCTTAAGCCGTGCGGCGGTCGCGCAGCATTGATCTCCTTCGCTAGCTTTATCAGTTCCTCAATGACTTCCACCGTGGTGATGGCCCGGTTCTGATAGCGCCCGATGGCTTCCTCCAGCCGCTCGGTGAACTCCTTACCTTGCATGGCGTTACGCATGCCTCGCGCACGCACCTGATCGGCAATGAGCCGCTCCAGCAGCTCCGCGGCGAGATTCTTCGTGGGCATTTCGCGGATCTGCGCCAGAAACTTCTCGTCCAGCAGAGAGATGTCCGGTTTGCCAAGGCCAAGCGTGCCGAAGATGTCGTTGACGCCTTCGACCAGCACGCCCTTGGCGACAAGCTGCCGCAACGCCGCTTCCTTCTCCAACCTCGAACGGCCTTCACCCGCTCGCGTCAGTTTGATCAGGCACACGCGCACTGCCTGGAAGAAGGCGATCTCCTCACGCAGCGCCATGGCTTCGGCGCGCGTACCCGCGAGTGCCTGCGCCTTTGTCAGTTTGGCTACTTGGTCGAGGTACGCGCGAACGCCACGATTGCGGCCCTTCTCATCCGGTTCGGGATCGATCTGCAGAACGTGCTCCATCGCCGGGCCCAGCAGCGCCAGCGCGTGCTTCGGATCAGCGAATCCCGCGTAGTCGAAGCCATGGAAGAACTCACGACGGACGACGTCGAGCGTATCCAACAGGATCGCCAACGCCTGGCCTGATGTATCCACCGGCTCGCGCTCGCTGCCCGCGTCCCGCGTGTACTGCCTGATCGCCTTTTTCAGCTCCTCGCCGATACCGATGTAATCGACGATCAGGCCACCCGGCTTTCCTTTCCAGATGCGGTTGGTGCGCGCGATCGCCTGCATCAGCCCATGACCCTGCATCGGCTTGTCGACGTACAGCGAATGCACCGGTGGCGCATCGAAGCCGGTCAGCCACATGTCGCGCACGATCACCAGCTCGAGCGAATCGTCGGCGTCCTTGAAGCGCTTCTCAAGCAGTTTGCGCTGCGCCTTGTCGGTGCGGTGCGGCTGGAAGTGCAGCGGATCGGACGAACTGCCGGTCATCACGATCTTGATGCGGCCCTTGTTGATGTCCGCATCATGCCAGTCGGGCCGAAGCTTCACGATTTCGTCGTACAGGCGGATCGCCGCCTCGCGCGAAATCGCCACGATCATCGCTTTTCCCGCGAGTGATTGCGTGCGTGCTTCCCAGTGCAACACCAGATCGGCCGCGAGTGTAGCGAGCCGGCCCTCCGCCATCGCCAATGCCTCCAGGCGCGTGTGGCGACTGGCGGTGCGTCCCTGCTCGCTGGCGTCCTCGTCCTCGGTGACCTCGAGGAACTCATCCATGAGCGCCTGCTTCTCGGCTTCGTTGAAGCGCAACTCGATGATCCGCGACTCGTAGCTGACGGGAACGACGGCTTCGTCCTCCTGCGCAGCGATCATGTCGTACACGTCGACATAGGTACCGAACACCGCTTCTGTATCCCGATCGTCCAGGCTGACAGGTGTGCCAGTCATGCCCAGGTAGATCGCATTGGGCAGCGCATCGCGCATGTATTTCGCGAGGCCGTACTTGGTCTGCCCGCTGACGATGTCCAGTTGTGCAGTGAATCCGTATTGAGTGCGGTGCGCCTCGTCCGCGATGACGATGACATTCGAGCGGTCGCACAAGACCGGGATGCCCCCCTCGCCCGCGCGAGGAGCGAACTTGTTGATCGTGGTGAAGAAGATGCCGCCGGCCTGAACCTGCGTCAGTTTGTCCCGTAAATCCTCACGGCTGTCTGCCTGCTGCGGCGTGGCGCGCAGCGACCATGCACTGTCGGCGAAGGTTTCAAACAGCTGCCCGTCTAGGTCGTTGCGGTCGGTCACCAGAACTACGGTCGGGTTGCCAAACTCCGCACGGTCGCGCAATGCCATGACATAGAACAGCGCCAATAGCGACTTGCCCGATCCCTGGGTAAACCAGATCACCCCGCCCTTGCCATCCTTGCGATGCACCAGCGCATCTACGGCCCGCTCCACGGCCCGCTGCACGCCGTGATACTGGTGCCATTGCGCAATGATCTTGAAGCTAGCGCCACCATCGGCTCCGCCATAGGCGACGAAGCCGCGAAGGAAATCCAGCAGCGTGCGCGGCTCCAGCAGGCCACGCATCAGTACTTCGAGTTCGAGCTGCGCCTTGCCGACCTTTTTCCCGTCCAGCAAACGCCAACGTGAATGTCGCGGAAGGTCCGCGCTGACAGAGCCGTAGCGCGCAACCGTTCCATCAGAAATGACATTGAACAGGTTGAACCAGAACAGCTGCGGGATGTCCGCCTTGTAGGTTTGGATCTGGTTGTAGGCAGATTCGAAATCCGCATTGAGATCGGCCGGGTTCTTCAGCTCGATCACCACCAGCGGCAGCCCGTTGACGAACAATACGATGTCCGGCCGCCGCAGCTTCTGCCCCTGTATCGTGAACTGCTGCACGGCGAGCAACTCGTTCTGCCCGTCCTCGAAATCGATCACCCGCACCCGCAGGACCGAACGGCGCCCATCGCGTTCCGTGCGTTCGACCGGCACGCCATTGCGCAGCCAGTCGTACAGCTCCCGATTGCCGTCGACCAGCGACTGTGCGCCGTAGCCGGACAGCCGCGCGACAGCCACATCGATCTCCGCGCCCGCCAGTCCGGGATTGAGGCGTGTCACCGCTTCACGCAGGCGCGGCGCCAGCACCACCTCCGACCAGCGCTCGCGCGCCGCTTCGCTGCCCCCGGGCGCGAGCGCCTCGCCGTGCATGCGGGTCCAACCCAGCCCCTGCAGCCAGTCCAGGCAGACCTCTTCCAGATGGTTCTCCTTCATCCCTTCCCCTCGCTGGCAGTTCGTGAACCCTCCATGTTCAACGCCGCCTATCGTATGGATCCGCCATGTCGCCATGGACAAGCTGGCTATCGCATGGCGATCAGCCCTTCGGTTTCCGCTTCCCCTTGCCGACTCCAGCCCGCGGCAACTTTTTCTCATCCGACTTGAGCCGACGCTCGACTTTTTTTACGTCCTCGTCCGCCGGCAACGCCTCCGGCCGGATATTACGATCGGTGAGGATCCTGCGCACGTCCTGGTTGTTGCTGACGTGCTCGCGGGTGATGCTTGGCTCGTCGCGCAGGTCCTGCTGCTTCACCTGCAGGTTGGTGACCTCGTTGGCGAAGTCCTTGGCCTTGATGGTGATGGTGGGCAGGAAGTCCGCCAACGGGCGGCTGCCCGGCACCGCCAGCCGATTCTTCATGTCCTGCGTGCTGAGCCCGCCAAACAGCGCGGCATCACCCTTGCTCTGGATGCGCGCAAATCCCTGTCCATCGATGCCGCGTTCGAACAGCACGCCGGCCAGTTCCTTCTGCGACAGGGTCAGCTTGTCGCGCGCCTGCAGTCGCTCCTGCTCGGCGATACGCTGCTCGATCAGTTCCTGCTTGCGGGTCTGCACCGCGAAGTAGGTCATGGCGAAGGCGATCTCTGCCTTGCGCGGATCGCCGTTCTGGGCGATCAGGTAACAGGCGTAGCGGGTCAGCGCCAGGTCGGCGATTTCCCGGGACGCCCCGGACCCAACGTCGACCATTTTGCCGACGTCGGCAAAATGGTCCGCCACCGGCTGCCCCGCATTGGCGCACGCGATCTTGGCCCGTTCGATGACTTCCTCGAAGCGCCGCCACGTGGCGTAACCCAGCAGTTCCTGCAGCTCGCGCGCCAGCCAGAACTCCACGCCGTCCTGTTCGTGGGCGGCGTCCTCGAAGCTGCGATGCAAGCGGGTAATCAGTTCCTTCTTCATGTCCACTCCTTGTGACTGATGGCCTAAAAGATGGCCTTCAAGGCAACGCCCTGACCAGCGGCCTGAACGCTGCGTCCATGCGGATGATCCGATCGGCCATCCACTCGGCGAACTCGTCCCAGCGCGCATCGTCCTGCAGCGGACTGTCGTTGCGCCACGACACAATGCGGCATTGATGGGCATCGGGCAGCTCCAGCCACTCCAGCGCGAAGCCGAGCTGCTGTTCGATTTCGTCCTTCCGCGCCAGCAGCTGCTTGAAATGCAGCTTGGGCTGCTTGCCGGCCACCATGATTTCGACACCCAGCCGACCCGCCTGCTGGTTAACGGTCGGGATGACGCCAAAGCCAGCGCGGCCGATCGAAATGTTGATCCAGCTCTGCGGTGCAGGCTTCTGCGGACGCACCACGTCGGACTGCGCCGACACGCGCGCCACCAGCTGTTTCCAGAATGCGAGCTGCCGTTGCCGCGTGGGCGACAGCACCTTGCTGTCGTCATCGGCTTCATCGTCATCGTCTGCGTTCGCGCCGATCGATTCGCGCAGCCATGGCAGTGCCTGCGCATGCACCAGCGCCAGCTTGGAACCCAACCAGTCGTACAGCGCGGGCCAGTAGCCGCTGTCCTTGCTGGCGGCAGCACATTCCAGCGTCATGACAGCGTCGCCCGCTTCATCGGCATCGAAGTCCCACTCCTGGCCGACCCAGCCGTTGGGAAGGTCTGGCCCGTCGCGCAGCATTTGCCACAGCGATCGCGCCTTGGGCTTGAAGCGGAGCATCAAGGCCACCGACCCGTCCTGCACCTTGAAGCGAAGCCCGACGCGCACCTGCGGCACGCGGGCCTTGAAGCGCAGGATACGCTTGGGCTCCGGTTCCACCTCCGGCAACTCGGGGTGCGCCGCCGCCAGGTGTGCGGCGAGGCCAGTCCAGAACGCCAGCCGCACTTGCCGTCCTTCCCGGTCCTGCGCGGACTCGGCCTCGGCAGCATACGGTTCCTTCGGTCCTTGCCACAGCTGCGTTGCTTCCCTGGCCATGCGCTCGCCGCGCTCGCGGATCTCGGCCTCGCCCCAATGCGCGTTATCGGCCACCTCGCGGGTCAGCACGACATTGGACTGGATGAAGCGCGCGCGCTTTATCGCGAACGGTTGATTTCCGACTTCCTGGTTGTACGCCGACAAGGTCAGGTTGCCGGGGCGGTGCAGCCATTCGCCATGCACGCGCTCCGCTTCTTCGCCCAGTGCATCGGCCCACTCGTCGCTGAGGGTCTGCGGCAGGACGTGCTCGATCTGCGCCTGTGCGAGCGAACCCTGCTCCTTGTGTCCCCGCGCCAGCTCCAGCGCTTCCAGCACCTCGCGGGCGTAACCACGCTTGTACAGCGGGAAGCGGGTGAAAGCCTCGATGAAACGCGCGTCGTCCGGCCAGCCGCGCTGCAGCAGGAACTGCTCCAGCGCCGCTACCGGTTCGCCCGTGTTATCGCCCGACGTGTCGCGGATCGCTCGCACGAACATCTCGCCGTAACCGCGCGAGGTCTCGCCCGCGACGAAGCGGCGCAGGATGAAGCCGCACAGCATGTCCACGGCGCGCGCCAGCCCTGCGGCGTCCAGCGCTCCGGCATCGCGCTGCGCGAACAGCCACAGCAGCAGCGGCCAGGTGGTGGAACTGTCCAGGCGGTTGAGGCGCGCCAGTGCCCGGGTTACGCCTGGGTCGCGGTCGGCGGCGCGGCTGGCGATGGCCAGGTACTGGGCGGATCGTTGGGTGAGAACACGGGTCAACGCCAGCGGATCGAACCCGGTGTCCTCGTGTCGCGCCTCGAAGGTGGCGAAGGTCAGCTTCGGCGGCACGTACTGACCTTCCGACATCAGCAGGTCGCGGAAGAAGCGGGCGAAACTGTCCTCGTCCAGCCGCCCGTCGACAGCGGTGAAGCCTGCTTCCAGCGGACGCCACAGCTCCGTGTCGAACTCGTCCTGCACATCCGGATGCACATGCATGAACACGAAGTTGCGGATCAGGTCGGCCTGGCTCAGCGGCACGCCGGTGGAATTGAGGCTCTTGAAGATGCTGTACGCGTTCTCGCTCTCCAGTGTGGCGCCCATGAAATCCAGGCGCTGGCACACCACCTCGAACACACGGCGTAGGGTGTCGGCCTGCGTTTCCGCCTTGTTGTCCAGCACGCGCTCGAAGAATGCCACCGCCTGCGCCATGCGCCCGGGCAACGCCGCCTTGCCGGACACCAGTGCGACGAAGGCGTCCTGGTCGTGCTCTTTGGGCAGCAGGCGGTAATGCTGATCGCCCTTCTTGCGCGGGTGCACCAGGTAATCGTCGTGCAGCTCCTGCGCCAACTCGTCGTCGCCGCGCCGCCGTGCCACGTTGCGGATCGCCGCCAACAGCAGTGACAGCGTGGTCAGGCGTTGCTGGCCATCGATCAGGTGGAAGCGCGTATTCTGTCCCGGCTGCGGCGTGCCACCGACCACGTAGACCAGGAACCCCATGAAGTGATTACTGGTCTTCTCGGGCTGCTGAATCTCCTCCAGGCTGTCCCACAACCGCTGCCACTGCGGCAGCTCCCAGCGGTAATTGCGCTGGAATACCGGGATCACGTACTGGCTTGGCGAGTACAGCACCTGGCCGAGGGTATGGATGCTGGCCTTCATGCAACTACCTCTATTACGATGCCGCCGAAGCGGCGTTCGTCGGCGCGGCAGGGGATGCCGTCGATCCAGCAGGCGTGCTTTCGTAAGCTCCGCCCGTGTCGGCGCACTGGGCGATGAATCCACCGCTGAGGCTTACATTGCCGGGCGCCAGCGGACGGCCGTCGGCGCTGGCCGCGCGGCTGGCGCAGGTTTCGCAGACGCAATGCGGATAGCGAAACATCGGCTGCAGCGGACTGGCACAGATCGAACAGGCATAACTCATGCGAGGGCGGCCTCGGTCTCACGCTCGGCCTCGGGCAGTCGGAGCTTGCCGGAGATGAGGCGGGGGAGGAGGGTGTCGCGGGCTTGGGTTAGCGCGGCCGCGTGGTATTCGTTCAACTCGATTCGTTTGAGCAGCGGTCCCGTGATTATCTCGAACGCAGCAATTGCTTGGGGGCTTGGCACGCATACCTTGATTGGGCGAAAAGCGGCCTTGCTGATCTCCATGAAAGTTGATCCGTTCCCCTTCTGCTTGATCAATTCCATGTTCAATCGCGCCCAGAACAACAGATAGCTGGGCGGCAACTGACCTCCAGGTGGCATCGCGATGAATCCTTGATTGATTGCAGTTGGAACAGCGGCGATGGCGAGATATCCGATCGGCGCCCGTGACGACATAAGCAAAGTTCCGGCAGGCAACAGAGCGCTGCTGATACGGGCGACAGCCGTATCTGTAATAAGCCGCTCCGTGGTAGTCAGGATCGGGGCTTGCAGACCCGAAAGATCTTTAGGGGTCGCCCAGTGGTGCGTTCCATCGATCCAGAAGCTCTCCTCCTTGGTGCTCGGCGTGGCGCCTCCAACGCAAGCAACCACGCGACCGATCTCATCCACGCGCCAGCCCTTCGGAATCGGGCCGAGTTCGGAATCCTCGAACTCGCTGGGGAACAGGGCGGTGGTGGCGGCGTCCATACCTTCCGGCTCGCGGCCTTCGGCCTTGGCGCGCACGGGGTCGAAGTCCACGAACCAGGACTTGAACAGGGCTTGGGCGATGGCTTCGAGGATAGCGTTAGTTTGGCGAAGATTCTTGATGCGGCTATCAATACTGAGCAGTGCATCAACAGCATCAAACTGCTCCTCCATAGTCGGACATGGAACCACGCACTGTCTGAGAGACTTCAGCGGTGTCGCAATGCCTGGTGTTCCTACCTGCGACGCATTCTTCAGAAGCTCGGCCTGACCACGAGAGCTTTTAAAAAAAAGGTAGTAGAACTCAGGAATCGCTCTCGCCTGGTCGAGTGATATCTTCATCAGGCTCGTTGACAGAACGTAAGGGCGACCATCATTCGGCACGATGCCGACCTCGCCGATTGCTCCGCGATGCGGAAACACAAGATCGCTAGCCTTCAGATTGGCGTTGCCGAGTTCAGATGCCTTTTCGGGTGTTATGTACACAAATTCGCCGACAAGCGGAGTTCCGGGGCCGAGATTCGTCCCTCGGATCACCGCGACGCCATCGTTGACATAGGACTCTGCTTTGAGCCGCGATCCGAATGGCCCAATCGCAATCGATCCGCCCTTCGGCTCCGCAAGTTCTTCGAGCCGGCACTCTGGCCACTTAGAGACCATATCCGAGCGCTCCTAATTTCTCCCTGATAGCAGTATCCAATTGCTTTCCCAGCGTCATCTGCTCGGCTAACTGCGCAGTCAGCCGTTCCATCTTCTCGTTGAAGACTTCATCGTCATCCTCTTCCGCCTGCGCGCCTACATAACGACCTGGCGTCAGCACGAAGCCGTGCTTCTCCACATCAGCGAGCGAGGCGCTGTAGCAGAAGCCCGGCACGTCAGCGTATTCGCCGCCTGCACTAAAATCGCTGCCGCGCCAACGGTGATAGACCTGCGCCACGCGCTGCAGGTCCTCGTCGGTGAATTCGATCTGGGTGCGGTTGATGCGTCCGCTCGCCGCCTTGCGCGCGTCGATGAAGAGGACCTGCCGGCGCCGGTCCACCTTGCCGTTACCGCCCGTGCTCTTGTCCTTCGACAGAAACCACAGGCACGCGGGGATCTGCGTGTTGGAGAACAGCTGTCCCGGTAGCGCGACCATACACTCGACCACGTCGGCCTGCACCATGGCGCGGCGGATCTCGCCCTCGCCGCTCTGCTGCGAACTCATCGAGCCGTTGGCCAGCACGATGCCGGCACGGCCGCGCGCGGACAGGCGCGCCAGCATGTGCTGCAGCCAGGCGAAGTTGGCGTTGCCCTTCGGTGGGATGCCGTGCACCCAGCGCGGGTCGTCGGCAAGCTTGTCGCCGCCCCAGTCGGAGATGTTGAACGGGGGGTTGGCCAGCACGTAGTCTGCGCGCAGGGTCTTGTGCTGGTCGTTGGCGAAGGTGTCGCCGTAGCTGGCGCCAAGGTCGCCGTCGAGGCCGTGCACCGCGAGGTTCATCAGACACAGGCGGCGGGTGGCAGCCATCAGCTCCTGGCCGTAGATGGCGAGATCGCCCTTTTTCTTCAGTTGCTTCTGGTGCGCGTCCTTGAAGCGCGCCGACTGCACGAACATGCCACCCGAGCCGCAGGCCGGGTCATATATGGTGCCCTTGAACGGTGCGAGGATTTCCACCAGCAGGTTGACCACGCTCTTGGGCGTGTAGAACTCGCCGGCCCGCGCGCCTTCCTTGATCGCGAACTGGCCGAGGAAGTACTCGTACACCTCGCCGAATACGTCGCGGCTATCGTGCTTCTTCGGGTCGAACTTCAGCCGCGCGACGAGGCCCATCAGCTCGCCGAGCTTGCCAGGCTCCAGCTCCAGCCGCGAGAATTCGCGGTATAGCACGCCCTTGAGTCGCGGGTTATCCGCTTCGATCGCGCCCATGGCCTTGTCGAGGCGCTGCGCCAGATCCGGTGCGGTGGCCTGTGCCAGCAGCACGCTGTAGTGCGCGTCGGGCGGAATCCAGAAGATGTTGTCCATGTCGTAGAACGTCTTGTCGCCGACGAACACGTCCTCGCTTTCCTTGCGTGTGGCCGCATCCTCGATGTAGATCGGGCTGTCCGGCTCGGCGATGCGATTGCGGATCACCAACGACTGCGCGTCGTACATGTCCGACACGTACTTCAGGAACACCATCCCGAGCACGGGGTACTTGTACTGCGCCGCCGCCACCGAGCCGCGCAGCTTGTCGGCAGCGTCCCAGAGGGTGCGTTTGAATTCTTCGTTGGTCATAGAATCAGTCTTCAAGGGGGTCCGCCCAGAGGGATTCGGTGAGCTCGGACTGCTCGCGTAGGAGCGAGTCGATCAGTTCTTGTATTTCAGCCTGGCGGTCCAAGGCGTAGACGGCTCTAGCATCGACGCCGGCGTCCAGAGTCGGGATTGGCAAGCTCTTCAACGCTGCCAGAGAGATCATCGGTATCGAGGCTCCCGATGTGATTGAAGCGAGCAGCTCCTGTTCGTTATCAGAACGCAAGAGTACTGCGAATCCACGTAGGTCGCCTTCGGCACCCGCAGTGCCCGCCGCACCCGCGGACTGGCTGGGTGCCCCCAGGCCCGCGTTCGGGACGCCTGGGGGACAACCCCGGCTTTTCCTACACTTCCGCCTTGTGATCAGCACAACATCATTGTGTCCGCCCAAGCTTCCGCACGATCCAGGAAATCCAACCTTGGGTTGGGCTTAGGAGTTGGGACCAACTATTAGTTGGTCCCTCCGTGCCAATCGGCCCAACTATTAACGTGTTGGGCCAACTATTATCAAACACTAGGCGCTGCGCGACGACGACGCGCTTACTCGACCGTGACCGCCTTGGCCAGGTTGCGCGGCTTGTCGACGTCGGTGCCGCGCGCGAGAGCGGCGTGGTAAGCGAGCAACTGCACCGGAATCGCGTGCACCACCGGCGACAGCACGCCGACGTGGCGCGGGGTGCGGATCACGTGCACCGCCTCGGATTCGCCGAAGTGGCTGTCGAGGTCGGCGAACACGAACATCTCGCCGCCGCGCGCGCGCACTTCCTGGATGTTGGACTTCACCTTCTCCAACAGGCTGTCCTTCGGCGCGATCACCACCACCGGCATGTCGGCATCGACCAGCGCCAGCGGGCCGTGCTTGAGCTCGCCGGCCGGATAGGCCTCGGCGTGGATGTAGGAGATTTCCTTGAGCTTGAGCGCGCCTTCCAGGGCGATCGGGTAATGCACGCCGCGACCGAGGAACAGCGCGTGCTGCTTCGGCGCGAAGCGGTCGGCCCAGGCGGTGATCTGCGGTTCCAGGTTGAGCGCGTGTTGGATGCTGCCCGGCAGGTGGCGCAGCGCATCGATAAACTCGGCTTCCTGCTCGGCCGAGAGCTTGCCGTGCTGCTTGGCGAGGGTCGCGGTGAGGATGAACAGCGCCACCAGCTGGGTGGTGAAGGCCTTGGTCGAGGCCACGCCGATCTCGGCGCCGGCGCGGGTGTAGTACACCAGTTGGCTCGCCCGCGGGATCGCGCTTTCCGGCACGTTGCAGATCGACAGGGTCTTGTCGTGGCCGAGCGACTTGGCGTACTTCAACGCTTCCATCGTGTCGAGGGTTTCGCCGGACTGCGAAATCGTCACGATGAGTTGCTTGGGATTGGCGACCGCGGCGCGGTAGCGGTATTCGCTGGCGATCTCGACCTGGCACGGCAGGCCGGCGATGGCTTCGATCCAGTAGCGCGCGGTCATGCCTGCGTAATAGCTGGTGCCGCAGGCGAGAATCTGCACGCCCTCGACGCCGGCGAACACCGACTCGGCCTGGGCGCCGAACAACTCCGGCGAGAACTTGCCGTCGTCCATCACCGCCTCGATGGTGTCGGCGATGGCGCGCGGCTGTTCGTGGATTTCCTTCTGCATGAAGTGGCGGTAGGGGCCGAGTTCCAGCGAGGCCAGCGACACATCGGAAACGTGCACCTCGCGCTCGATCGCCGCGCCGGTGCCGTCGAACACGCGCACTTGGGCGCGGGTGATGTCGGCGGTGTCGCCTTCTTCCAGGAAGATCACCCGGCGCGTGGCCTGCAGGATCGCCGAGACGTCGCTGGCGACGAAGTTCTCGCCTTCGCCCAGGCCGATCAGCAGCGGGCAGCCCATGCGCGCCGCGATCATGCGATCGGGTTCGCGCTTGCTGACCACGGCGATGGCATAGGCGCCTACCAACTCGCGCACCGCATTCTGCACCGCCGCCAACAAGTCGCCCCCCTGCGACTGGTGGAAGTGGATCAGATGGGCGATGACTTCGGTGTCGGTCTGCGACTCGAAGCTGTAACCGGCCGCGCGCAAACGCTCGCGCTGCTCGTCGTGGTTTTCGATGATGCCGTTATGGACCACGGCCAGTTCGCCGAAGCTGATGTGCGGATGCGCATTGGCTTCGGTGACGCCGCCGTGGGTCGCCCAACGGGTGTGACCGATGCCCACCGAGGCGTTGAAGCCTTCGGCCTGGGCGGCCGCTTCCATTTCGCCGACGCGGCCGGTCCGGCGCACGCGGCGCAGGTCGGCGCCGTCGAACACGGCGATGCCGGCCGAGTCATAGCCACGGTATTCCAGTCGCTTCAAGCCATCGATCAAAACCGGTACCACGTCACGATCTGCGATCGCACCTACGATTCCGCACATGCTGGGGCAACTCCTTGGGGGATGTCCGCATTCTATCCGCGCCCCGTCGCGGACACGTCCGGCGGACGCACTGTCCGTCCGGACGGACACCCGGACGGCGGCGCCCGCCCTTAAAAAACAATAGCTTGCAGTTGGCACGCGTTGTGCTTGGGTTATGGATAAACCGCCAAGCCCGAGTCCCACCGAAATGAGCATCCGCGACACTTCTGCGCAGGACCACCGAGTCGCCACCGCCACCGTGCAGGGTCGGCACCGTCGCCGCTGGCTGCTCGGCGCCGGCGCCGGCGTGCTCGCTCTGGGCGCGGGCGCGTGGCTGCTGTCGGGCTGGAGCGCGGGTGGCCGTTCGGTCGACGCCGAGCGTTTGCGCATCGCCGAGGTCAAGCGCGGCGAACTGGTCCGCGACATCGCCGCCGACGGCCGGGTGATCGCCGCCAACAGCCCGATCCTGTATGCGATCGCCGGCGGTTCGGTCGACCTGAAGGTGGTCGCCGGCGACGTGGTCCGCAAAGGCCAGGTGCTGGCCGAGATCGACAGTCCGGAACTGCGCAGCAAGCTCGCCCAGGAACAGGCCACCCTGGCCAGCCTGGAAGCCGAGGCCAGCCGCGCCGAGCTCGACGCCGAACTGGCGCGTTCGACCGCACGCAAGGAACTCGACCAGGCGCAGATTGCCCGCGTCGCCGCCCTGCGCGATCTTGAACGCTATCAGCGCGCCTTCGAAGGCGGCGCGGTGGCCAAGGTCGACGTCGCCAAGGCCCAGGACGACCTGAAAAAGTCCGACATCGGCCTGAGCCACGCCCAGGGCGACCTCGGCCGGCAGGGCCGCAGCGCCGCGCTGGACACCCGCAACAAGCGCTTGCTCGCCGATCGCCAACGCGCGATCGCGGTCGAGGCGCAACGCCAGGTCGAAGCGCTGACCCTGCGCGCGCCGTTCGACGGTCAGGTCGGCCAGGTCCAGGTCGCCCAGCGCGCCAACGTCGCGATCAACGATCCGGTGTTGAGCGTGGTCGACCTGAGCGTGTTCGAAGTCGAGATCAAGGTGCCGGAAAGTTTCGCCCGCGACCTGGCGATCGGCATTCCGGCGCAGGTCACCAGCGGCAACGGCCAACCGTTCGCGGCGCAGATCTCCGCGGTTTCGCCCGAAGTCGTCAACGGCGAAGTCGTCAGCCGCCTGCGTTTCACCGGCAAGCAGCCGCCGGGCCTGCGCCAGAGCCAGCGCCTGAGCGCGCGCATCGTCCTGGACACCCGCCGCGACGCGCTGATGGTCGAGCGCGGCCCGTTCCTGGAGCAGGCCGGCGGCAACAGCGCCTATGTCGTCGCCAACGGCGTCGCCACCCGCCGCAGCATCCGTACCGGCGTAAGCAGCCTCAACGCCGTGGAAATCCTCGAAGGTCTGCAACCGGGCGAGCGTGTCGTCGTCTCCGGCAGCGACCAGTTCGAAAACGCCGAAACCGTCCGCATCAGTGGAGAATGATCATGCAAACCCAACACCACGCCACCGACTTCCCGTTCGCCCCGCAGTGGAGCTCGCAAGAGCTGACCGACGCCGTGCCGCTGCGCCTGCATCAGCTGATCGATTTCGATCAGGCCCGCGATGCCGGCGACGCGCGCAGCGCCAACCAAGCCGCACCGCGCCGCCCGATCCGCATCCATCGTTACCTGGCCGCGTGCGCGCTGCCGATGTTCGCGATCCGCTAAAGCCCACCGCCAAAGGAAACACGTCATGCTCGACATGCGCCAGGTCACCAAGGTCTACCGCACCGAACTCGTCGAAACCCACGCCCTGCGCTCGCTGGACCTGCACGTACGGGACGGCGAATTCGTCGCGGTGACCGGCCCCTCGGGCTCGGGCAAGACCACCTTCCTCAACATCGCCGGCCTGCTGGAGACCTTCAGCGGCGGCGAGTACCGGCTCGACGGCGAGGACGTGCGCGGCCTGTCCGACGATGCGCGTTCGCGCCTGCGCAACCAGAAGATCGGCTTCATCTTCCAGAGCTTCAACCTGATTCCCGACCTCAACCTGTTCGACAACTGCGACGTGCCGCTGCGCTATCGGCGGATGCCGGCCGCCGAGCGCCGCCAGCGCATCGAGCAGGCCCTGACCCAGGTCGGCCTGGGCTCGCGCATGAAGCACTACCCGGCCGAACTGTCCGGCGGCCAGCAACAGCGCGCGGCGATCGCCCGCGCGCTCGCCGGCACGCCGCGCCTGCTGCTCGCCGACGAACCCACCGGCAACCTCGACTCGCAGATGGCGCGCGGGGTGATGGAGTTGCTGGAAGAGATCAACGCCCAGGGCACGACCATCATCATGGTGACCCACGACCCCGAACTCGCCGCACGCGCGCAGCGCAACGTCCACATCGTCGACGGCATGGCCACCGACCTCAAGGCCGAGCCGAGCCTGATCCGCGCCCCGATGCCGACGGCCTCCGTCGATACCGACGCCACCCTCGCCTGAGACCGTCGCCATGACCGGAAACAGCCAGTTCGGCTACTACGTCCAGCTCGCCCTGCGCAGCTTCAAGCGCAACAAGGTGCTGACCGCGCTGATGGTGGTCGCCATCGCGCTCGGCATCGGCGCGGCGATGACCACCCTGACCGTGTTCTACGTGCTGTCCGGCGATCCGCTGCCGGGCAGGAGCGAGCACCTGTTCCATCCGCGCATGGATCCGCGCCCGATGGCCGGCTACACGCCCGGCGACGAGCCGCACGAGGACATGAGCCGCTTCGATGCCGAGGCGCTGCTGCGCGAGAAGCGCGGCGACCGCCAGGCGCTGATGAGCGGAGGCGACGTCGCCATCGAGCCGCGCCGCGACGGCCTGCCGCCGTTCCGCCAGATCTCGCGCTACACCTCGGCCGACTTCTTCGCCATGTTCGGCGTGCCGTTCCAGTACGGCGGCCCGTGGCCGGGCGAAGACGATGCGCGCCGCGCCCGCGTCGCCGTGATCAGCAATACCCTCAACGAGAAACTGTTCGGCGGCGGCAACAGCGTCGGCAAATCGCTGTGGATCGACAAGAGCGAATTCCGCATCGTCGGCGTGATCGGCGACTGGCATCCGCAGCCGACCTTCTACGAGCTGTCCGGCCCGGGAGGCTTCGGCGAACCCGAGGCGTTGTTCCTGCCGTTCTCCACCAGCCGCGACCTGCGCATGAGCTCGCAAGGCAACATCGATTGCTGGGGCGACAACAACGTCGACGAGGAAGGCAACCGCAGCATCAACGCCAAGTGCGCCTGGGTGCAGTACTGGGTCGAATTGGCCACGCCGGAAAAAGCCGCCGCCTATCGCCAGTACCTGCAGAATTACGTCGCCCAGCAACGCAGCGCCGGGCGCTTCGAGCGCCCGACCGCGCCGAAGCTCGACGACCTGATGCAGTGGCTGGATTTCAAACGCGTCGTGCCCGCCGACGTGCGCCTGCAGACCTGGCTCGCCTTCGGCTTCCTGCTGGTCTGCCTGCTCAACACGGTCGGCCTGCTGCTGGCCAAGTTCTTGCGCCGCTCCAGCGAGATCGGCGTACGCCGCGCGCTTGGCGCGACCCGCACGGCGATCTTCGCCCAATGCCTGGTCGAAGCCGGCACCGTCGGCCTGGCCGGCGGCCTGCTCGGCCTGCTCTTGGCGCAACTGGGCCTGTGGGCGGTGCGCCAGCAGCCGGTCAGCTATGCCGCCCTCGCCCGCCTCGACCCGACCATGTTGCTCGTCACCTTCCTTTTGGCCGTCGTCGCCAGCGTGCTCGCCGGGTTGTTGCCGGCCTGGCGCGCCTGCCAGGTGACGCCGGCCATCCAGCTCAAGAGTCAGTGATCCATCTTCCGTCGAGGCTCGCCATGGATATCCGCCCCATCCTGTCCACCCTGCGCCGGCACAAGACCGCCGCCGCGCTGATCGTGTTCGAAGTCGCCTTGACCTGCGCGATCATCTGCAATGCGGTGTTCCTGATCGAAAACCGCATCGCCCGCATGCAGCGCCCCAGTGGCATGGTCGAGAACGAACTGATCCGGTTCTCGATCAGCGGCATCAACGAGAAAAACGGCGCCGATTCGTTGACCCAGTCGGACCTGGCCGTGCTGCGCTCGCTGCCAGGGGTCAAGGCAGCGACCGTGACCAACCAGGTACGCTACGGCAGTTCGTCGTGGAACACCGGGCTGGAGCTCAAGCGCGGGCAACCGGTGCCGACGGCCAACGCCACGACCTATCTCGGCGACGAGCAGTTTCTCAAGACCATGGGGCTCAAACTGGTCGCCGGCCGCGATTTCAACGCCGACGAAGTGCTCAGTTACCGCAAGATCCGCGAGCCGGGTTCGGACTATCCGATCGCTTCGGCGATCGTCACCCGCTCGCTGGCCGACGCGCTGTTCCCCGGCCAGGACCCGATCGGCAAGGTGTTCTACGGTTGGGGCGACTCGCCGACCCACGTGGTTGGCGTGGTCGAACACCTGCTGCGCCCGACCGAGCATTTCGGCCCGGCCAGCGCCGACTACTCGGTGATCTTCCCGATCCAGGTGGACTACAACAGCGGCATCTACCTGATCCGTACCGATCCGTCGCGGCGCCAGGAAGTGCTCAAGAGCGCCGCCGAAGCGCTGGGCAAGAACGGCCCGGTGCGCATCCTCGACGTCGACAACGACACCCTGGAAAACATGAGCGACAAGTTCCATCAGACCGACCGCTCGATGGTCTGGCTGCTCGCTGCGGTCTGCATCGCCCTGCTGATCGTGACCGCGCTAGGCATCGTCGGCCTGGCCAGCTTCTGGGTGCAGCAACGGACCAAGCAGATCGGCGTGCGCCGCGCGCTCGGCGCCACTCGCGGCCAGATCCTGCGCTATTTCCAGACCGAGAACTTCCTGCTGACGAGCATCGGCATCGGCCTGGGCATGGCGCTGGCGTTCGCGATCAACCTGGCCCTGATGCGCTATTACGAACTGCCGCGCCTGCCCGGGTTTTATCTGCCGCTAGGCGCGCTGTGCCTGTGGCTGCTCGGGCAACTCGCGGTGTACGGCCCGGCCCGGCGCGCGGCGATGGTGCCGCCGGCGCTGGCGACGCGATCGGCCTGATCGCTCGCACCGCCAGGAAAATAAAATCGCTCGGCCGTGCCACCGATCCGCCCTTGGCCGTATCTGTAGATATCAACCCCGTCCGGGCACCGGACGGGACCGGGACTTCGCTTCCCGCCCCAACGTCATTCGCCACCACGGAGCCCACCATGACTCTTGCGTACCCCTATCGCCGCTCGCGCTCCGCGTTCCGTATCGCCGCGCTGTCGGCCGCGCTCGTCGGCGCGATCTGCCTGCCCGCCGCTCATGCCGCCGGCAACACCGCGACCGCCCGGGCCGCGACCGTCGCGCCGGCCGCGGCCAACGACGTCGCCGCCCGCACGCGCCAGTTCAACGCCCTGGTCGACGAGCACTGGGAAGGCCTGATGCGCGAGTTGCCGGAGCAGGCCAGTTTCTTCGGCGACTATCGCTACAACGCCGCCTGGAGCGATTTCTCCCTCGCCGGCGCCAAGCGCCACAACGAAGCGACCCGCCGCTTGCTCGCCCGCCTCCAGGCGGTCGACAGCACCGGCTTCGCCGACAGCGATCTGCTCAATCACCGTCTGCTGGTGCGCTGGCTCGAAAACGACATCCAGGGCTACGAGCTCAAGACCAACCAGATGCCGCTGGACCAGTTCAACGGCACCCATCTGTTCCTGACCATCATGGTCAAGGCGTTCCCGTTCAACGACACCCAGCAGTACGACGACTACCTCGTCCGTCTGCGCGGGATTCCGCGCATCCTCGACCAGGTCACCGAGGTCGCCCGCCAGGGCGCCAAGGACGGCCTGATGCAGCCGCGCTACCTGCTCGACAAGGTCGCCGCGCAATGCAACGGCATCGCCGACGTCGCCGGCGAGGACAGCGTATTCGCCGCGTCGCTGAAGAAGTTTCCCGACAGCGTGCCGGCGGCCGAACGCGAGCGCCTGCGCAAGCAGATCCTCGAAGTCGTCGACCAGCAAATACGACCGGCCTATCGCCGCCTCGCCGAGTTCGTCGCCAAGGAATACGCGCCGCAAGGCCGCGAGCAATACGGCATCTGGTCGGTGCCGAACGGCGATGGCCTGTACCGCTATGCGATCGAACAGTTCACCTCCTCGTCGATGACGCCCGAGCAGATCCATCGCCTCGGCCTGAGCGAAGTCGAACGCATCGAACGCGCCCAAACCGAGATCGCCCGGCGCCTGGGCTATGCCGATCTGAAGACCGCGCGCAAGGCGATAGCGGCCGATCCTGCCCGCCACGCCCAATCGCGCGAACAGATTCTCGAGTTGTATCGCCAGTACATCGCGACCATGGAAAAGCGCTTGCCCGACCTGTTCGGCACCTTGCCGACCACCGCGGTGCAGGTGCAGGCGGTGGAAACCTGGCGCGAAAAAGAAGCCTCGTCGGCGCAGTACATGCCCGGCACGCCGGACGGCAAGCGCCCCGGTCTGATCACGGTCAACACCGGCGAGCCCGACAAGCGCCTGCTGACCACGGTCGAGGCCATCGCCTACCACGAAGGCGTGCCCGGTCATCACCTGCAATTGTCGGTCGCGCGTGGCCTGCCGGCCTTGCCGAAGTTCCGCACCCTGACCGGCCAGCTCGCCTACATCGAGGGCTGGGGGCTGTACTCGGAGGATCTCGGCAAGGAAGTCGGCCTCTACCAGGATCCGTACAGCGACTTCGGCCGCCTCTCGCAGGAACTGATCCGCGCCAACCGTCTCGTGCTCGATACCGGTGTGCATCACCAGCGCTGGAGCCGCGAGCAGATGGTGCAATGGATGCGCGACCACTCCGATATGGAAGACCCGATCATCCAGGCCGAAGCCGATCGCTACATCGCCTGGCCGGGCCAGGCCCTGGCCTACAAGATGGGGCAGTTGAAGATCCGCGAGTTGCGCGCCCGCGCCGAATCCAAGCTCGGCGCGCGCTTCGACGTCCGCGCCTTCCACGACCAGATCCTCGGCGGCGGCGCCTTGCCGTTACGCGAACTGGAAACACGGATCGATCGCTGGATCGCCTCGGTGCCGGCCGATGCGGCGCCGGCCAAGGTCGCGAAGTAAGCATCGCGCGGTAAACATCTGCAAGCGAACCCCGTCCCAGACGGACGACGGCCGGCCCCGCTCCTCTCGCGGCCATGCGAGAGGAGCCGGGGCGATCCGCGGCTCGCGGACTTGGCGTTTCCAAGGGCTGTCGCGATCGGCGCATGCCGAACATCGACGCCGCCGGCCGTTCCTCGCCGGCCCGACCTGCACCGCCGAGCCCGCGCCGTATACTGCCTCGACAACGAGTCGCCGCGATCCGGCGCCCGCTCCCGAACCACACGGATTCCTGATGCGCACGGTCCTGGTCATCGACGACAATCCGGCGGTCGGCACCGCGCTCGACCTGCTGTTCGGCCTGCGCGAGATCCGCGTGGTCACCGCTCAGTCGCCGGAGGAGGGCCTGGAACTGCTGACCCGCGAGGACATCGGCCTGGTCCTGCAGGACATGAACTTCACTGCCGACACCACCTCGGGCGAGGAAGGCGTGGCGCTGTTCCGCGCGATCCGCGCGCGCCATCCGGACCTGCCGATCATCCTGCTGACCGCGTGGACGCACCTGGACATCGCCGTCGACCTGGCCAAGGCCGGCGCTGCCGATTACCTGGCCAAGCCATGGGACGACCAGAAGTTGCTCGCCAGCGTCGAGAACCTGCTCGAACTCGGCGCCAGCACCCGCGAGGTGTCGCGCCTGCACGAACAGCGGCGCAAGCTGCAACGCGATCTCGAAGCGCGCTACGACCTGCGTGGGGTGGTGTTCGGTTCCGAACAACTGGCGCGGGTGATCGAGCTCGCCGGCCAGGTCGCGCGCGCCGACGTGCCCGTGCTCATCACCGGCCCCAACGGCGCCGGCAAGGAAAAGATCGCCGAGATCATCCAGGCCAATTCCTCGGTCAAGTCCGGCCCCTTCGTGACCCTGAACTGCGGCGCGCTGCCGACCGAACTGATCGAAGCCGAGCTGTTCGGCGCCGATGCCGGCGCCTACACCGGCGCCAACAAGATGCGCGAAGGCAAATTCGAGGCGGCCGACGGCGGCACCTTGTTCCTCGACGAAATCGGCAACCTGCCGCCGGCGGGGCAAATGAAGTTGTTGCGCGTGCTCGAAACCGGGCGCTTCGAACGGCTCGGCTCGAACCGCGAGCGCCAGGTCAAGGTACGGGTGATCAGCGCCACCAACGCCGACCTGCCGACGATGATCCGCGACGGCCGCTTCCGCGAAGACCTGTACTACCGCCTCAACACCATCCAGATCGATATTCCGCCGCTGGCCGAACGCCGCGACGACGTGCTGCCGTTGGCGCGGCATTTCCTGCGCGACAACGCGCTCGCCCAAGGCAAGCGCCTTAGCGAAGGGGCCGAGAGCGCGTTGTACGCGCATGCCTGGCCCGGCAACGTACGCGAACTGCGCAACACCTTGCAGCGCGCCGCCCTGCTCGCGCGCAGCGACAGCATCGGCGCGGCCGACCTCGGCCTGCCGGTCGCGCCGCCGCCGAGTGCGGCCAACGGCGGCGAAGAGCCCGACCGCATCGCCATCGAGGCCGCGCTCGAACGCGCCGGCGGCGTGCTCGCACAAGCCGCCGGCGAACTCGGCCTGTCGCGGCAGGCCTTGTACCGCCGCCTCGAACGGCTCGGCATCAAGCGCGACTGAGGTCCGATCATGCGCCGCCTTCCCCTGAGTCTGGTCTTCAGCGTCATTGCCCTGGCCTACCTCGCAGGCGGCGCGGCGCTGACCCTGTGGCTGTCGGACTACCTCGCCAACCGCTGGCTTGCCCTCGCCATCGTGGTAGCGGTGCTGGCGCCGCTGCTGATCTATCACGTCCATCGTGCCTTCGCGCCGATGAACTCGTTGTTCCGCGCCCTCGCCGGCTCGGTCGCCAGCTATCGCGACGGCGACTATTCGATCAGCTTCAACTGGACCGGCCAGGGCGATCTCGGCGACCTGGTCGCCAGCCACAATCGCCTCGGCGATGCCTTGCGCGAACAACGCCTGAGCCTGGTGCAACGCGAGCTGCTGCTCGACACCATGATCCAGAACACCCCGGTAGCGATGATGCTGGTCGACCCGACCCGACGCATCGTCCACGGCAATCTCGCCGCGCGCAAAATGCTCGGCGAAGGCCGGCGCCTGGAGGGCCAGAGTTTCGCCGACCTGTTGTCGCGCGCGCCCACGCCGATGCAGGAAGCCTTCGAGCGCGGCGGCGACGGCATGTTCTCGGTCGGGGATATCGAGAACGAAGAGATCTATCACCTCTCGCGCCGCATCTTCCGTCTCAACGGCCGCGCCCACGAACTGGTGCTGCTGCGTCAGCTCACCGCCGAGCTGCGGCGCCAGGAAGTGCAGACCTGGAAGAAGGTGATCCGGGTGATCAGCCACGAGCTCAACAACTCGCTGGCGCCGATCGCCTCGCTCGCCCACTCCGGCGCCGAGCTATTGCGCCGCGGCCAGTACGAGCGTCTGCCGACCGCGTTGACCACGATCGAAGAACGCGCGCGCCATCTCGAAGGCTTCATCCGCGACTACGCGCGCTTCGCCAAGCTGCCCTCGCCGCGCCTGCAGCCGATCGAGTGGTCGCGCTTCGTCGAGCAACTGCGCAGCCAGGTCGATTTCGCCTACGACGGCGTGCAGGGCGAAGCGATCGCGCGGGTCGACGCCGCGCAACTCGAACAGAGCCTGATCAACCTGCTCAAGAACGCCCACGAATCCGGCTCCAAGCCCGAGGAAGTACGCCTGCAACTGCGCCGCGTGCAGGATGCCTGGCGCATCGACGTGCTCGACCGCGGCAGCGGCATGAACGACGCCGTGCTGTCCAACGCCTTGTTGCCGTTCTACTCGACCAAGCGCAACGGCACCGGCCTGGGCCTGGCCCTGGCGCGCGAGATCGCCGAGGCGCACGGCGGCCGCATCGCCCTGCTCAATCGCGAAGGCGGCGGCTTGTGCGTGTCGATGGTGTTGCCCGATTCTTGAGCCGCGGGTAGCGGCGATATCGGCCGAAGGCAGTCTTGCGGCCGGCGTCCGCAATCGCACTCCGTCCAGGCACGCAACCGACCCTGTTGCGGATCGACTCTGCCCGCTTCGCAATCCACATCGCTGCCGCCCTCGGCTTCGCCGCGCACCTGCTTCATCGAAGCGGCGCAACCGAAGATCGTGACCGCAGTCATCCCGGCATCGACGATCCTGTCGCGAACATCGACCGAAGCCGCATCGATGCGATCGACGCCGGCTGGGCGTTCATCCCGGCCCTCGGCAATCGCATCCTCGCGCACGCCTCGCATGGCGGAGGAAGTTCGCGATATCGCTTCGCTCACGGTTCGCGTTCGAGCCGACGCATAAGATCGATGTAGGGGAGCGGCCCTCGCGTTCGTTTCTAGACAGGACGCGCCTGAAACCCGAACGACGCAGGACGCGTGCGCCCGTAAAAACCGAAGAATATTCCAAACAACCGAACAGGAGATTCGCCAATGCTTAGCAAATCTACGCTTCTTTCTGCCGGTCTAATCGCATTTCTCGCAAGCTTCGGAGCTTGCGCGCGCAACGTCGTATTTTTGAACAATCCATCGCCGCAGGACGTGAAGGACGTCGGTCACTACCGGGTCAAGAGCACCGGCCAGCCGTTCTTCTCCGATCTCGTGTTGTTCGCCGCCAACATCAACGGCAGCACGCCCAACACGCCCGTGCTGTACTACAACACGGAGATGAGCGCGATCCTGAAGGACAATATCGACGCCGTCCGCCAATTGCAGGACGCCGGGATCAAGGTCCAGATCTCTTATCTGGGCAACCATCAGAACGCGGGCTGGTCGTGCAACATGACCGCCAAGACTGCGACCCGCCTCGGCAACGCGATGGTGACCGACGTGGTGAAGTACGGCCTCGACGGCATCAACGTCGACGACGAATACTCCAGTTGTTCGGGCAGCGCGAGCTCGTTCTATTCGGTGCTCAAGGCGATCCGCAGCAACCCGTACTTTTCCGGCAAGACCCTGAGCAAGGCGCTGTGGTCCGACTCGCAGTACTTCCGCTCGCCCAACAACGCCGCCAACCAGCTGACCGAAGGCTATGAAATGACCTACGGCGGCAGCGTCAGCTATCTGACGCCGTACGTCGGCTACGGCATGAGCAAGTCCAGCCTGTTCCTCGGCATCTCGCCGGAGTTCAGCTCGGCGTCGCAGGCGCACACCATCGCCCAGAACGTCGCCAACGGCGGCTACCAGGGCGTGATGATCTGGGCGCCGAACGCGTTCCTCGACAGGACCGCAGCCGCGCAGTACTACACCGAAATCGCCAAGGCGCAGATCGGCGCCACCGAGTCGGTGGAATACGTTCCCTGATCGATACCGCAGCGGCGTGACATGGCGCTGAAGTCTCTGGATCCCCGCCTTCGCGGGGATGACGGCTTGGAAAGCCGCCGCAAAATCCACCTGCCGTCATCCCCGCGCAGGCGGGGATCCAGGGCTTAATCCAGACAGATCTCTGAAGTCACCGCACCCCGCTTTCGCGCAATTGCCGGCATCGCGGCGCGCCACAAAGCGCGCCGCGCTGCGTTTGCGACCGCTTACTTCTTCTTGACCGGCCGCTTCCAGCCTTCCACCGTCGACTGGCGCGCGCGCGCCACGGTCAGTTCTCCCGGCGGCGCCAGGCGCGTGATCACCGAGCCGGCGGCGATCGTCGCGTCCTTGCCGACGGTGACCGGCGCCACCAGCGACGTATTGGAACCGATGAAGGCACCGTCCTCGATCGTGGTGGTCGACTTGTTGACGCCGTCGTAGTTGCAGGTGATGGTGCCCGCGCCGACGTTGACGCCCGCGCCGATCAGCGCGTCGCCGAGGTAGGTCAGGTGATTGGCCTTGCTGCCGACACCCAAGGTGAGGTTCTTGGTTTCGACGAAGTTGCCGACGTGAGCGCCGTCGGCGAGCACGGTGCCCGGACGCAAACGCGCATAGGGACCGATCTGGGCCGCGCCCTCCACCACCACGCCGTCGAGATCGCAATGCGCGCGCACCAGGGTGCCGGCGCCGAGCTTGACGTCCTTGAGCCGGCAGAACGGTCCGATGCGCACGCCGTCGCCCAGTTCGACCTTGCCCTCCAGGATCACGTCGACGTCGATCTCGACGTCCTGGCCCACCCGGACTTCGCCGCGCAGATCGAAACGCGAGGGATCGGCCAGGCGCGCGCCCTGCAGGCAGACCGCGCGCGCCGCGCGCCACTGGTAGGCGCGCTCGAGTTGCGCGAGCTGCCAGGCGTCGTTGGCGCCTTCGACTTCGATCGGGTCGGCGACATGCACCATCTCGGCCGGGCTGTATTCGGACGCGGCCGCGGCGAACACGTCGGTCAGGTAATACTCGCCCTGCGCGTTGTCGTTGCCGAGACGGTCGAGCCAGCGGCGCAGCGGCTCGCCGTCGGCGACGAGGATGCCGGTGTTGACGGTGCGGATCTCCCGCTGTTCCTCGTCGGCATCCTTGTGCTCGACGATGCGGCCGACACGGCCTTCGGGATCGCGGACGATGCGGCCGTAGCCGGTCGGGTCGTCCAGATCGGCGACCAGCACCGAGATGCGGCCCGGTGCGGCGAGCAGACGCTGCAGGGTCTCGGGGGTGATCAGGGCGACGTCGCCGTACAGCACCAGCACTCGCGCATCCTGCGGCACGCCGGGCATCGCCTGCTGCACCGCATGACCGGTGCCGAGGCGCTGCTGCTGCTCGGCCCAATGCAGGTCGTCCTGGCCTTCGAAGGCCGCACGCACCTGTTCGCCGCCATGGCCGTAGACCACGTGGATGCCGGCCGGACGCAGCGCCCGCGCGGTCTCGATCACGTGCGCCAGCATCGGCCGGCCGGCGATCTTCTGCAGCACCTTGGCGGTGGCCGACTTCATCCGCTTGCCCTCGCCCGCGGCGAGGATGACGATATGCAATTGATTCATCGAATCGTGAGCCATGGATTTCGGGTTCCTCGACGCGCACTCCGCGTCCGGGCCGAATCTTAGCAACTGCCTTGACGAGGATTCTGCATGCCCGCTGAGCGCGTTTCCTGGCGACCGACCGCCCTGGCCGCCCTGTTCTTCACCTTGCTCGCGGCGCTGGTGCAACGCCAGGACGCAAACTGGGACCTGCGTAACTATCATTTGTATACGCCGCTGGCCTGGCTCGACGGACGCCTGGGCTACGACATCGCCGCGGCGCAGATGCAGACCTGGCACAACCCGATCGCCGACCTGCCCTTCGCCCTGTTGGTTCGGGGCGGCGCCAGCGGCTGGCTGATCATGCTGTGGCTGGCCCTGCCGAGCTTCATCGCCCTGCTGTTCGGCCTGCGCCTGCTCGACGCGCTGATGCCGGCGCAGCGCGGCCGGCTCCGCACCTGGATGGCGGGCCTGGTCGCGATCACCGGTGCGGCGGTGTATCCCGGCACCGCGGCGACCTTCAACGATCACATCGTCGGCGCCTTCGTGCTGGCGGCCTTGTGGTGGGCGGTCGATTCGTTCCGGCGCCGCGACGCCTGGGCGACCTGGCTGCCGGTCGGCCTGCTGGCCGGCATCGCCGCCGGCCTCAAGCTCACCGCCGTGATGTACTGCCTGGGCTTCATCGCCATGGCCCTGTGCGCGGGGCCGCTGAAGCAACTGCCGGCGCGCCTGATCGCGCTGGCGATCGGCGGCGCGGTCGGCGCGGCCCTGAGCTGGGGGCCGTGGGGTTGGTACCTATGGGAGCATCACGGCAATCCGCTGTTCCCCTATTTTAATCATTGGTTCCATTCGCCCGATGCGCTGTTCAGCGAGCGCCGCGACCTGCGCTTCCTGCCGAAGACCGCGCTCGATGCGCTGAACGTGCCGGTGCGCCTGCTGCGCAAGAGCAACGATTTCTCCGAAGCCTCGCTCGCCGACGCGCGCTTGCTGCTCGGCTTGTGCGCACTCGCGGTTTGGCCGTGGCTGCGCGGCAAGCGCGGCGCCGAGGCGACGAGCGCATCGTCTGTCGCTGCCGATGGTTCCGATCAACGGGAAGCCACCGCGCCGTACTGGCCGCTGCTGGCCTTCGTCCTGGTCGGCTACTGCTTTTGGCTCGGCGTCTACAGCATCTACCGCTATCTCTATCCGCTCGAACTGTTGTTCTCGGTGCTCATCGTCGGCGTGATCTCGGTCGCATTCGCGCGACGTTGGTCGCGCACCGCGCTGGTGATCGGCGCGCTGTTGGTCATCGCACCGACCAAGCATCCGGGTTGGGGACGCGACCCGTTCCGCAGCCCGATGATCTCGGTCGAGTTTCCCGCGTTGCCCCCCGACAGCCTGGTAGTGACCAGCACCGAGACGCCGATCGGGCATGCGGTCGCGTTCCTGCCGCGCGGCGTGCCGGCGCTGGCGATACGCAACAACTTCATGGACCCGCAACAGTGCACCCGGCTGCAGGCGCGCGTGGAAAGCCGGATCGCCGGCCATGGCGGGCCGCTGTGGCTGTTGCGCCCGGTCGAAGTCGACACGGTCGCGGCCGAACGCATGAGCCTGTACGGCTTGCGCGTGGATGGCGCCTGCCGGCGCGTCGCCGACAGCCTGGCCGAGATCGAACTGTGCCCGCTCGCGCGGACGCCGTTCACTCCGATCTGTAGCGCACCACCTGGTCGGTGATCAGGCGCAGGATCTCGTTCGAGCGCCGGTTGACGGTGTCGAGGATCAGCCCGGTCGCGAGCAGGATGAACGCGGTCAGGGCCAGGGCCGCGGCGAGCACCGCGGTCGAGGGATGAGTGACCGCGCCGCTGAGAGTGTATTCGTGGACGACGAAGGCGCCGAAGCCCAGACTCGCCCCCCCCGCGATCAAGGCGGCGACGCCAAAGAACAGCAGCGGCCGCAGATCCTTGAACAGGAAACCGATCGTGCGCATCACGCGGAAGCCGTCGCGGAAGGTATTGAGCTTGGACTCGCTGCCTTCCGGGCGCACGCCGTAGGGCACGGTGCGTTCGCTGAGTACGAAGGCGTGGGCCATCGCGAACACGGTCATCTCGGTCTCGATCTCGAAACCGCGCGACAGCACCGGCATCGATTTGACGAAACGGCGCGAGAAGGCGCGATAGCCCGACAGCACGTCGCGCACCGGCTGTCCGAACAGACGGCCGATGCTCCAGCGCACCAGGCGATTGCCGAAGCCATGAAAGCGCCGGAACGAACCGCTGTCGTGGCTTTCCAGGCGCGTGCCGACGACCATGTCGGCGCGGCCCTCGACGATGTCCTCGATCAGCATCGCGGCGCGATCGGCCGGGTAGGTATCGTCGCCGTCGACCATCAGATAGACGTCGGCCTCGACCTCGCGGAACATCGCCCGCACCACGTTGCCCTTGCCCTTCGCAGGCACGCGATGGACCCGGGCGCCGGCGGCGCGCGCGATCGCCGCGGTGTCGTCGGTGCTGGCGTTGTCGAACACCCAGACCTCGGCGTCGGGCAGGACGCGACGGAAGTCGGCGACGACCTTGGCCACCGTGCGGGCTTCGTTGTAGCAGGGGATGAGTACTGCGCTGCGCAAACCGCCGCTCCCGTCGTGCCGGCTGGTGATGGGCGCGATGGTACAGGGTCGCTTGGCTAGAATGCGCGCATGACCGCCGCCCCGCCCGCTTCCGTCGAGCTCGCCCCCGCCGAGATCGTCCCCGCCCTCGCGGCCGAGGCCGGCGCATGAGCCTGACCCGCCAGGGCCGCAATTACCTGATCTTCGGCGCGCTGCAGTACCTGATCGACTGGGGCGTCATGGTCGGCCTCAGCCACCTCGGCATGCCGGTCGAAGCCGCGAACCTGGCCGGCCGCATCAGCGGCGCCCTGATCGGCTTCTGGCTCAACGGCCGTTTCACCTTCGCCAGCGAAGACACCCGGGTCGGCCGGCGCCAGTTCGGGCGCTTCGTCATGCTCTGGATCGGAACCACCATCGTCAGCACCTGGGCGGTCAGCACGGTGGACAGCCACGCCGGCCTGCAATGGACCTGGCTCGCCAAGCCGGTCATCGAAGTGTTTCTCGGCGGCGTCGGCTTCCTGGTCTCTCGCCACTGGGTGTATAGGCGTTGAGAGGAAGGCGTTGAGAGGCAGACGCTGAGGGGCCGGAGCTGAAGAACCGCCGCTGACGAACCGACGTTGAGAGGCCATCGCTGAGTTCGGTGGCGCCGCAGCGACGGCGGCGAACCGCGCCTGTCTGCTACCGTCATCCCCGCGCAGGCGGGGATCCAGGGCCCCATCGCAGTACAGTTCTGAAGTCTCTGGATTCCCGCCTTCGCGGGAATGACGGTAGGTGCTAGCGCTACATCTCTATCCCGTCGTCATCCCTGCGAAAGCGGGGATCCAGGGCTTCACCCAGACATGACTCTGAAGTCTCTGGATGTTCGGCTCCGAAGTAGAGACCGCCTTCGCAGGACGACGGTCCGAAAGTACCCAAGCACATCGCCGCCACTCGATCCCGAAACGAAAAACGCCGGCGCGAGGCCGGCGTTTTCGTTGCAGCGATGACCTGCTGCGCAATCGCGAAGCAAGACTCAGTGCTTGATGTTCTTGCGCAGACGCTCCAGCGCCTGCAGCTGCGCCATCGCCTCGGCGAGCTTGGACTGCGCTTCGGCGACGTCCATCTGCGGGCCGCGGTTGGCGAGCATGCGCTCGGCCTCTTCCTTGGCGGCGCGCACGGCGGCTTCGTCGATGTCCTGGGCGCGGATCGCGGTGTCGGCCAGCACGGTCACGACCTGCGGCTGCACTTCCAGGATGCCGCCGGAGACCGCGAAATCCAGCTGCTCGCCGTTCGGCAGGGTCACCACGACCTTGCCCGGCTTCAAGCGCGTGATCAGCGGCGCGTGGCGCGGTGCGATACCGAGTTCGCCGATCTCGCCGGTGGCGACGAGCAGCGTCGCCTCGCCGTGGAAGATCTCTTCCTCGGCGCTGACGATGTCGCAACGGAACGTAGTGGCCATATCTTTCTCGCTTTGCTCGTTCGACGGGAATCGAGAATGGGGAATGGGGAGTCGTCTAAAGCCGAAGCAACGGCCGACGTTCCGCTCTTACGATTCCCGAATCCCGACTCCCAAATCCCGAGACGCCGTCAGGCGTCTCAGCCCACGCCCATCTTCTTGGCCTTCTCGACCGCTTCCTCGATGCCGCCGACCATGTAGAACGCCTGCTCCGGCAGGTGGTCGTACTCGCCTTCGACGATGCCCTTGAAGCCGCGGATCGTGTCCTTCAGCGACACGTACTTGCCGGGCGCGCCGGTGAACACTTCGGCGACGTGGAAGGGCTGCGAGAAGAAACGCTCGATCTTGCGCGCGCGCGACACGGCCTGCTTGTCTTCTTCCGACAGCTCGTCCATGCCGAGGATCGCGATGATGTCCTTGAGCTCCTTGTACTTCTGCAAGGTGGCCTGGACGCGGCGCGCGGTGTCGTAGTGCTCGGCGCCGATCACGTTCGGGTCGAGCTGACGCGAGGTCGAGTCGAGCGGATCGACCGCCGGGTAGATACCCAGGGATGCGATGTTACGGCTCAACACGACGGTGGCGTCGAGGTGGGCGAAGGTGGTGGCCGGCGACGGGTCGGTCAGGTCGTCCGCGGGCACGTACACGGCCTGGATCGAGGTGATCGAACCGGTCTTGGTCGAGGTGATGCGCTCCTGCAGGACGCCCATTTCCTCGGCCAGGGTCGGCTGGTAACCCACCGCCGACGGCATACGGCCGAGCAGCGCCGACACTTCGGTACCGGCCAGCGTATAGCGATAGATGTTGTCGACGAAGAACAGGACGTCGCGGCCCTTGCCGTTCTCGTCCTTCTCGTCGCGGAAGTACTCGGCCATGGTCAGGCCGGTCAGGGCGACGCGCAGACGGTTGCCCGGCGGCTCGTTCATCTGGCCGTACACCATCGCGACCTTCGAGTCCTTCAGGCTCTCGAGCTGGATGACGCCGGCTTCGGCCATCTCGTGGTAGAAGTCGTTGCCTTCGCGGGTACGCTCGCCGACGCCTGCGAACACCGACAGACCCGAGTGCTCGGTGGCGATGTTGTTGATCAGCTCGAGCATGTTGACCGTCTTGCCCACGCCGGCGCCGCCGAACAGGCCGACCTTGCCGCCCTTGGCGAACGGGCACATCAGGTCGATGACCTTGATGCCGGTTTCCAGCAGCTCGTTGCCCGAGGACTGGTCGGCGTAATCGGGAGCCGCGCGGTGGATTTCCCAATGCTCGGTGGCTTCGACCGGACCGGCTTCGTCGATCGGCTCGCCGAGCACGTTCATGATGCGGCCCAGGGTGCCCACGCCGACCGGCACCGAAACGCCCTTGCCGGTGTTGATGGCGATCAGATTGCGCTTGAGGCCGTCGGTGGAACCGAGCGCGATCGCGCGCACGATGCCGTCGCCGAGCTGCTGCTGCACTTCGAGCGTGATGGCGGTGTTCTCGACCTTCAGCGCGTCGTACACGCGCGGCACCGACTCGCGTGCGAACTCGACGTCGACGACCGCACCGATGATCTGAACGATCTTGCCCTGGCTGCTGCTCATCTTTGATTCCTCAGTAACTTTCAAATGCTGCTCGTGGTCGCTGGCCTAGGCCGCGCCCACCGGATGGTTTAGACCGCCGCGGCGCCGCCGACGATTTCGGAGATTTCCTGGGTGATCGCCGCCTGACGGGCCTTGTTGTAGACCAGGTTCAGGGTGCCGATCAGCTTGCTAGCGTTGTCGCTCGCCGACTTCATCGCGACCATGCGCGCGGCATGCTCGGAAGCCACGTTCTCCAACACCGCCTGGTACACCAGCGACTCGATGTAGCGCGTCAGCACGTGATCGAGCACGGTCTGCGCATCGGGTTCGTAGATGTAGTCCCAGTCGTGCTTGGCGACCTGCGTTTCCGGCGCCGGCAGCGGCAGCAGCTGATCGAACGCCGCGCGCTGGGTCATCGTGTTGACGAAGTCGTTGTAGCTCAGGAACACGCGATCGATGTTGCCGGCGCTGTAGGCGTCGAGCATGACCTTGATCACGCCGACCAGCTGCTCCAGGTGCGGCTTGTCGCCCAGATGGGTGACCGAAGCGAGCATGTTGACCTTGATGCGGCGGAAGAACACCGACGCCTTCTGGCCGATGGTGACCACGTCGACCTCGACGCCCTGCTCCTGCCACTTGCGGATTTCGCCGAGCAGCTTGCGGAACAGGTTGTTGTTGAGGCCGCCGGCCAGGCCGCGGTCGGACGACACGATCACATAGCCGACGCGCTTGGGATCCTTGCGCTCGACCATGTACGGATGCTTGTAATCGGTGTTGGCCTGGGCCAGGTGACCGATCACTTGCTTGATCACGCGCGCGTACGGGCGCGAGGTCTTCATCCGATCCTGCGCCTTGCGGATCTTGGAAGCCGAGACCATTTCGAGCGCGCGCGTCACCTTGCGGGTGTTCTGCACGCTCTTGATCTTGGTTTTGATTTCTCTGCCGCCGGCCATTGCTCGCTCCGCTCGTGGGATTGGGGGTTCGGGGTTCGGGATTCGCTGAAACGGGGATCGGGATCGGCTGCGCCGAATCCCGAATCCCTAATCGCGAACCCCGGCCTTACTCACCAGGTCCCGGTCCGCTTGAACTCTTCGATGCCCTTCTTGAAGGCGCCTTCGATTTCGTCGTTCCAGTCGCCGCTGTCGTTGATCTTCTTGACCAGCTCGCCGGCGGTGTTGGTGAAGTGCGCGTGCAGCGCCTCTTCGAACGCACCGATCTTGGTCACCGGCACGTCGTCCATGTGGCCCTTGTCGACCGCGTAGATCGACAGCGACTGCAGGGCGATCGACATCGGCGCGTACTGCTTCTGCTTCATCAGCTCGGTGACGCGCTGACCGCGCTCGAGCTGCTTGCGGGTGGCTTCGTCGAGGTCGGAAGCGAACTGCGCGAACGCAGCCAGCTCGCGGTACTGGGCCAGGGCGATACGGATGCCGCCAGACAGCTTCTTGACGATCTTGGTCTGGGCCGCGCCGCCGACGCGCGACACCGAGATACCGGCGTTCACGGCCGGGCGGATGCCGGCGTTGAACAGGTCGGTTTCCAGGAAGATCTGGCCGTCGGTGATCGAGATCACGTTGGTCGGAACGAACGCCGAGACGTCGCCGGCCTGGGTTTCGATGATCGGCAGCGCGGTCAGCGAACCGGTCTTGCCCTTCACTTCGCCGTTGGTGAACTTCTCGACGTAGTCGGTCGACACGCGCGCGGCGCGCTCGAGCAGGCGGCTGTGCAGGTAGAACACGTCGCCCGGGTAGGCTTCGCGGCCCGGCGGGCGCTTGAGCAGCAGCGAGATCTGGCGGTAGGCGACGGCCTGCTTGGACAGATCGTCGTACACGATCAGCGCGTCTTCGCCGCGGTCGAGGAAGTACTCGCCCATGGTGCAGCCCGAGTAGGCGCTGATGTACTGCATCGCGGCCGATTCGGACGCGGTCGCGGCGACCACGATGGTGTGGGCGAGCGCGCCGTTCTCTTCGAGCTTGCGCACGACGTTGGCGACCGAGCTGGCCTTCTGGCCGATAGCGACGTACACGCACTTAATGCCGGTGCCCTTCTGGTTGATGATCGCGTCGATCGCCAGGGCGGTCTTGCCGGTCTGGCGGTCGCCGATGATCAGCTCACGCTGGCCGCGGCCGATCGGGATCATCGCGTCGACGGTCTTGTAGCCGGTCTGCACCGGCTGGTCGACCGACTTGCGCCAGATCACGCCCGGGGCCACGCGCTCCACCGGAGCGGTCATGGTCGCGGCGATCGGGCCCTTGCCGTCGATCGGCTCGCCGAGGGCGTTGACCACGCGGCCGAGCAGTTCGCGGCCGACCGGCACTTCCAGGATGCGTGCGGTGGTCTTGGCGATGTCGCCTTCGCGCAGGTGTTCGTAATCGCCCAGCACCACGGCGCCGACCGAGTCGCGCTCCAGGTTCAACGCCAGGGCGAAGGTGTTGTTCGGCAGTTCGATCATTTCGCCCTGCATCACGTCGGCCAGGCCGTGGATGCGCACGATGCCGTCGGACACCGAGGTGACCGTGCCTTCATTGCGCGCTTCGGCGGCCAGCTTGACCTTCTCGATGCGGGTCTTGATCAGTTCGCTGATTTCGGACGGGTTGAGCTGGGTGCTTGCCATTGTCGTTTCCTTGGTCCTGCATCGCGATGGGGCGACGCGCGGGTGCTTTCTTTTGGTTCGGGAGTCGGGAATGGGGAATCGGGAATCGGAAGAGCTACTGCTTCGACGATTCTCTATTCCCTATTCTCTATTCCCGGCTTAACCGGCCAGCGCCGTCTGCAGGCGCGCGAGCTTGCCCTTGAGCGAGCCATCGATCACCACGTCGCCGGCATCGATCACCGCGCCGCCGATCAGCGACGCGTCGACGGCCGTCTCGACTTCGACCTTGCGGCCGAAGCGCTTCACCAGCGCGGCCGTGATCGATTCGAGTTCGGCCGCGGGCAGATCGCTGGCGGAGGTGACCTTGGCCTTGACCACGCGGTCGGCTTCGGCGCGCAGCTCCTCGAACTGACCGGAGATCTCCGGCAGCAGCGCCAGACGGCGGTTGTCGGCCAACAGCGCGAGAAAGCGCTGGAAGGCTTCGTCCGCGCCGTCGATCGCGACCAGGCCGACCGCGTCGGCCAGGGTCAGCTGCGGATGACCGAGCAGCCCCTGCACCTGCGGATCGCCGGCGACGCGCGCCGCGAAGGCGAGCGCCTGGGACCATTCGGCGGAGCGGCCGGCGTCGTTCGCGGCCGCAAAAGCGGCGCGGGCGTACGGACGTGCGAGGGTAAGGTTCTGGCTCATCGCGTTGGGCTATCCGATCAGATTTCTGCGGCCAGCTCGTCGAGCAGCGCCTTATGGGCGTTGGCGTCGATTTCGCGCTTGAGCAGCTTTTCGGCGCCGCTCACGGCCAGCGTGGACACCTGCTTGCGCAGATCCTCGCGAGCGCGATCGGTGGCCGCGGCGATTTCGGCGTCGGCCAGCGCTTTCAGGCGCGTGCCTTCGACGACGGCGTCGGTCTTGGCCTGGTCGATGATCTGATTGGCGCGCTGATGCGCCTGATCGATGATCTCGTTGGCCTTGGTACGGGCTTCACGCAGCGCCGCGTCGACGCTTTCCTGCGCCTGCGCAAGGTCTTTCTGGCTGCGTTCGGCAGCCGCAAGACCTTCGGCGATTTTCTTCTGGCGCTCTTCGATCGCTGCGTTCAGCGGCGGCCAAATGAACTTCATCGTGAACCATACGAGGATCGCGAAGGAGAGCATCTGACCGAAGAAAGTCATGTTGGGATTCATGACGGGTCCTCGACGTTGCTTACGTTGGGCCGGCTAGCGCCGGCCCGGGTTGCCGAATCGTGCCCCGGACGGGGCACGATTCTGCCTGATCAGCCAGCGGCGCCAGCGAGCTTGACGGCTTCGATCAGCGGGTTGGTGAACGCGAAGAACAGGGCAACGGCGAGGCCGATGATGAACGCGGCGTCGATCAGGCCGGCGAGCAGGAACATGCGGCCCTGCAGCATCGGGACCAGCTCCGGCTGACGTGCGGCGGATTCGAGGAACTTCGAACCCATGATCGCGATGCCCAGGCAAGCGCCGAGCGCGCCGAGGCCGATGATGATGCCGATCGCGATGGCGGTCAGACCCTGAACGTTGGCGATGAACTCCATGGTGCTTCTCCTGGTAGAGGTAGTGCTAAACGGTGAAGGGAAAACGAATGAGGGATGGTGCGCGTCGAGCGATGGATCAATGACTTTCGCGGGCGCCGGCGATGTAGACGACCGTGAGGATCATGAAAATGAAGGCCTGCAACAGGATGATCAGGATGTGGAAGATCGCCCAGGCCGCGTTGGCGAGCACGCCGGGCACGATGGTGTAGATGCTTCCCATCAGACCGGCGATGAGCATGAACACCAGCTCGCCGCCGTACATGTTGCCGAACAGTCGCATCGCGAGCGAAACCGGCTTGACCAGCCACTCGATGATGTTCATGACCAGGTTGACCGGCACCAGCGCGAGCTTCATCGGACCGTGCGCGTGGAACGGCGCGGTGACCAGTTCCTTGCCGAAGCCGCCGACGCCTTTGGCCGAAACCGCGTGGCCGATCAGGATGAAGAACACCGAGACCGAGATCGCGAACGTGGTATTGAGGTCGGCGGTCGGAACGGCGCGGAAATACGTGTGGTGCGCCGCTTCCGGACCGGCGGTGACATGGACCAGCCAACCGAACAGGTCGAGCGGCAGCAGGTCCATCGTGTTCATGAACACGACCCACATGAAGATGGTCAGCGCCAGCGGGGTCACCGAACGGCGGTCGCCGTGGAAGGTGTCCTTCACCTGGCCGTCGATGAACTCGAGAATGATCTCGACGAAAGCCTGGCCCTTGCTCGGGACGCCCGCGGTGGCCTTGCGTGCCGCCAGACCGAACCACAGGATGAAGAGCAGGCCGAGCACCAAAGCGACGATCCACGAGTCGAAATTGAACTTCGACAACGCTTCACTGCCAAAGACCTCACTGGTGTTGTGGGTCAAATGGTGCTTGATGTATTCGTTCAGGCCGCCCGAACCGGTCTGTTCACTCACGAAAGACACCTTATCGTTTCAAAAGATTGGCCAGTACGAAGGCCAGCGTCGCCGCCAGCAGCCCCACCAGCATTGGAAGCGGAGGTAGACGCCACCAGGCCATTCCGAGCCCGAGCACCGCCAGTACCACCACCCATTTGAATATGACTCCGGCCAACAACCGACCCACTACCATCCCGGCCGGTTGCACGCCTCCCCCCAATGCCATCCTGGCGGCCACGAGGCTGCCAGCGACCGTCGCGCCGCCGCCGACCGCCGCCGCCAATGCGTGGGACGCACCGAAGGGGTAGAAGGCCAGCGCAGCCAGCGCCATCGCGCCGAATTGCCAGGCAATCGCGCGCGACGCCAACCGGCGACCTGCGGACAAAGGATCGTGCACGCGGGACTCGTCGGTATGGGGTTGGCGCAAAGCGCCCGGTAGAGCCGCAAAAGTATAGAACGCGGGCGCAGTTGCGGCAACCGCCGTCGGTCATACCTGTGCGGAGCGCCCGGTAGTACACGGCATCTATGGCGGCGGCGGAGAACTTCATGGCCGCGACTATGGCCCGCACTGCGCGGCCGTTGAATTACCCGGGAGGTAAAGCGCCCGGCGCGGAGCCTCATCTCGATAGCCTGGATCTATCGTAACGAGCATAAAGGTCGATTTGATTTTTCAGGGCGAAGGCGTATTGTTGAGAACAATTCTCATTTAGGTCATCCGCATGAGCAAGACCCTCAGCTTTGCCTGCGTGCATTTCTCGGTCGCGTTCCTCGTCGGCTACCTGATGACCGGCAGCGTCTGGGTCGGCGGCGCGCTGGCCCTGGTCGAACCGGCCTGCAACACGGTGGCCTTCCACTTTCACGAGAAGATCTGGAAGCGGATCGAACGCCGCCGCGCCGCGGCTTCGCCGGGCGCCCTGGCGACTTGATCGAAATCTTTGACGAAGTTCGGAACCTTTCGCGAAAGCACCGGTCAGTATCTGTGAACGCCCGCCGCCTCTCTCTCCTCGTCAATGGCAAAGCAGCGGCGGGCTCCCCCGAAGCCCCGGCATGACCCGCCGGGGCTTCGCCTTTTTGCGGCAAGGGTCACGTTCGAGGCATTGCGACTTTGCCGCAACGGTCGGCACCGCTTTTTTTCACCGTCACTGCACTTCTTGCGCGGCATTCATGGACCCGCCAGTACATCAAACCGTACTGCGCTTCCCCCGCAACGGAGTGATCCCGTGAACCCGAAACTTTTGCCACTGACGCTCGCGTTGGCCGCGACGAGCGCTTTGTTCGCGCAATCCGCGCATGCCGAAGACGATCGCTTCACCGTACGTTTGGGCGCCATGTCGGTCGAAGGCAGCGGCGAACTCAGCGCCGGCACCACCTTCCGCGGCGAACCCTACCGATTCAGCCAGGACTTCGATTTCGGCAGCCGCGAAACCGTGCCGCGCATCGAGGGCGTGTTCCGCTTCAGCGAGCGCAACCGCCTGCTGTTCAACTACTTCGGCTACGACAAGAGCAAACGCGCCACCCTCGGCGAGGCGATTTCCTACGACGACACCACCATTCCGGCCGGCAGTTTCGCCGAGGCCAAGGCCAAGTTCGAACTGGCCAGCGTGATGTACGACTACGCCGTGGTCGAGACCGAGACGGTGAGCTGGGGTCTGCAGATCGGCGTGGAGTACGCCAAGCTCGAAGGCAAGCTGCGTGCCGAGGCCGGCGCCGACAACTACCGCACCAGTTCCAGCGAAGACGGCTATGCGCCGGTGGTCGGCACGCGCCTGACCCTGTCGCCGAACGACCGCTGGCGCTTCGTCGTCCAGGGCCAGTACCTCGACGCCGATTGGGGCGATTTCGGCGATTACGAAGGCGACATCAGCCGCGCCAACGCCCTGGTCGAATACCGCTTCACCCCGGCGATCGGCGCCTTCGTCGGCTACGACTGGTTCAAGATCGACGCCCGGCGCGCAGGCAACGACGGCGTCATCGGCCTGGACCAGCGATTCAAGGGACCGATGGCCGGCGTGACGTTCTCGTTCTGAGGCCGCGTTTGCTCATGCGTGCGGCGCATTCGCGCCGCACGCGCAGCGATCTGGAACGCCGTGATGCGACCAAGGCAGGAGCGGCGCAAGCCGCGACAACGCAGCCCCATGATGGTCGCGCCGGTCGCCGCCGGTTCGCGGTCGCGGCTTGCGCCGCTCCTACCCTGGGGCAATAACTACGCTGGTCGTTGCGAATGCGCCAGCCTATTCGCAGCCCGACGACGACGAAGGCGACGGAGGTGGCCGCACTCTCAACCAATCGTCCGCGTTGGGAATGGGCGTCGCCGCCTTGGCATAACGGGCGATGGCATCCAATTGCGAGTCTTTACGCCCATCCCAACCTTCGCCGAGGTGACGGCCGTTGTCGCAATACTCCAGCGATCCCACCCGATCGGAGCCGGATACGAACACCAGATAATCGTGGCCCAAGGTCACCGGCAAACCGCAGCTGCCGTTGCTCGCCTCCAAGTGCGATACGGAAGCCACGTCGCCTTTCAGGCTGCGCACCGCAGCGAACTTAGCCACCACCATGGTCTTCCGCCATGGGGTCGGGTTCGGCGCGGCCACGACCTCCGCCGATACCACACGCACGACCGCGACCACGCGGGCTCGGTCGATCACCCCCTGCAAACCGTCCTTAACCTTCGTGCAAGAGCACGCCATCGCCCAAGCGGGCGACAGCGCGAGCAGCATCCCGACAAGCAAACGCTGCATTACTTCTTCTTGGGGATATACAAATCGGTGATGGTGCCGTCGAACACCTCGGCGGCCATGCCGACCGATTCGCTCAGGGTCGGGTGCGGGTGGATGGTGTGGCCGATGTCCGCGACCTCGCAGCCCATCTCGATCGCCAGGCCGATCTCGGCGATCAGGTCGCCGGCGTGCACGCCGACGATGCCGCCGCCGACGATGCGGTGGGTGGCTTCGTCGAAGATCAGCTTGGTGAAGCCCTCGGTGCGGCCGATGCCGATCGCGCGGCCGCTGGCGGCCCACGGGAACTTGCCGATGCCGACCTTGAGGCCCTTGGCCTTGGCCTCGCTCTCGGTGACGCCGACCCAGGCGATTTCCGGATCGGTGTAGGCCACCGACGGAATCACCCGCGCCACCCACTCTTTCTTCTCGCCGGCCGCCACTTCGGCGGCGAGCTTGCCTTCGTGGGTGGCCTTGTGGGCCAGCATCGGGTTACCGACCAGATCGCCGATGGCGAAGATGTGCGGCACGTTGGTGCGCATCTGCCGGTCGGCCGGAATGAAGCCGCGTTCGGTGACGCTGACGCCGGCCTTGTCGGCGCCGATCTTGCCGCCGTTCGGCGCGCGGCCCACCGCGACCAGCACGCGGTCATAGACGGTCGCCTCGAGCGCGGCGGCCTTGCCGGCCTCGGCGCTTTCGAAGGACACCTTGATGCCTTCCTTCAGCGCCTCGGTGGCCGCGGCCTTGGTCTTCAGATGCACCGCCACGCCCTGCTTCTTCAGGCGGTCGGCGAGCGGCTTGACCAGATCGGGATCGGCGCCCGGCATCAGCTGGTCCATGAACTCGACCACGGTGACTTCGCTGCCCAGCGCGCGGTACACCGTGGCCATTTCCAGGCCGATGATGCCGCCGCCGACGACCAGCAGTTTCTGCGGAATCTCGGCCAGCTCCAGCGCGTCGGTGGAATCCATCACGCGCTGGTCGTCCCACGGGAAATTGCCGAGCTTCACCGCCTGCGAGCCGGCGGCGATGATGCATTGCTCGAAGCGGATCAACTGAGTGCCGCCCTCGCCCGCCACTTCCAGCTCGTTGGGCGAGACGAAGCTGCCGGTACCGGAGACCACGCGCACTTTGCGCTGCTTGGCCATGCCGGCCAGGCCCTTGGTCAACTGGCCGACCACTTTTTCCTTGTACTTGCGCAACGCGTCCAGGTCGATGCTCGGCTTGCCGAAGCTGACGCCGTAATCGCTGGCGTGCTCGGCCTCGTCGATGACCGCGGCCGCATGCAGCAGCGCCTTGGACGGAATGCAGCCGACGTTGAGGCAGACGCCGCCGAGGCTGGCGTAGCGCTCGACCAGCACCGTGTCGAGGCCGAGGTCGGCGGCGCGGAACGCGGCGGTGTAGCCGCCGGGGCCGGAGCCGAGCACGAGCATGCGGCATTCGACGTCGGCCTTGCGGCCGCTCGCCGCGGCGGCGGCCGGCGCGGGTGCGCTGCTTGCCGTTGCCGTTGCTGCCGCAGCGGGAGCCGCAGCGGCAGCGGGCTTCGGCGCTTCGGCCGGCGCCGCTGCGCTGTTGTCCGCGGCCGGCTTCGGCGCCTCGCCTGCGCCTTCGGCTTCGAGGATCGCGATCACCGCGCCCTCGGAGACCTTGTCGCCGATCTTGACGCTGATCGACTTGACCACGCCGTCGGCCGACGAGGGCACTTCCATCGTCGCCTTGTCCGATTCCAGCGTGACCAGGCCCTGGTCTTTCTTCACCGTATCGCCGACGGCGACCAGCAATTCGATCACCGGCACGTCGTCGTAGCCGCCGATGTCGGGAACCTTCACTTCGATGTTGTTGGCCATGACGCTGCGTCCTTTGTTCTATCTCGGGCCGACGGCGCGCTCGAAGCGTCCGTCGTGGGGGCGGCCATCGCAGCGCGACGGCCTGGCATGGGGCGGCGCGTACGCCGGATCAGCTCGCCGGCGCCGATGCGGCTTCGGCCAGACGCTTGTCCAATTCGTCCAGCGATTCTTCCAGCGCGCGCCAGCGGCGCTCGCGCTTGGACTCGCTTTCGTTCGCCGCCTCGGTCATCAGGCCGACCTGTTCCATGATCGATTCGCCCGGCCCGCAATCGGGGCGCACACCGCTGATGCGCAGGCCGTCGACGACGAAGATCAACTGGTCCTGTTCGTGGAACTCGGCGGCCTTGCCTTCCGGCGCCAGCGTGGACAGCGCGCGCTTCCAGCTCGCGACCAGGCGCTGGGCCAGGACCGCCGGCATCGGCGCCTCTTCGTTCTCGACTTCCTGGTCCACCCGCAGTTCCAGCGCCGAGCTGCGGCGCGAGGAGCTCCAGGCCGCCACGCGCTCGCTGGCGGTGGCGTGGCGCAGGGTCCAATCGCTCTCGCCCGGAATCAGCATCAGGCCGCTCTCGACACCGCGCGCCGGCAGATAGGTCAGGCGCAGGCCGGGCTCGGCCTTGGCCGCGAGCAGTTGCTCGACCGCCGAGCCATGGTTTTCGGTAGCCGGCGGCCAACCGCGGCCCAGGGACACTTGGCAGCCATCGGCGGCGTGAGCCAACGGAGCGGCCAGCAGCAAGGCGATCAGGCCGATGCGGCCAAGACGGCGTGGAGCGGAGACGTTCGGTATGCGGCTCATTACGGCGGGCAATCCTATGGAGAACAGCGGGCGTCGGGGCGTGGAGCTTGCGAGGCCGGCGCGGCCGCAATGACGTGTCCCGGTCGTGGACCGGAGCGCATCGCGGCGGCATCGCCGGCGTCGGGCGAAATCGGCATGGCGGCCTGGCACGGTAGCCTGCTCCGCGCCGCCGCCGATGACGGCAGCGACGCGATACGCACTACGGAACCTAAACGGGAAGCCATCGCCGACGCGTGCCGCGCTTACAACAGCACGCGGCGCAGATCGGCCAGCAACTGCGCCAGGTAGGCGGTGAAGCGCGCGGCGGCGGCGCCGTCGATGACGCGGTGGTCGTAGGACAGCGACAGCGGCAGCAGCAGGCGCGGCACGAACTGCTTGCCGTCCCAGACCGGCTTGGTCGCCGACTTGGACACGCCGAGGATGGCGACTTCCGGCGCGTTGACGATCGGCGTGAACGAGGTGCCGCCGATGCCGCCGAGCGAGCTGATCGAGAAGCAACCGCCGCTCATGTCGGCCGGCCCCAGCTTGCCGTCGCGCGCCTTGGCGGCGAGCTCGCCGGTTTCCTTGGCGATCTGCAGCACACCCTTCTTGTCGCAGTCGCGCACCACCGGAACCACCAGGCCGTTCGGGGTGTCGGCGGCGAAGCCGATGTGGAAATACTTCTTGAGGGTCAGGTTTTCGCCGGAGGCATCGAGCGAGGCGTTGAAGTCGGGGTACTTCTTCAGCGCGGCCACGCTGGCCTTCATCAGGAAGGCGAGCATGGTCAGCTTCATGCCCGACTTCTCGTTCTCCTTGTTGAGCGCGACGCGCAGCGCTTCGAGCTCGGTGATGTCGGCATCGTCGTGCTGGGTGACGTGCGGGATCATCGCCCAGTTGCGCGCGAGGTTGGCGCCGGAAAGCTTCTTGATGCGCGACAGCGCGACCGTCTCGGTCTCGCCGAACTTGCTGAAGTCGACCTTCGGCCACGGCAACAGGTTGAGGCCGCCGCCGTTCGAGGCCGGCGCGCCGCCGGTCGCGGCGACCGCGCCGCCGCCCTGCATCACGCCCTTGACGAAGGACTGCACGTCTTCCTTGCTGATGCGGCCGCCGCGTGCGCTGCCGCTGACTCGACCCAGGTCGACGCCGAGCTCGCGTGCGAACAGACGCACCGCCGGGCTCGCGTACGGCACCTTGTCGGGCATGAGTTCGTCGGCGGTGAACGCCACCGGCGGGGTGCGCGGCGGCATCGCTTCGGGGTCGGTGCCGGCGTTGGCGCCGGGGATCGCTGCAGGGGTTGCGGCAGGCGCGGCCGGGGCTTCGGCCTTCGCTGCGACCGGGGCTTCGGCTTTGGCAGGAGCGGGTGCCGCAGCTGCGGGCGCGGCGGGTTTTGCCGGCTCTTGCGGCGAAGCAGGCGCTGCTTTGGCTTCCCCTTCGGTGGGTTCGATCAGCGCGACCACGCTGCCTTCGGCGAGTTGGTCGCCGATCTTGACCTTGAGCTCGCGCACCACGCCGGCGAACGGTGCCGGCACTTCCATCGTGGCCTTGTCCGATTCCAGCGTCACCAGTCCCTGGTCCTGGGTGACCGTGTCGCCGACCGCGACCAGCAGTTCGATGACGGGTACGCCGTCGTAGTCGCCGATGTCGGGGACGCGTGCTTCCTTCAGCTCAGCCATTTCGTGGGGCTCCGCAATGCGCGAAAACCCTATTGTGGCGGTTGCAGGCGGTCACGCCAACCGCGTTGCCGGCCAATACCCACTAAAGGGCTAAGCAGCACCGGGACGCACACCGGCGGTGCCAGCGTACGCCCCAGTACTGCCGTGCGCCGGTCACGGCTTGGCGGATTTGCCCGACTTGCCCGGCGTCGACTCGACCTGCAACAGATCCAGCGGCTGGCCCTGGTAGCGGTATTCCAGTGCGTCCTCGAGTACATCGAGCGCGCGCATCTGCCGGCACAGGCCTTCGGCGCGGCGTCCGAGCGCGTCGGCGCGCGGCTGCACCGCGGCTTCGATCCTGGCATCCAGGTCGTCGAGCTTCTGCAGACGGCCGACATCGCCGCTGAAGGCGGCGGTGACCGCACCGCCGACGACCTCACCGATCACCGTCGGCAGGGTGTCGCCGAGTGCATCGCCGATGCCGTCGCCGAGCGCCTTGCCACTGAAGTGGGTCGGGGTGATCACCCGGCTCAGACGGGCGTCGAGCTGCTGGCGCGCCTTCTCGACGTGGGCGCGGGTGCGCTCGGGATGGTTGCCCAACGCCGCGGCGACCTCACCGAGCGCGGTGAAGGCGATGCCCGCCGCTTCCCGGCCGATCAGCTGCGCTTCCGGCATGGCCGCGCGGGTGCCGCGTTCGAACTCGGCCAGGCGGCGCGCGTCGGCGGCGTCGAGCGCGATCCAGCGGTCGTCGACGAACAAACGCCCCTGGCGCATCACGATGGCCTTCGGCTCGCCGCTCTCGCGGGTCAGGATCAGGCTGCGCTCGTTGAGGGTCAGGAAATAGCCGCTGTCGATTTCGCAACTGGCGTCGACATGGATGTTGGAGGCGAAACTCGAACCGCAGGCCAGCGTCAGTGCGGCCAGGGCGGTCAGTCGGAACGTGTGGGACGGGCGCATCGTCGGGTCCTCGACGGTGGAGTGCGTTCAGGATGCCGCAGCGCCGCCGCGCCGGCCCGTGCCGATGGGCGGCGTGACCTTCGTCATGGCCGTTGGCCTTGCCGGCTGTGGCGGTTGGGTCGACGGACGGGTCGCCTGCTCTGCGCCGATCCAGGCCGATCCAGGCCGATCGCCGCGCAAATGCACCGATACGGGTGTGCATTGCGTTCCCGGCATGGAACGCACCGGTTCGCCGATCGCTCATGCAGAGAAGCAGGCATGGCATGGCGATGCGGCGGCTTTGCGCAATCCGATCGCTCGGCGCCCGCGTCGACAACGAACGCGCCAGCGCCGCGCGACATCGTTCATCGGTCGCGACGAACACGCGAAACCCTTGTGGCGCGTGCGATCTGCGATGAATCCCTGTGCATGGACAGCGCTCGCAAGCGACGATTTTTCGCGTGCATGCATTACGAGATGAACGCAGGTTCATGCAAGTCGCGCGCGGTTCATTTTGTTCATTTTTCCCTTGAAAACACGTGTCTAACACGATGCTCGCGTGAAAGTTCCTTCACCCGCGTTCGCGCGGCAAGTTCGGTTCATGCGTGCATGGCTATCTTGCGCATCGCCTCCCCCAAGGCATCGACACAACACAACAACAGGAGATATCTCCATGATGCGCTTTCGTCATTTGACCCTTGCCCTGATGGGCGCCATGGCCTTTGCCCCGGCCGCCTTCGCTCAGGATTCCACCACCACCGACACCGCGAGCGGCAAGCGCTTCGCCGTCGTCGGCGGTTACGCGCTCAGCCAGCCGACCAAGAACCCGCTGATCGGCGGCGTACGCACCGATCTCGACGGTGAAGGCGCGGCCACGCTCAGCGCCAGCTACTACATCAACGACAACATCGCCATCGAGGCGTGGGGTTCGGCCGACAAGTTCGGTCACCGCGTCAACGCCGGCGGCGGCAAGATCGGCAGCGTCGATTCGCAGCCCATCGCGCTGAGCGGCCAGTACCACTTCCGTACCGCCGACAGCACCGTGCGTCCGTTCCTGGGCCTGGGCTACTACGAAGCCAACTACAGCAACGAAACCCCGATCGCCGGCCAGCGCCTGGGCGTCGAGAACGCCAAGGGCGCGATGGCGACCGCCGGCGTCGACCTCAACATCACCCCGACCTGGTTCGCCCGCGCCGACGTGCGCTACATGCAGGGCAAGTCGGACGTGAAGCTCAACGGCCTCAAGGTCGGCGAAGCCGAGCTGAACCCGGTGACCGTCGGTATCGGCGTCGGCGCACGCTTCTGATCGCCTGATCGCATCGTTACGCAACACCCAACGGGCTCCTTCGGGAGCCCGTTGTCGTTTCGCCCGCTGTCATTTCGATTGGCGTCGTTCAGTGCGCCGTCGTCGCCGGCGCTCAGGCGAACGCGCGCGGATCGGCCACGCGGATCAGATAGAACGCGGCCCCGCTCGGATCGCTCAGGCGCGCGATGCGGTCGGCGCCGGCGTCGAACGGCGCCAGCAGGACGCGGCCGCCGAGCGCCACCGCGCGCGCGACGCAGGCATCGACATCGCGCACCTGCAGATAGATCGACCAATGCGGTGCCATGTCGCCCCACTCCGGTCCCATCTGCATCAGGCCGCCGAGCCTGCGCCGATCGTCGGAAAACACCCGGTAGCCGCTCGCCGCGGCCGGCTGCGCCTGCATGCGCCAACCGAACAAGCGCCGGTAATAGGCTTCGGCGCGGTCGAGGTCGCGCGTGGCCAGTTCGGCCCAGCACACGGCGTTGTCGACGCCGAGGCGGTCGACGCCGGGATGCGCGCGCTGCTGGGCGAGCAGGAAGGCGACGCCTTCCGGATCGCTGCACACCGCCATGCGTACATGCTCCATGAGCTCGAACGGCGCGGCGATCAAACGCCCGCCCAGCGCGACGGCGCGCTTGGCGACGGTGTCGCAGTCGGCGGCGCGGAAATACACGCCCCAATGCGGCACGCTGCTGCCGTCCGGCCCCGGCCAGGCGCCGGGCACCAGGCTGTAGGCGCCGGCGACGTCGTGGCCGTCGAGCTTGAAGATCGTGTACGGACTGCTGTCCGGCATCGGGGTGCGTTCGATGGTCCAACCGAACAAAGCACAATAGAACGCCTCGGCCGCGACCTGGCCGTCGGTCGCCAACTCGAACCAACACGGCGCTCCCGGCGCGTGGACGAGCGAGGTCATCGTGGCTCTCCCCCTGACTACCCCTCGACACTACGCCGTGGCGAAGAAATCGTCATGGCGCGCTGCGGCGAAAGCGCTGCGCTGCGGTGCCTTGGGTGAGACAGCAGGAGTTTCGGTGAGCCTCGGCCAGAACGGCACCGCGCTCAGGGATGTTCGGCCTCGACGTGGACGCGTTCGCGGCGCAGCAAATACAGCCCGCTGGCGACGATGATGGCGGCGCCGATCCAGGTCGTCGAATCGGGCAATACGCCCCACAAGCTGAGGTCGAGCAATACGCCCCAGATCAAGGCCGTGTACTCCAGCGGCGCGATCAGCGAGGCCTCGCCGAGGCGGAAGGCTTCGGTGACCGCGTATTGCCCGATCGAACCGGCGACGCCGAGGCCGGCGATCAGCCACAGGTCTTCGCCGCGGATCGGCGCCCACGCAGGCAAGGCCAGGGCGCCGGCGCCGAGGGTCAACATCACCATCAGCCAGACCATCATCGCCTGGGTGCTGTCGGTGCGCGACAACAGGCGCACGGTAATAGCGCTGACCGCATAGCCCAACGCCGCGGCCAACACCGCCAGCGCGGCCAGACTCAGCATGCCCTCGCCGCTCGGCCGCAGCAGTACCAATACGCCGATCAAGCCGATGCCGATCGCGACCCAGCGCCGCGGCCCGACCCGTTCGCCGAGGATCGGCCCGGACAGCGCGGTGATCAGCAAAGGCGCGATGAAGAAGATCGAATACGTCGTCGACAGCGGCAACCGATGCACGCCGTAGACGAAGGTCGCCATCATGCCGATGCCGAGCACGCCGCGCAGCAGATGCAGCGACCAGCGCACCCGCAACAGAGGCTTCAGCCCGCCGCTGGCCAACGCCCAGGTCAGCACGAACGGCAGCGAGGACGCGCCGCGCAGCGCGGCGACCTGGAAGGGTTGGTAGTGCGCCGACAGCAGCTTCAGCAGCGCGTCCATGATCGAGAACATCACCACCGCGACCAGCATGGTCGCCATCGCGCGACGGCGATGCGGATGCGCCACGCTCATGACGAGCGCTGGCCGGCGCAAGCGGCGTGCCGGGCGCAGGACAGGAAGCGGTGGTGTGACGAGAAGGACATGTCGGCCGATCGAAGCGGGACCGTCTATCTTGCCCGCCGCGCCTGCGCGCGTCATCCGGCCGACGGCGGACGCGATGAGACCGGGACGATGCCGCCCGGGCCGGCGCCGACAGAGCCAGCCGCGGCAGAGCAGGATCAGCCGCGCCGACGCAGCCGGCGTCCGAGCCCCACGCTGTAGGCCTGGTAGTAGCCGAGCAGCAGGCCGCCCACCGCGAGCAGGCTGCCTTGCCGCGGCAACCAACTGGCATGGTCGCTCCAGCCATGCGCGGCCTGCCACAGGCCGAACACGATCCGCGCTGCGACCACCAGGGTCAGGCCCAGGATCAGCCAGCGGTTCGGCGTGTAGTACAGGCTCTGGGCCTCGTACTCGAAGCGGGTCAGGCAGACGCCAAGCAGACCGAGCAACAGGCCTGCGCCCCAGCCGAGCGCGGCATACAGCGGCGCATCGGCGATCCAGTAGCCGACCAGCCAGGCGCTGACGAAGAAGATCAGCAGCGACAGCAGCGACAAGGCCGCCGCCAGCCGCACCGCCCACGGCAGGGCCCGGCGCCGGGCCTTGCCGTAGCGATAGCGCTGGATCAGCCCGAGCGGCAACAGCACCGCCCACAGCATCAGCAGGAGGAGCAAGGCCAGCGGAATCAGCAGCAACAGGGGCATGGCCGCAGCTTAGCGGCAGGCCGGGCCAAGGCCGCGCGAAGGAGGCGGCATGGGGATGGCGACCTCACCTCGTAACCCCATGAGGCTTGGAGCGCTCACTTTTTGCCCGTCATCCCCGCATAGGCGGGGGTGAGCGGACGTGGGTGCGAGCCACCGGCTCGCACGGCCGTGAACGCCAGGGTGCGATGCGCCCTGGCCGGGCCGCAGACGTAGAGACTTCAGCGCTCTACTCGGACGAGCCCTGGATCCCCGCCTTCGCGGGGATGACGAAATCGAGGAAACGCCCTGCGCGGGAAGGGCCGAATCGAGGACAACAGTCGCGCCCGGGATGACGGAATCGGGAAGGCGGCCGTGCTGGGGACGACGAAGTCGAGAACGACGGCCGCGGTTCGGCGGCCGTCCCGGACTCGCCTCAGGCCGCCTGGCCCAGACTGGCGATGTCGATGACGAAGCGGTAGCGCACATCGCCCTTGATCATGCGTTCGTAGGCCTCGTTGATCTGGGCGATGTCGATCAGCTCGATGTCCGAGGCCACGCCGTGTTCGGCGCAGAAATCCAGCATTTCCTGGGTTTCGCGGATGCCGCCTATCAGCGAACCGCCGAGCTTGCGCCGCTGCATGATCAGCGCGCCCGCGGCGACCGTCGACGGCGTTTCCGGAATGCCCAGCAGGACCATGGTGCCGTCGAACTTCAACAGGCCCAGGTAGGCGTTGTAATCGTGATCGCCGGACACCGAGTCGATGATGAAATCGAAGGAACGCGACAGCGTCTTGAAGGTCGCCTTGTCGCGGGTGGCGGCGAAGGCCTGCGCTCCCAGCGCCAGCGCCGCCTCGCGCTTGGACTCGGAGGTGCTCAGCACGGTCACCCGCGCGCCCATCGCCACCGCGATCTTGACCGCCATATGGCCCAGGCCGCCGAGGCCGACGACCGCGACTTCGTCGCCGGCCTTGACCCCGTAATGCTTCAACGGCGAGTAGGTGGTGATGCCGGCGCACAACAGCGGCGCGGCGCGATCCAGCGGAATCGACTCGGGAATGCGCAGCACGTAGTCCTGGTCGACGGTGATGCGGGTCGAATAGCCGCCGTAGGTCGGCGCCCCGGTGCCGCGCTCGCGCGAGTTGTAGGTGCCGGTCATGCCCTGGTCGCAGTACTGCTCCTCGCCGGCCCGGCACTGCGGGCATTCGCGGCACGAATCGACGAAACAGCCGACGCCGACCGCGTCGCCGAGCTGGAAGCTCTTGACGTTGGCGCCGAGTCGGGCGACCCGGCCGACGATTTCGTGGCCCGGCACCATCGGGAAGGCCGAACCGCCCCACTCGTCGCGGGCCTGGTGAATGTCGGAATGGCAGACGCCGCAATAGAGAATGTCGATCAGGACCTCGTTCGGGCCCGGCTCGCGGCGCTCGATCGAGAACGGAGCCAGCGGCGTGCGCGCATCGACGGCGGCGTAGGCGGCGGTTTTGTGCATGAGGTCGGATCCTGGAAACGGGTGAACGGAGTTTATCGGCGCCCCGATGAGCGGGGCGTCGGCCCGCCGCAACAGTGCATATCGCCCCCGCGCTTGCGTTACCCTTTGCCGGTTCTCCCCCCAGCGAGTGTGCCATGCCTTCCTTCGACGTCGTGTCCGAAGTCGACACCCACGAACTCACCAATGCGGTCGACCAAGCCAACCGCGAACTCGGCAACCGTTTCGATTTCAAGGGCGTCGATGCCGAGTTCGTCCTCGACGACAAGAGCATCACCCAGTCGGCGCCGAGCGAATTCCAGCTCGAGCAGATGACCCAGATCCTGCGTGCGCGCCTGATCGCGCGCAACATCGACGCCCGTTGCCTGGAATTCGGCGACGTCGAGACCAACCTGGCCCGCGCGCGCCAGAAGATCACCGTCCAGCAGGGCATCGAGCAAAAGCTGGCGAAGAAGATCGCCGCGACCATCAAGGACGCCAAGCTCAAGGTCGAGACCCAGATCAACGGCGACAAGCTGCGCGTCACCGGCAAGAAGCGCGACGACCTACAGGCGGTGATGGCACTGCTCAAGGGCGGCGAATTCGAGCGCCCGCTGCAATTCGACAACTTCCGCGACTGAGATGAGCGCGATGGCCCCGTCCGGCGACGACCCGATCGCGGCGACCCGGCGCTGGCTGGAGCGCGCAGTGATCGGCCTGAACCTGTGCCCCTTCGCTAAGGCGGTGCTGGCCAAGGGCCAGGTGCGTTTCGTCCTCAGCGAGGCCACGACGACCGAAGCCCTGCTGGAAGAGCTGGCCTCGGAGCTGGTGCTGCTGGAGCAGAGCGACCCGGAGCTGATCGACACCACCGTGCTGATCCATCCGCACGTCTTGAACGAGTTCCTGGACTTCAACGACTTCCTGGAACTCGCCGACGGCGCGGTCGCCGCGCTGGACCTGGAAGGCGAGATCCAGGTCGCCAGCTTCCACCCGGACTATCAGTTCGCCGACACCGCCTACGACGACGTCGGCAACTGCACCAACCGCTCGCCCTACCCGACCTTGCATCTGTTGCGCGAAGCCAGCGTAGAACGCGCGGTCGCGGCCTTCCCCGATCCGGACGTGATCGTCGAACGCAATCTGGCGACCTTGGAAAAGCTCGGCCTGGAGGGCTGGCGCAAGCTGATGGCGGGTTGATTGGCTAACGCTCGGTGGACGGCAGGGGCGACGGGCAGAGCAGAGCAAATCCCCCTTTCCCCCTTTTCCAAAAAGGAGGAACAGCCAGCGCGACTTGATGTATGGATTCGCTGGCAGGTTGCAGACTCGGGGCCGCTCGCCACGGCTAGCACGTTCGCATCGGCTTGAAAGTCCGCGAGCGACGGATACATCCGATGGCGAAGAGCACCTGCCCGGAAGCACTTCCCCCCTTTTGCAAAGGGGGGCCAGGGCGGGAGTTGCTCTTGCCCTACGCCAGCCCGACCAGCCCGCGCTTAGCCCGCAGCCGCCGCGCGCGCACCCAGCGCCCTATCCAACAAAGTGCGCGCCTGCACCAGCGAATCGGCAATGCGGTGCCCCAGGCCGCGCAATTCCGCACGCGGCGGAACCAGGTCGGGCACCTGGATCGGCGTTGCGCCGGCGGCGAGCGCAGCGCGCACGCCGGGCTCGGAATCTTCCAGCACCAGGCAACGGCGCGGATCGACGCCGAGCTGCCGTGCAGCCAACAAATAAATGTCCGGCGCCGGCTTCGCATGCTCGACGTCGCTGCCGGTGACGATCACCGCGAACCGCTCGATCAGGCCGCTCGAAGTCAGCTTCGCCAGCGCGCGTTCGCGGCGGGTCGAGGTCGCGACCGCCTTCGGGATACCGTGCGCATCGAGCAGGTCCAGCAAGTCGATCAAACCGCTCTTGAGCGGCAGGCCGACGGCGACGCGCGCGTCGTAGAGGCGGTCGCCGGCGTCGCGCAGGCGCAAGGCCGTGTCGGCGCCGAGGCGCTCGGCGAGCATCGCGTGGCTGGCGCGATCGTGCATGCCGACCATGCTCAGCCACAGCGCGTCGTCGGCTTCGATCGACTCCTCCACCGCGGCGGCGCGCCAGGTCTCGAGCATCGCGCGCTCGCTGTCCAGCATCAGGCCGTCCATGTCGAACAACACCGCATCGGGGACGAAATCGATCGGCGGCAATCCGGACTCAACCACGGAACAAGGTCTCGATATCGGACGCGTCGAGCCGGCGCCATTGCCCGCTCGGCAGATCGCCCAGCGACAAGCCGCCGATGCGGCTGCGGTGCAGGGCTTCGACGTGGTTGCCGACCGCGGCGAACATGCGCCGCACCTGGTGATAGCGGCCTTCGGTCAGAGTCAGGCGAGCCTGGCGTGGGGCGACCACGTCGAGCGCGGCCGGTGCCAACGGCGTCTGTTCCGACTCCAGCATCAGCTCGCCGCTGGCGAAGATCGCGCCCTCGTCGCCGCGCAGATCGGCGGCCAGCGTGGCCTCGTAGACCTTGGCCAGCTGCGCCTTCGGCGACACGATCCGATGCAGCAGACCGCCGTCGTCGGTGAACAACAGCAGGCCGCTGGTCTCGCGGTCGAGCCGGCCGACCGAGGACAACAACGGCGAACGCGCGCGAAAACGCGGCGGCAGCAAGTCGTAGACGATGCGTCCGGGGTCCTTGGTCGAGCAGGTGTAACCGACCGGCTTGTGCAACAGCAGGGTCAGGCCGGCCGGCGGATCGAGCGGCTCGCCGTCGAGGCGGATCGCCTCGTGGGCGACCTTGTCGTCGGCGTACAGCACCTCGCCCTGCGCATCGGTGATGCGGCCCGAGCGGAACATCGCGGTGACGTCCTTGCGGCTGCCATAGCCCAGATTGGCGATCAGCTTGACCAGTTTCATGCGCGCGCCCTGCCCGGAGCCTTCGAATGCTTGATCGCTTCGACGACCTTGAAGCCGCCGCGCTGGGCGACGATGCGAACCTGGCCGAAGCGTTCGTCGAGCACCGATTCGTAGGGCAGATGGCGGTTCGCCACCAGCCACAGGCGACCACCGGGGTTCAAGGCCTCGGCGGCGACGGCGATGAAGCGGCGGCCCAGGTCGGGGCGTTCGTCGCGGCCCTGGCCGTGGAACGGCGGGTTGCTGACGATCACGTCGTAACCGCGGTCGAGGCCGGCGGTGACGTCGTGCCAGTGGAACTCGAGCTCGGCCGTCGTCGCCACGCGCGACAGATTGGTTCGCGCCAGTTCCAGCGCGCGCGCCTGCGCTTCGTACAGGTCCACGGCGACGACGCCGGGGCAACGCGCCAACAATTCGGCCGAAAGATAGCCGTAGCCGGCGCCGAGATCGGCCGCATGGCCGCGCAGATCGCTCGGCAGGTGCGCCGCGAGCAAGGCCGATGCGGTGTCGATGCGGTCCCAGGCGAACACCCCGGGGCGGCTGACGAAGCGGCCGCCGAGGATCTCGCGCGGCGCGTCGAACGCCGCCCAGGCCGCGGCCTGGGCAGGATCGGCCGCGCCGTCCAGCGGTGCGGTCCAGAACGCGCGGCATTTGCGCTTGGACAGGCTGCCGACCGGGCCGGCGATGCGCCCCAGGTCGGTCTCGCCGGAACGCGCGCCCTCGTCGTTGCGCATGCAGGCGAGCACGCGCCCGCCGGGTGCGGTGCGCGCGATCGCCTGGGCGAACAGCGCTCGTGCCTCGTCGCGCTGGCGCGGCGGCAGCACCAGCACCAGCGGGAAGCGCCGGGCCGGGTCGAGCGTGTCCAGGTCGACCGTGTCCAGGCCGGCGCGGTGCAAGGCGTCGACTTCGGGCTTGAAGCCCTGTTCGCAGACCAGGCCGGGGCGCGGCTGCTGACGCAGGCCGATGCCGTCGCGCGCGTGCAGGAACAGCGCGCCGCCCTGTTCGGGCCAGCGCAGCACGCCGTCGGCGAGGGGCTGGAAGAGGGTGTCGAGCGCGTCGTCGGAGCGGTCAACGCGCATGCGGGTAATTCTGAATGGCGGTCATCGCACGGATTTTACGCGCGACCGCGCTAGGGTGGCGGCATCGCATCCAACGGAATGCATGCCTCATGCGCCTGCCCGTCCTGATTGCGGCCCTGTTGATGCCCGCGGTGGCCTGGTTTTCCCAACAGGGCGTGTTCGGCCCCGACAACGGCACGATCTCCGACCGCTACCCCACCCTGCTGGTCGCGGCCGGCTACGCCTTCGCGATCTGGGGCCCGATCTTCCTCGGCGACCTGATCTTCGCCTTCTGGCAGCTGCGCGGGCGCTATCGCGGCGCCGACAGCCTGCGCCGGCTGCGCCCGGCCGCGGCCGCCGGCTTCACCCTGACCGCGCTGTGGATGCCGATCTTCTCCCAACAGTGGTTCTGGCTGGCCTTGGCGGTGATCTGGCTGGCGCTGGCCTGCCTGGCCCGCTGCGCGGTGCTGCTGTCGCGCGACAGCCACCCCCTGCCCGGGCAGATCGCCTGGGCCAAGTTCCCGATCTCCTTACATGCCGGCTGGCTCAGCCTGGCCGCGTTCCTGAACACTGCCCAGGTGATCGTCGCCTATCGCCTGTTGCCGACCGACGACATGCTGGCCTGGAGCCTGGTGCTGCTGGCCGCAGCCGCCGCGCTGCTGTTGCTGTTGAACGCGCGCATGCGCGGCAACGCCGGCTATACGATCGCCGCGCTATGGGGCCTGGCCGGCGTCTACGTCGAACAATCCGGGTCGGTCTTGCATGGCGCGCAGATCGCCGCCTGGGGCGCGGTGGCGATCGCCGTGTTGTTGCTGGCGCAGACCTTATGGTTGCGCCTGCACCCGCGGCACCGGGTGTTTTCCGGCCACCTCTCGCCGGGCGAGTGATCGTCGTCGGCGCGTTCGCGCTGCGGCGTCGTTGCGGCTGCGCAACAGCGGCTTCATCGCCACGCAACGCCGCGACCGCGAGGATGGAACATCGTCCAGCCCAAGGAGCGACCCACGATGCGAGCCCTTTTCATCGGCGGCACCGTCGACAACAGCGAACTCGATCTCGACGACGGCACGCCGCCGCGCCATTACCCGCCCGACACCGGCAGCGGCCACTCGCGTTACCGCTTGCACCACGTCGGCTTGCGGCAGAACGATACGGTCTATGCGGTGTATGCGGCACCGGACCTTGCCGACGGTGAGGTCGAGCGGGTCGCGCAGGAGCGCGGCTATGCGCGCCGGTTCCAGGCGGAGCCGCAGGTCAGCGAGTGACCCAAGATCGGTGAGCCTCACCGCTGCGCGCGCCCCTCTCCCGCACGCGGGAGAGGGGCTTATCGAAGCCGAAGTTCAGTGAGGTCGGCTCGCCGAACTCAGCCCTGCAATTCGCGCAAGGTCACCGACGGCGGTGCGTCCAGCACCCGGCGAGTAGCGAACATGCCGGCCGCCAAGGCCGCCAGCACGCCGGCGGCGGCGCCGAACGCGGCCATGCGCGCGTCGAATTCCCAAGGCAGATCGAACACTTGCACCGCGACCACGCCGGCCAGCACCGAAGCGGCGATGGCGGCGGTCAAACCCGACAGCAAACCGATCGCGGCGAACTCCGAGGCCTGGGCCAGGCGCAACTGGCGCCGGCTGCCGCCGAGCACGCGCATCACCCCGCCTTCGAGCAAGCGTTCGTCCTGGCTCGCGCTGACCGCCGCCATCAACACCAGCACGCCGGCGACCAGGGAGAAATAGAACACCACCTCGACCACGGTCGAGACCTGGTCGGCGGTGCTGCGCACTTGCTTGAGCACCTGGTCGATGTCGATCACCGACAGGTTCGGGAAGCGTTCGACCAACTGCGAGGTGAAACGCGTGCGCTCGGCCGGCACGTTCATCGCGGTGATGTAGCTCGCCGCATAACCGTCGAGCGAACCGGGCGAAGCGATGACGAAGAAGTTCGGGCGGAAACTTTCCCAATCGACCTTACGCAGGCTGGTGACGGTGGCCTGGAAGTTCTGCCCGGCGATGTCGAAGCCGACCTGGTCGCCGAGCTTCCAGCCCAGCTCCTCGGCGAAACCTTCTTCGACCGAAACCTCTGGCCGGGCGAGCTTTCGCGCGGCCCAGAACGTGCCGTCGACGATCTTGTTGTCCGAGCGCAGGCTGTCGGCAACCGACAGATTGAATTCGCGCTCGGCCAATTGCTTGGCGCGCTCGCCGCGCTCGGCATAGTCGGCGCCGGTGACGGCCTTGCCGTTGTGCGCGACCAGGCGCCCGCGGATCATCGGAAACAGGGTCGGCGCCGGCAGGCCTTGCTCGCCGATGAAACGGCGCACGTCGGCGATCTGGTCCTGCTGCACGTTGATGATGAAGCGGTTTGGCGCATCGGCCGACAACGACAGCTGCCAGCGATCGAGCAGATCGGTGCGCACGAAGGTCAGCAGCAGCAAGGCCATCAGGCCCAGGCCGAGCGCCGAGACCTGGGCGATGCTGGTGCCGGCGCGGCGGCTGACGTTGGCCAGGCCGTAGCGCAGGCTGCCGCGCAAGCGCGAACGCAGGCGACGCACCACCACGATCAAACCCCAGGCCAGCAAAGCGAGCACCGCCAGAGTCGCGGCGATGCCGCCGAGCATGGCCGCGCCGAGCGCGACCGAACCGGCCTTCCACCACAACAAGGCGCCGAGGCCGAGCAGGCCGACGATCGCGACCACCCAGGCGCTGGGCTCGGTCGGGTCGAGATCGCGGCGCAGCACGCGCAGGGCCGGCACGCGCCGCAGCGCGAGCACCGGCGGCGCGCCGAAAGCGAGCAACACCACCATGCCGACACCGAAGCCTTGCACCGCCGGCAACCAGCCCGCGCCCGGGATCGACATCTTCAAGGCCTGTTCCAGCCAACCGCCGATCAGCCATTGCAGGCCGAAGGCGAGCGCGACACCGATCGCGCTCGCGATCAAACCCAGCAGCACCATCTCGCCGACGTGAATGCCGACCAGGGTGCGCTGGCTGGCGCCAAGGCAGCGCATCACCGCGGTGCCGGACAAATGGCGCTCGCTATGGCGGCGTGCGGCCATCGCCACCGCGACCGCCGCCAACACCACCGAGACCAGCGCGGCCAAACCGAGGAAACGCCCGGCGCGGTCGAGCGCCGAACGCACTTCCGGACGCGCGTCGGAAATGGTTTCCAGGCGCTGGCCGCGTTGCAGCGCGGGCTTGGCCGCGGCGACGAAACGCTCGACCGCACCGGGCGCACCGGCGACGACGAGGCGATAGCGGATGCGGCTGCCGGGCTGGACCAGCCCGGTCGCGGGCAGATCGCCAGCGTTGAGAAACACCTTCGGCGCGATGTTGAAATAGTCGAGCGAGGCATCCGGTTCCTGCACCACCAGCGCGGCCAGGCGCAGGCTGGAATCGCCGATCGCGATGCTCTGGCCGATCTGCGCGCCGAGCGTGTCGGCGCCGGCGCGGCTCATCCACACCGTGCCCTTCGCCGGCACGCCCTGCGCATCGCGTTCGGCGCCACCGGCGCGATCGACGATGCGGAAACTGCCGCGCAAGGGAAAGCCTTCGCCGAGCGCGCGCAGATCGCCGAGTTGCAGGCGTTCGCCGACCCGGATCATGGTCTGCAGTTCGGTGGCTTCGGCGCGGCGCAGCGCCGGCACCGACGCCGCCCGGCGCAGGGCGCCTTCGATCGGGTGATCGGCGCGGATCACTGCATCGCCGCCGAGCAGGCGATTGGCTTCGATGGTCAACGCGCGTTCGGCGCGATCGGTGACGAAGCCGACCGCGGTCACCGCCAACACGGCCAATACCAGCGCCGCGAGCAGGATGCGCACGTCGCCGGCCTTGAGGTCGCGGCGCAGCTGCCGCCACGCCAACGACACGGTGCGGGGCATGCCGCTCACTCCTGCACCAGGCGGCCGCTGTCGAGGCGGATGCGGCGATGGCAGCGCTCGGCCAAGTGCTCGTCGTGGGTCACCAGTACCAAGGTCGTGCCGGCATCGGCGTTGAGTTCGAACAGCAATTCGATGATCGCCTGGCCGGTGTGGGTGTCGAGATTGCCGGTGGGCTCATCGGCGAACAACAACGACGGCCGGGTCACGAAGGCGCGCGCGAGCGCGACGCGCTGCTGCTCGCCGCCGGACAACTGGCGCGGGTAATGATCCAGGCGCTGGCCCAGGCCGACTTTGGCCAGGATCGCTTGCGCCGGCGCGAAGGCATCGCGGTCGCCGCGCAGTTCCAGCGGCAACATCACGTTTTCCAACGCGGTCAGCGATGGCAACAGTTGGAAGCTCTGGAACACGAAGCCGACTTTCTCGCTGCGCACGCGCGCGCGACCGTCCTCGTCGAGCGAGGAAATCGGTTCACCGTCGAGCACGACCGTGCCGCTGCTCGGCGAGTCCAGGCCCGCCATCAACGACAGCAGGGTGCTCTTGCCCGAGCCGGAGGCCCCGACGATCGCGACCGTGTCGCCCTTGGCGATCGAAAATCCGACCCCATCGAGGATCGTGAGTTCGCCGGACGGCAACGCCACACGCTTGCTCAGCCGGTCGACCTCGAGGGTCGGCACCGCCGCACGCGATACCGCTTCAGCGTGCGTCCCGTCGCGCCCCTTCACGATGGAATCGGCCATGATCGAATCGGCCAGGTTGGAAGCTGCCATGATCGTCCTATCTGCTTGCCTCGCCGTATCTTCGGGAGACGTTATTAAATGAGTTTTAAGAACTGCAACCGCGAGGGCTTCGATTTCGGGGATCGCGACGGCGCGAGCGCCAGCATCGCCCCGGACCGCGCCTGCGGCCCGGCCGGCGATATCGCGGCCCGGAAAGAACGATATGCGGCATCGCCGGGCCGCGTTCAATGGGCCGTTGGTCGTGGCGCCCGCTCCGCGCTGCTGGCCGCGGCCGTGCTGCTGAGCGCTTGGGCGCCGCTGCAGGCGCAACCGGCGACCGCCCCACGAGCCTCGGCCAAGCCTGCGGTCGCCGCACCGGCGGCCAAGGCGGCGCGCACCGTGCTGTTCATGGGCGACTCGCTGTCGGCCGGCTACGGCCTGGCCGCTTCGCAGGGCTGGGTGGCGCTGACCGCCGAGCGCATCGCCAAGACCAAGCCCGGCTGGAAGGTGGTCAATGCCAGCATCAGCGGCGAAACCACCGCCGGCGGCGCCTCGCGCATCGCCGGCGAACTGCAGCGCAACCGTCCGGCCGTCGTGGTGATCGAACTGGGCGCCAACGACGGCCTGCGCGGACTGCAACTGGCGCAGAGCCGGGCCAACCTCGAACGCATGATCGCCGCGGCCAAGGCGGCCAAGGCACAGGTGCTGCTGATCGGCATGCGCATGCCGCCGAACCTCGGCAAGGAGTACACCCAGGGCTTCGAGCGCAACTTCCGCGAACTGGCGAACCAGCACGGCACCGCCCTGCTACCGTTCCTGCTCGAACCGATCGCCCTCGACCGCGCCGCGTTCCAGGCCGACAACCTGCATCCGATCGCGAGCGCGCAGCCGAAGCTGCGCGATCACGTGTGGACTCGGCTCGGGCCGATGTTGAAATAGCTGCGAATCGAAACGGGCGCGAAGGCGTCCGCTTCAGGCGCTGTGGCGGGCCGCGGTAGAACGGGCCCGTGCGTGCGGCTTCTCGGCATCGCGTCCGAGATAGGCCTTGCAGCGGAACTGGTCGATATCGTTGATCCGCAGGATGTTGCGCTTGCGGCTGACCAGGCCGCTGCGGTGCCAGGTCTGCAACTGCGCGTTCAACTTGGGCCGGCTGGCGTTAACCATCGCCGCCAGGATGCTCTGGGTCGGCGGCAGGGCGACCTCGAAACTGTCCTCGCGCGGACGCGTCTGCGAGCGCATCAGCGACAACAGATACCTCGCCAGACGCGACTCGAGGCGATGCAGGCACATCGTCTCCAGGCTTTCCACCGCTTGCCGCAAGCGCATGCACAACGAGGCATGGGCGCGTTCGATGACCGCCGGGTCCGCGGTCAGGCTCGGGAAGTGGCGGCGCGACAGCAACAGCACGCGGGTCGGACTGTAGGCCACCGCGGTGAAGGTATGCGAGTGATTGTCGAGCAACGGCGTTTCGTCGACCGTTTCGCCGCTTTCGATGGTGTCGACGATGAGCTCCTGGCCATCGGGACCGTACAGCAGCTTATAGATCCGCCCGTGAATGACGAAGGCGAGGAAGTCGCTGGAATCGTTCTTGAAGAACAGCGCATCGCCTTCTTCGAGGTTGAGTTCGGTGGAATGACGGGCGATGTGTTCCAGCAGCGTCGCCGGCAAACCGCGCAGGAGGTTGCAGCGATCCAGGCCCCAGCGGCGCCGGCGCACGGCGATGTTGTCTTCGAGTGTCACGCACATACGGGCGGCCGCGTGCCCGAGCTGGCGGTTGCGTAAGTCCGGGCGGCGACGAGGCCGCGATCATGGTGGCCGCGCATGCGGCCGATGGCACGTTGCATAACGCCCCCTGTGGATCGTCTGCGTTCGGAGCCTGCGGCGAGCGGCGAGATCCGTCGATCGAGCTGTGTCGGAGGTGCGGCGCCGTTGCGGCGCCGCCAGCGCGAACCCGGCACGCAGGAGCCGGTACGATGCCGGCGCCAGCAGCGGCCCGGCATCGTGTCCCTTGCGGATTACGCGTACGGCGACGGCTTGAACGAGGTGAGCACGGTCAACAGGCTGGTCAGGTTGTCCGCCACGCCGGTCTGAGCGACCTTCTCGGTGGCGCCTGCGGCGGCGGTGGTGTCGACGCTGTAGATCTGCATCACGCCCTGGTTGGCGGCGGCCAGCGACAACGAATTCTGCTGCTGCTGCGAGGAAACCGCGTTCTCGAACAGGATGCCGGTGGAGTGCGCGGCGGCCTGGAAGATCGAGCCCATGGCGAAGGCCGGCGCTTCGCCGATGACCTTGACGTTGGACTGGGTGACGGCGTCGGTGATCTGATTGTTGACTGCGGTGGGAAAGGCCATGAAGAAATCCTCGGTTGGCGATTACTGGAAAGCGAATGAGCCCGGATGCCGGCCCGGCTCAGCGCGAGCGCGGACCGGCATCTGCGGCCTGACCGTCGCGGTCAGGCCCGAACGGCTGCGAGGTATGCGAATCGAACCGATTACGGCTTGAACGCGCGCAGCACGGTCAGCAGGCTGGTCAGGTTGTCCGACACGCCGGTCTGGGCGATCTTTTCGGTCGCGCCGGCGGCGGCGGTGGTGTCGAGGCTGTAGATCTGCATCACGCCCTGGTTGGCCGCCGCCTGCGCCAGCGTGTTCTGCTGCTGCTGCGCGGACACGGCGTTTTCGAACAGGATGCCGGTCGAGTGGGCCATCGACTGGTAGATCGAGCCCATCGCGAAGGCAGGCGCCTCGCCGATGACCTTGACGTTGGACTGGGTGACGGCATCGGTGATTTGATCGTTGACGGCGGTAGGGAAAGCCATGTTGAACTCCTTGGAGGGATGAAGTACGGCCGATGCCGTACGTGTTGGAAGAACGAGTCATCTATCGCGTTGTGAAGCCGATGCTGGCGCCTTGGCGGCGTGTTTTAGTTGTTGTCCCGATCGGGTTTTGCAGCGGAATTTCCGCTGTTTTCCGCATCGGCACGCGACTCGTCCGATGGCGCGGAATTCTGGGTCTTCGGGATCAGGCCGTTGTCCTTCGCGGCGTCGATCACGCTTTGCAGTTGTTTGGCGAGCGGCCCGAACTGTTTGTCGAAGCAGGCCTCGACTTCGAGCTGGACCAGGTGCGCGAGTTGATCGGCGATCTGCGCGATCATCGGCCGCTCGCCGGCGGCGCCTGCGTTGCCCGGCGGCGGCTTGGGCGGACGCAGATCGTCGAGCGAGGTGGCGCGCTCGACCGCGCCGAGCACCGCCGCCTCGGCTTCGCGCTCGGCGCGCGCATCCTTGCGCACCGTCGCCTGGGTACGGCGCAGGCTTTGCTCGATCACGTCCTCGATGCGCTGACGGCCGGATTCGATGAGGTTGCCGGCCTGCGAACGGCCGAGCTGTCCGACCGTCGGCGCGCCGGCCGGCGCCGCTGCGCGCGCCTTGGAATCGGCGTCGATCGCATCCAGCGCCGCGCTCACCTGCACGCGTTCTCCGTCGCTGAGTTCGCGGCCGAGCACGTGCAAGGCCAACAGGCCGACGTGATGGTCCAGTTCGGTGCGGATCGGATCGGCGGCGGTTCGGCTCATCGAGGCACCATTCGAGGCGCCATTGAGCGCGGCGCCGTTGACGGCCGCTGCGCTGGCGAAGCTTGCATCGGGAGGGGCGGCGGACATCAGCGCGCTCCCAACTGCTTCAGCAACGCGCTCAGCACCTGCTGGGGCTGCACGCCGACCAGCTTGGCCAAGGCCGTCAGGACCTGCTCGGGCGACACCCCGGCCAGTTTCGTCAGCGCTTCGAGTACGTCCGGGCGCAGGAAGCGCTCGATCAGCTCGTCGCCGTCCGCGGCCGGCTCAGCCGGCGGCGCCGGATCCGCTACCGGTGCGGTCGCCGGCGCCACCGGCGGCGCCGATGCCGGCGCGAGCGCGTGCTCCATCGCCTCGCTCGATGCGGCGTGCGCCGCCGATACGGCCTGCTCCACCGCCTGTTGCGACGCCGCTTGCGCAGCTTTGACCGCCGGCAGATCGAACAGACCTTCCAGTTCCTCGTGCAGCAGGTAATGCAGATTCTCGTCCATTGCGAACTCCGGTCTTACAAGGGATGCGATACGCAATGCGGTCGCCGATCAGGCCGGGCTGGGCTTGCGCGTGACGGTGACGACGGACGCCGGCGCCTTGTATCCGGCGATCGACGCAGTGATTTGCCGCGTGCCGGCAAAAGCCGCGAGTGGGCCGACCGTGGCCTGCCAGTAGGCGGCCGAGACGCTGGCGACCAGTTGTTGCAACTGCGCGCCGACGTTGCCCTGGCTCGACGCGGAGGCCTCGAAAGGCACCAGGTCGTAGGCCAGCAGCACGATCGTGCGCAGGAATTCGTCCTGGATATCGCTGTGTTCGAGGCCTTGCGCATCCGAGCCGAGCAGGTAGGAACGCCAGTTGATGAACAGGTTCAGGGCCCGGCACAGCGCCGCGAACCAGACGCTGCGCACGCCGCTGTCGCCGGCCAGGGCTTCGACCAAGGCCTGGAATGCGGCATAGGCGCGGTCGAGGTTGGCGACGCTCGCGATCAGCGCCATCGCCGCGGCCAATTGCTCCTGGATCACCGGCTTGCCGGCGACGAACAGATCGGTCAGCGTCGCGGCATCGCGCACCAGGCTCAGGAGTTGGGCGATCTGGGCGGCGCTCAGGGCCTGCAGGCCGGTGAACATCAGCCTGTCGCTCGCGACGCGCAGCAGGTCGGTGTCGACATAGCCGTCGAGGCCACCCTGGATCGAAGCGAACCATCCCGGAGCGCCGGTGACCGCATGCCCCCCCAGATGGGTGTCGAAGGCGATGAAGGGGTACTTCGCAGCGACGAAGCTGCGGTAGTGGCAGGCGTGGCCGAGTCGGAACCCCAGCAGGCTGGCGTTCGCCGTCAACAGCTCGTAATAGCTCGGGCCCTGCTCCGACGACGGCAGATCCAGCGATTCGCACAAGGCCATCGTGTTGCGTTTGCCGGCGGAGTCGACCCGCTCGCGCGTGCGCGCGCTGGCGACGTCGTAGCGGCGCAAGGTCAGGCCGTCGCAGGTCAGGCTGTCGTTGCGGAACATCTCGTCGAACAATCCCGAGACGTCGTAGGTCCGATGCGGCGGCGTGCCCGCGCTGTCGCGCGCCTCCTCGGCCTGGCGCCCTTTGGCCGCGGCCAGGCAGGCGAAGACATAGTCCGAATAGGCGCGATAGAAACCCGTCGCCGGCAACCGCAACGAATAGGCCATGGCATAGCCGATCGCCGAGCGATTGTCCGAAGACAGACCCGCGTCTTCTCCACACTGGATGTGGTTGGTCAGTTGCAAGGCACGCGCGCCCGCGCCGGCACCGAAGAAACGGGTCAGCTCCGGGCTCGGTTGAACCTGCTGCTGCGCAGTCAGAAACGCGAACAACTCGGCGTAGTGGCCGCCCCTGTTCCCGCTGCCGGGCAGGTCGATGCCGATTACCTCGCCGAGGCTCGGATCTTCGAACAGGGGCAGGATCCTGGCGCTCAGATCGCGTTCGAGCGCCTGCGCGCCGGCGTAGACCGCCGAGGTCCGCGCCAGCAGCTTGTACTGGGTCTGGCGGGCTCGGTTGTAGCTCGCGACGACAGCATTGGCCGCGCGGATCTCGTCCTCGCCGATGGCCGTCTGCACATGGGCGACGCCCTGCTGTTCGAGATAGCGCAGGCTCATCGCCATCCACTGCAGATAGCGTGTTTCGCCATCGGGCTCGGCGCGCAGCCGTCTGATCGCGAACGAGCGCGCGCAGCAGGCATCGTCGAACGGCGTGTACTGGCCGGCGCTGTAGATCTTGCGGTTGAAGTAACGCAAGGCCGGCATCAACTGGTCGAGCGTCGTCGAGGCGTTCGGCTTCGCGCCCTTGACCAGGGCCTCGAGCGCGCCGCGCACGGTCTTGTACAGCACCGGGTCGGTGGCGGCGATGCCGCGGCGCAGGTTCAGGCCTAACCAACGGGTCAAGCAGACGCAGGCGATGTAGAGATTCTCGGCGATGCATTCGCCGCGCTCGTAGCGCGCGCGGTTGCCGCTGGCGGCCAGGCTGGCGAGCGGATTGCTCTCCTCCATCCACGACAGCGCCTTGAGAAACAAGGACACCGCGCCGCGACCGGCCTGGGCGTCGTCGGCTTCGCCACCGCCGAAGGCCGCGGCCAACGACAGTTGCTGGCCCTTGGCGATGGCGACCGTGGCCTGCACTTCGACCGTGCCGTCGCGGCCCTGCACCTTGTACGCGACCGGCAATTGCAGCGAGTCGCCGGCCACCGACGCCGCATCTTCGACCGGCAGGATGCCGGCGAAACGGCTGTGGTAGTCGAAGCGATAGCTCGGCAATGTCAGCGACGGCAAGGCGAAATAAGCCATGGCCCGGGTCCTGTGGGTGCGGTGCGGCGACGGCGGGCCGACGCGGGCGTGCGTTCACGCCCGCGCGGGACGGCGCGGCGGTCAACTGCCCTTGCGGTTCTGCAGCAGCGAGGAGTACTTGGCGATGCTTGAATCGATGCGGTCGATGGCGAAGCTCGCCGACTCGGCTTCCATCGCACCGGCAGCGGCGGCAACGGCGGCGGCCGCGCCCATGAGGATGTCGGTGGCGAGAATGCCCAACGCGTCCTCGGCGGCTTTCTCGAGGTGGTTGTCGACCAGGTCCTGGGTCATTTGCCGCATCAGGATGCCTTGGCTGGCCAGCGCGATCTTGCTGACACCGTCGAAATAGGCCGCGGCCGATTGCGCCACCAGGCCGGCGGCCTGGCTGATCATCATGTCCGGCCCGGTCGCGATCTGCGACGGCGCATACGACGCGGTCTCGGCGTTGGTGAATTGGACCGCCTGCACGATCTGCTGATTGAGCGCGTCGGTCGGCGGCGGAGCCGGCGTCGGCGGATCGACGCTCTTGGCGACCGCCAGGCTGCGCGCCGCGGCCAGCGGCGAGGGCGGTGGCGTCGCAGGAGTCGCAGGAGTCGACGGCGGCGTGCCCGCGGCAGCGGCCGAGGACGGTGCCGCGGCGGCGCTGGCAGGCGACGTCGCGGCGGCATCGCTCGGCGACGTGGCACCCGCTGCTGCGGGTGCTGCGGGTGCCGTCGATGCCGCGGGTGCGGCAGCGGCGGGCGTTGCCGTAGCCGCCGGCGCGCTCGGATCGACAGGCGCAGCCGGCGTAGCGGACGTCGTCGGACTCGCACTTGCGCTCGCGTCGGCCGGCGTCGTTGCGGGCGTCGTTGCAGGCGTATCTGCGGCAGCCGCGGGAGCCGTCGGCGCGTCGCTCGGCGGCGGCGCAGCGGTGGCCGCTGCCGCGGTCGCGGCCGGCGTATTCGCCGGGTCGGGCGCGGCCGGCGCCGCGGACACCGCAGGCGCAGGC